>DASZIT010000015.1:0-13927 GCA_035948855.1 Acidimicrobiales bacterium | reverse complement strand
GACGCCGGGTCCGGCTGACTTCGACGTCGGGGGCGGGCCGTCGCTCAACACGGCGGTGCGCAGGTGGGATTCGGCGACGGGACGTAGTAGGTCGACGCCGGCGGCGAGTAATAGGTGGTGGTGGTGGTCGGGGGGACCGTGGTGGTCGGAGGGGGTGCAGTGGTGGTCGTCGGGGGAACTGTCGTGGTGGTCGTTGTCGTCGTTGGAATGGTGGTCGTCGGGACCGTCTTGGCCGGCGAACTCGAGCAACCGGCGAGGAGGACGGCGAGCGCCAGGGTGGCGATGACGACAGGCCGGATGGCGCGGTAAATAAAGGCCGACGAGAGATCCCCCACGTTCATGCCCCGCACCCTAACCGCGCCGGGAAGGGCGTTCAGGTCATCTAAAGATGATCGGAAGGTGCCGCCCGGGTGAACAAAACTGTGCTGGTCAGAAGTGGCCGAGGACCGGGTGAGGCACGTAGGGCTCCTCCAGCCGAGCCACTTCGTCGTCGGAGAGGACCAACTGTTCGGCGGCCAGCGCGTCGACCAGATGGGCCTCCTTGGTGGCACCGACGATGGGAGCGGTGACCCCGGGTCGTTGCAACACCCAGGCCAGTGCCACCTGAGCCGGGGGCACCTGACGTTCGGCCGCGACTTCTGCCACCCGGTCGACCACGTCGAAATCGGTGGGTTGGTCATAGAGGTAGTCGGTGAACGCGTCGGTCGACGACCGGGTGGTGGATCGTTCGCCCCCCCGGGTGCGATTGCCGGCCAGCACCCCGCGGGCCAGCGGGCTCCAGGGAATGACGCCCACGCCCTGGTCGATGCACTGGGGGATCATCTCCCGCTCCTCCTCCCGGTAGATCAGGTTGTAGTGCGGCTGCATGGAGACGAACCGGGTCCAGTTGTTCTCGTCGGCCACCCGCTGCGCCTTGGCAAACTGCCAGGCGAACATGCTCGAGGCACCGATGTAGCGGGCCTTGCCCGACCGCACCACGTCGTGCAGCGCCTCCATCGTCTCCTCGATCGGGGTGTGGTGGTCCCAGCGGTGGATCTGGTAGAGGTCCACGTAGTCCATCTCGAGACGCTGCAGGGAAGCGTCGATGGCCGAGAGGATGTGCTTCCGGGACAGGCCCTTGCCGTTCTCGCCCGGCCTCATCGGCATGTACACCTTGGTGGCCACCACCACGTCGTCGCGCTCGAAGAACTTTCGCAGCAACCGGCCGGTGGCCATCTCGCTGGCGCCGGCCGAATAGGTGTCGGCGGTGTCGTAGAAGGTGATCCCGCCCTCCACCGCCAATTTCACGATGGGCTCGGCAGCGTCCTCGCCGAGCACCCAGGGACGCTCGCTGTCATTGCCGAAACTCATCATGCCGAGACAGACGCGGGACACCCGCAGGCCGGTACCTCCGAGATTGACGTATTCCATGGGCACCTCACTGTCAGCACTGAGGGGATCTGGTCCCTCGATCGGTGGTCATTCCCAACCTATCCGCCCCGCCCGTGACCGTGTCCGGCCGGCGAAGTAGCGTTCGGCCGGTGATCGACGACGAGCTCCTCCTGACCGCGGTGCACGACACCGGCATCCGCCGGCTGCAGCACGCCTATGCCGACGTGGTCAATCGCCGGGCGTGGTCCGAACTGGAGGACCTCTTTCTCCCCGATGCCGCGGTCGTTATCGACACCCGGAAGGGCGATCCTCTCCGACTGGTCGGAGGCCGGGCGGTCGGCGAGTTCATCGGCGCCTCGGTGGCCAGATTCTCGTTCTTCGAGTTCGAGATCCTCAACGCCCACATCGTCTTCCCCCACGGCGCCGGGGCCGAGTCGGCCGTCAGCCGCCTGTATATGTGTGAGCACCGCCAGGACGAGGGAAGCGGGCGGTGGACCAACGCCTTCGGCCTCTACCACGACCGGTACAGCTTCGACGGCGCCCGCTGGTGGTTCGCCGAACGGAATTACCACTCACTGGCCCGTACCGCACCGGATCTCGACGTCTTCCCGTTCCCCGACCCGGCACCGATCTCCATTCCCAGGGGTAGGTGACCGACGCCCTAGGGTGACGGGCGATGCCCGCCAACCGACCCAATGTCCTGGTCATCATGACCGACGAGGAACGGTATCCGCCTCCCTACGAGGACGCTGCGGTGGCCAGGTTCCGGCGGGACAAGTTCCCGGCCCGCGAGCGGCTCCGGGCCCAGAGCGTTGAGTTCCATCGCCACTACGCGGCCTCGACCGCCTGCCTGCCCAGCCGGGCATCGCTGTTCACCGGGCATTACCCGTCGCTGCACGGGGTGACCTCCACCGACGGTCTGGCCAAGGCGGCCAACGACCCGGGCATCTCCTGGTTGGACCCGGACGGGGTGCCGACGATGGGGGACTGGTTCCGGGCCGCCGGGTACAGCACCCACTACCGGGGGAAGTGGCACATCTCCCATGCCGACCTCATCCCGGCCGGGAGCCATAGCGGACTGATGGCCAACGACCGGCAGGGCACCCTCGATCAGGAAGTGGTGGAGCTCTACCGGAGGGCCGACCGGTTGGACCGATTCGGCTTCTCCGGCTGGATCGGCCGCGAGCCCCACGGCCCGAGTCCGGCCGACACCGGGCTGGTGCGGGACCCGCTCTTCGCCGACCAGGTATGCGGGCTGTTCGCCGAGCTGGCCGCCGATCACGCCGACGCCCGCCCGTTTCTGGCGGTGGCATCGTTCGTCAACCCCCACGACATCGTCTTTTCCGGCCTGGGGCAGGACGCCCTCGGGTTCCCGGCCATTGACGACGGGGTGCCCGATGTCCGCGAGGCCCCCTCCCAGGCCGACGGCTTCGATGGGAGGCCGGACTGCCACCGTCGGTTCCGGGACCTGTGGCCGCGCATGCTCTACCCCCAGCCGGCCGACAACGACTACCGGCGTTTCTACCTCTGGCTCCATCAACTGGTGGACCGGGCCATCGAGCGGATCCTGGCCGCGCTCGACGCCTCCGGACTGGCGGAGACCACCATGGTGGTCTTCACCTCCGACCATGGCGACCTGGTCGGCGCCCACGGCGGGATGCAGCAGAAGTGGTACACCGCTTTCGACGAGGCCATCCGGGTGCCCCTGCTGGTGTCGGGCCCGGGCATCGCCGCCTCCACCGGCGGGGTGTCGATCCCGACCAGCCACGTCGATCTTCTCCCCACCCTCCTGGGTCTGGCCGGGGTCGAGCCCGAGTCGTTGGTGGGCCGGCTGTCCGAGCATCATGTCGAGGTCCGGGAACTGGTCGGACGCGACCTCAGCCCGACGATCCTCGACCCGGCTCGTTCCTCCACATTGGAAGCCCCGGTCTACTTCACCACCGAGGACCACATCGATGCCGGCCTCCGGGACCGCAACCGGTTCACCAACGAACCCTTCGTACCGGTGGCAGCGCCGGCCAACATCGAGTCGGTCATCGTCCCATCGCCCGGCGGCGAAGAGGGGACGCCCCGGCTTTGGAAGCTGAGCCAGTACTACGACCGGTTGGAGGACTGGGAGGCGGCTCACCGGGTGGCGCCCCGGCACGTGGCTGGCCCGGAACCGGTGCCGTCACAGTGGGAGCTCTACGACCTGAGCGGGGACCCGGAGGAGCGGAACAACCTCTGGTCATCGGCCGACGCCCCGGTCGACCGGCTCCGCCAGGCGCTCGAGTCGGCCCGGGAGGACAACCGACGGGTCCCGCTCCACCGCAATGACCATTGAGGCCAACCGGTACGCTGTGCGCGCCATGAGCGACCCGAACCGGTTCGATCCGGGGTCAGTCGACAGCTTCCGGATCGTCGACTACCACTACGACCACTCCTCCCGGACGGCGTCTCTCGCCTATGGGCTGGGTGATCGCCTCTCCTTCGAGGAGACCGTCACCTTCGAGACGGAGCCTCCGACCGACCTGCCGATCGACGACACCGGCCTCGATCGGGCCCTCCTCCACCTGCACGTGGCCGCCGGAACCAGCTACTACAAGGCGGCGGCGCCTCCAGTGATCGAAGTGGAAGGCACCGGCCTCACCGCCTTCGAGTCGGAGTTCCACGGCCACCTCTACGACGACGGGCTGAGGGAGTTCGCGGTGGCCAACGGCCTGCCCGTTCCCCACCAAGTGAAGATCCGTGCCGCGGCCGCGGCTCCGGTCGGGGCCGATCGACTCCGGACCCAACGGCCGGGAGGACTCCTGGTTCCTATCGGTGGCGGCAAGGATTCCATGGTCCTCATCGAGGCCGTCCGTCACCTCGGCCCGAGACTGCTGGCGGTCAACCCCCACCCGCTGGTGGTCGAGTTGGCGGCGGCGTCCGGCCTCGAACTGATCGTGGTGCGGCGGCGCCTGTCACCGGAGCTGGCCCGGCTGAATGCCTCGGGTGCCCTCAACGGGCATGTTCCGATCACCGCCATCGTGTCGCTCATCGCGGTGGCGGGGAGCTACCTGTACGGCTACGACTCCATCGCCATGGCCATCGAGCGTTCGGCCAGCGAGGAGACACGATGGGTCGACGGCGTGCCGGTGAACCACCAGTATTCGAAGAGCCTCGACTTCGAGATCCTGCTGCAGCGCCTGCTCTCGGAGTCGATTGATCCTGGGATCACCTACGGATCCGCGCTCCGCCAGTACTCCGAGCTGTCCATCGCCCGGGCTTTTTCGCGACTCACCGGCTACCACTCGACCTTCTGCAGCTGCAATACCGCCTTCCGCCAGCAGGCCGACGCCGGTGATCGCTGGTGCGGCCACTGTCCGAAGTGCCGGTTCGTGGGGCTGATGCTCGCCCCGTTCCTGACTCCGGAGGCGCTGGTGGCCATCATCGGGCGGGACATGTTCGCCGATCCCGGTCAGGTCGAGGGCTTCGCCGACCTGATGAGCGAGGCGGGGAAGCCCTTCGAATGCGTCGGGGAGCGAGGCGAGTCGGCCGCCGCCATGCGAATGCTGTCGGGCCTCCCAGCCTGGAAGGACCAGGTGGTGGTGGCCGCGCTCGCCGGGCGGGCCCGGGGAATGGTCTCCGACCAGGATGTGGCCAATCTGCTCACCCCGTACCCGTCCCCGGCCTTCCCCGATCCCCGGGTGGCATCGGCCGTCGATCAATTGCTGGCCGGCTGAGGGTGACCCTCGACGACCTCAGCCGCCGGAGGGTGGCGGTGTGGGGCATGGGCCGCGAAGGGTTGGCCATGGCCCGGCTGCTCATCGAACGGGGATCGTCGCCCCTCCTCATCGACGATCAGGTCGAGGGTGCCGCCGGGCGGGTGGAGGCCGAATTGTCAACGGATTTGCCGGTGTTGGCTCCGGACCGGGTGGAGTGGGGCGGGTTGGACGTGGTGATCCGCTCCCCGGGGGTGAGCCGGTACCGGGACGAGCTGGCCGCGGCCGAGTCCGCCGGGGTCACCGTCACCACCGCCACCGCGGTCTGGTTGGAGGACTTCCACCGGTTGCCGGTGTTGGCCATCACCGGTACCAAGGGCAAGAGCACCACTGCGGCACTGGCGGCTTCGATCCTCGAGCACCTGGGACTCTCGGTGGCCCTGGTCGGCAACATCGGTGACCCGGTCACCGACCTCTACCGGCGGGATCCGGTGGACGCCTACGTGGTGGAGGTCTCGTCCTACCAGGCCGCCGATGTCACCGTCTCTCCCGGCGTCTGCGTGCTCACCAGCCTGGCTCCTGATCACCTGGACTGGCACGGCGGGGTGGAGACCTACTACCGGGACAAGCTCCGGCTCATCGACGCCGGACCCCCCGGGTTGTTGGCCGTCAACGCCGCCAGTGCGGAGGCCGTGCGCCGGACCGCCGACCACCCCCACCGAACGCTGTTCGGGGTTGAAGGGAGGGTCCGGGTCGAGCCCTCCGGGATGATCTCGGTCGACGGGACCCCGGTGGTGGCCGCCGACCGGCTCCCGGTCCCGGGCGGGCACAACGTGGCCAACCTGTGTGGCGCCATCGCCGGGGTGTTACTCCTGCGAGGGGAATCCCCGTCGGTGGAGGCAGTGACCGCCGCGGTCGACGGCTACGGCGGGTTGCCGTCCCGGTGCCGGACGGTCGGGGAGCGAGCCGGCCTCACCTTCGTGGACGACGCGCTGGCCTCCAACCCGTTCGCCACCTCGGCGTCGGTGGCCGCGTTCCCGGGCCGGGATCTCACCGTCATCTTGGGAGGAGCTGATCGGGGGGTCGACCTCGGCGAGCTTTCCGCCCTGCTGGTCACTCGCCGCCCGAGGCCGAAGGTAGTGGTGCTGCCCCCGGATCCCGAGAGGATGGTGGAGGCGTTGCGGGACGCAGGGTCAGACTCCGGGCCTTCGCTGTCGGTGCAGACCGCCGGGGATCTGGAGGAGGCGGTGGCCATGGCCATGGCGGTAACCCCGGTAGATGGGGTGGTCCTGTTCTCACCGGCCGCGCCCACTCCCGGTGGCGAGGGCGGCTA
This sequence comes from Acidimicrobiales bacterium, assembly GCA_035948855.1. Classification (GTDB taxonomy): domain Bacteria; phylum Actinomycetota; class Acidimicrobiia; order Acidimicrobiales; family RAAP-2; genus DASZIT01. Next base: position 7,540 of record DASZIT010000015.1, on the reverse strand, counting down.
CCGCCAGCGCAGCCGGCAGTTCATCTCCGCCGTCGGCCTACCCGGAGATGCCGACACCGCGTAGCCCGCGCCAACGCGGCGAGATCGTCGGGTGTCAGCTGCGATGGGCCGCGGCCATGAGGTCGGCGAGGTCATCGGGCTCCAGCATGGACGGTGGCACATCAGGTCCCCAGGCGTAGAGGGCCCGAAGTGAGGGTTCCCAGGTTCCCGGGGTCCAGAGCTGGTCGTCGGTAATGGTGTCCATGTCGGAGTAGTACTCGGAGAAATTGCCGGCCGGGTCGCGCAAGTACCAGAAGAAGTTGGAGCCGATGGAATGACGGCCCAGGCCCCAGGTGTGCCGCTCGGGGTGACCCTCGAGCATGCGAGTGGCGCCGCGGCCGACTTCGTCGACGTCGTCGACCTGCCACGAGGTGTGGTGAAGGAAGGCCACCGGGGACGGCTGGATCAGCAGATTGTGATGGTCGGTGGAGCACCGCAGGAAGGCGGCGATGCCAGGAACCTGGTCGCTGACCTTGAAGCCGATGCCGTCGACGAAGAAGCGCTGGGCGGCGTCGGCCTCCGGGGTGCCGATAACGACATGGCCGAGTTTGCGGGGACGGATCGGTGCGTCGCGCCGGACCGCGGGTGCCCGCTGGTTGGTTCGTTCGCTCCGCCCGGGCGCATTGGCGGGGGGGACCACCGCGGGAACCTGGGAAATGCGAGGGGAGATTCCAATGGTCGTCCGGACGCGGCTGTGGATCTCGATGGCGCTGAGCCGGGTGGAGTCGCGTTCGGTGGGGACCCCGAGTCCCGCCAGTCGGCCGGCGATTCGTTCCAGGTCGTCATGGTCATCGGCTCCAAGGAACAGCTCGATCAGCCGGCGGCTGGGAGCCTCGACGATGCGCAGCTGCTCACCGCCATCGGTGGTCGACAACCGGCTGCCGTCGCGCGTCAGCCCAAACTCGGCGTAATACCCGGCCGTTTCATCGACGTTGGGAACGCCGATGGTGATCGATGACACCCGGTGGACGGTCAAGGGCCTGCTCCTCAGCTGGAGGTCCGGCCGGGCTGGGCGTCGGGGTCGGCCGGATCCGGTGCTCGACAGGGGTTGGTCATGGTGCCGATCCCTTCGATGGTGGTGGTGATGACGTCCCCGTCACGAAGGAAGGTGAGACTGGTGGCGCCGACTCCGGACGGGGTGCCGGTGAAGATCAGATCTCCAGAGCTGAGGGTGAGGATGGCGGACAGGTAACTGATCAGGACCGGGACATCGAAGATCAGGTTCGAGGTGCGATCCTCCTGCCGGCGTTCACCGTTGACCTCACAGCGGATCAGAAGGTCGCCGGGGTCGGCGAAGCTGTCGGTAGAGACCACGACCGGTCCGATCGGCCCGTAGCTGTCTCGGGACTTGCCCAGATCGAAATGTGGAGGCTTGGCCGCGAACTGCAAGGTCCGATCGGAGATGTCCTGGCCGATCGTCAGCCCGCCGACATGGGTCCACGCCTCCTCGGGCCGGATATCGCGTCCCCCGCGGCCGATGACGACCACCAACTCGGCCTCGTAGTCGTCGGTGCCTCCTCCGAGGATCACCGGATCGGTCGGCCCGGTGAGACAGCTGGGGAACTTGGTGAAGACGAGCGGCACCTCCGGCAGACTCATCGAGGCCTCGTCGGCATGAGCCCGATAGTTGAGCCCGACGCCGAATATGCTCCGAGGAGAGGGAATCGGCGGGCCGAGGTCAGCGTCCCCGATCACGCCGTCGGGCACGGCCTCCGAAATCTTGCCGGCGGCCCGGTGGAGTTCGTCGAGCTGAGCCCAGGCGCCCATCGGGTCGGCGCTGACGGTTCCCCGACTCATCCGCGAGGCATCAAACCACCGACCGTCGGCATCGACCAGCGCGGAGCGGCCCTCGACGTTGGCGAATCGGAAGGTCACGCGGGGTCGGCCGGGTCGGCAGCATCCCAGGGCAGGGATGCCGAGGACCAGTGGGTCAGGGGCTCCTCCTGGTCGTTGCGGTGCAGATGTCGGGGCGGCGTCACGAATGACGCATACGGCCGACACCGCAGCAGCACCCGGCCCTCCTCTTCGCCCACCGTCTTGACCACCGGTCGGAGCTCGGGGGCCAGTGGTTCACCGGACATGCGTTCGGCCACCGCCATCATGACGTCGACCAGAGTCTCGCCGTCGTCGTCGATGGCGGCGTCGCAATAGACCTGCAGGTAGGCGAACGGCCACGTCTCGTCCAGAATACAGAGACTGATCTTGCCGTCACGGACTACGGCTTTGGCTTTGGCCCGTTCGGCCATGGTGGTCACCAGCAGGTCATCGTTCTCGGCGGGGACGTAGTAGACGATCGACATGGCCGGACCATCCGACCGGCGCCCGTAGCCGAACACGCACGTCCGGTGGGTTCGGACGAACTGGCGCCTCTCCGAGGGGAGCATGTCCCGATCGGTCGGCGCTTGGAACGGATCCTTCGACAGGGGGAGGAGACGCACCGAAGCGCCGCCTTCGCTCGTCACCTCACGGGCAGTAGTCAGATCCCTCACCTCCATCTATGTTATCGAACGATAATAACGCTAGACTTCCGGGTATGCAACCTCAACCCCGGGCGCTGAGGAAGGTCCGCCCCCGTCGGGCGCGGACCGACATCCGGGAGGCCCTCCTGCAGTCGGCGCTGATCGAGTTCGGGGCCAAGGGCTTCGACGGAGCGTCGACCCGGGCGATCGCTGGCCGGGTCGACGCCCACCAGCCGCAGATCAACTATCACTTCGAGTCGAAGTCAGCGCTGTGGATGGCGTCAGTGGACTATCTCTTCGGCTTGTTGGGAGAAGCGTTGGAGGGTGTGGTCGAATCCGAGCTGACCGGGATTGACGTGTCACTACTCGCCTCCGGCTTTGCCGATGGCATCCGCCGGTTCGTGAGATTCGCAGCCGAACACCCAGAGTTGAACCAGATCATGGTGCACGAGGGCACCGCGGCCAGCGAACGGTTGACGTGGATGACCGAGACCCACGTAGAACCGTTCTTCAGGGGGATCCGGCCAGCCTGGCAGATCCTTCGCGACGCCGGCGTTGCTGCGCCAATTGATAGCGACATTCTCTACTACGTGCTGGTCGGAGCGGCATCGTTGCCCTACGTCACCGCTCCCGAAGTTCGCCTTCTCACCGGCCGGAATCCGAGCGAACCCGCCTGGATAGCCGCCCACGCCGACGGGCTGGTCGCCATTCTCCTGCCGGGATTCGACGCCGGAAGAGCTGACTCAGCGGAAGGAGAGCGACGGCGGCGATGAGTCCGGCCGTCCTCGAGTGGAAGCGCGGGCCCAACTTCGGGGGTGAAGGTTTCCGGTCGTCGGTCTATTTCGCCTGGGGAGCGAGGGCCGAATAGGCGGACGGCGAGGGCCAGATGGTAGGAAGAACGGGTCTGAGCAGCAGCCGAGGGGGAAGCATGTCGCGCATCACCATCATCAGTTACACGGCCAGATCGGTCGAGGGCTTCGTCGACCATGAACGGGGCACGGTGCTGGTCGACCCCGACCAGTTGCCGGCGGCACTGGGCTGGGAGCTGAAGCCGGCCGGGTTGTGCCGGGAGGACACCTGCGTGCCGGTGGCGGATCCTTCGAGGCTGATGGTGGACGGCCGGGTGGACCTCAAAGCCGTGGCCGGCGCCCTCGGCCGGCAGGTGGTGGTCGACACCGCCATCGGGGTGGCCGCCATCTCGTTGCCTTCCGAGCAGCGGGACCGCGCCCTCGAGGGGCTCCGGGCCCCGGCGTTCGATCTGCCCGACCTCGAGGAGAACCTCCGTTCCAGCCGCGAGTGGGAGGGCCAGAAGAAGTTGCTGGTGACGTTCGCCAGCTGGTGCGGCTGCCGGTACGACCTTCCCGGTTGGCAGGCATTGCACGAAGAACTGAGACCCTTGGATTTCTCGGTGATCGCGGTGGCCATGGATCAGTCGGCCGAGGATGTCACTCCCTATTGCGATGGCATCACCATGCCGGTGCTCTACGACCCCCAGCACATTTTGAGCGAGCTCTACGCCATCTCCAACGTCCCCACCGTCGTGTGGATCGACGAAGACGAGACCATCGTCCGGCCCAACGGGGTGGCCTTCGGGACCGACCTGTTCCAGGAGATCACCGGCGTCGAGGCATCGCCCCATCTCGACCAGGTGCGCCGCTGGGCCCGGGACGGGGTGGTCCCGATCAGCGAGGCAGATGCCAAGTCGGCGGTCGAGGATCTCTCCGACGGTGAGGTCTTGGCCCGGCTCCACTTCCGGGTGGCCGCCGAAGCCCATCGCCGTGACAACCCGGAGGTCACCCGGTCCCACCTGGCCGAGGCGGCGGAGTTGGCGCCCGACGACCTCACCATCTGGCGGGCGGCGATGCCGCTGATCGGGGAGGACCCGTTCGGCCCCGGGTTCATGGCCAGGTACGAGGAGTGGCAACAACAAGGCAGCCCGTACCACGGCCTGCCGGCGGTGAGGTCAGCCGAACCGACCTCATGATCGGCTCCGGGGAGGGGGCGGCCGTCGAGGTCACCGATCTGGTCAAGCGGTATCCGAAGGCGCCGGTCGATTCGGTCGCCGGCATCACCTTCGGGGTGCGCCGGGGCGAGGTGTTCGGTTTCCTCGGTCCCAACGGGGCCGGCAAGACGACCACCATCGGCATCCTCACCACCCGGATCCGCCTGACCCGCGGTCAAGCCCGGGTGGCGGGTGTCGATGTGATGTCCGACCCGGTCGGTGCCCGTCGCCTGCTCGGCGTGGTGCCCCAGCAGAACAACCTCGACCGCTCGCTGTCGGTCCGGCAGAATCTGCTCTTCCACGCCAGCTATCACGGAGTGCCCCGAGCCGTGCGGAGGGCCCGAGCCGACGAGCTGCTCTCCCAGTTCGGCCTGGCCGACCGGCCCGATGGTCGGCCGGACGACTTCTCCGGCGGGCAGATCCAGCGGATGATGATCGCCCGGGCCTTGATGCACGCCCCGACCGTCCTCTTCCTCGACGAGCCCTCGACCGGACTGGATCCGGCCGCCCGCCTGTTCATGTGGGAGCGGGTGGCCCAGCTGAAGGCGGAGGGGACGACGGTGGTGATCACCACCCACGACATGGAGGAGGCCACCGTCCTGAGTGACCGGGTGGCGATCATCGATCACGGCAAGCTGCTGGCTCTGGACGCCCCCGCCGCCCTGGTCCGGGACATGGCCGGGGAGCGGACGCTCGACTGCACGGTGGATCCCGGCCAGGCCGTCGATGCCGGTGCCGTCCATCGGGAGCTGGTCAAGCTGACCGCCGTCGACCGGGTGGAGGATCTCGAGGATCCCGGAGTGGCCGGGTGGCGATTTCGGGTCTACGTGCAGGGGGAGACCGCGCCGCTGGTGGCGGTGGTCGCCCAGGCGATCGCCGACGCCGGCGGCCGGCTCACCGACGTCCGTCTGGGCGAGCCCACCCTCGAGGACGTGTTCATCCATCTCACCGGAAGGTCACTGCGTTGACGACGACTGGCGAAGTGCTCTCACCGGATCCGCGGCTCGAACGGACCCGGTCCTGGGGCCCGTGGCAGACCGGGTTGGCCATCCTCCGCCGGGATCTGTTCGTGACCGGCCGCGAGTTCCCGATCTTCCTGGCCCAGGTGATCCTCCAGCCCCTGTTCCTCCTGTTCGTATTCGGAAAGGTGCTGACCCAGCTCGGCTACGCCAAGCCCGGCTATGCCGAGGTGCTGTTCCCCGGCCTGGTGGCACTGGCCGCGGTGCTCACCGGGCTGCAGAGCACCGCCCTGCCCTTGGTCATCGAGTTCTCCTACAGCAACGAGATCGAGGACCGGCTCCTGGCCCCGCTCCCGATCGGTGGGGTGGCGTTGGAGAAGATCGTCATTGCCGCCATGCGGGCCACCATCGCCGCCGCGGTGATGTTCCCGATCGGGGTCTGGTTGCTGGGGTCGATTCCCTGGACCGCCGGGGCGGCCGCCGGGGTGGTGGCGATGACCCTGATCGGGGCATTGCTGGGTGCGTCGATGGGGCTGGTGCTCGGGACCTTCGTGTCCCCCAACCGCATCAACGTGACCTTTGCCTTGGTGCTCACACCGTTGCTGTTCACCGGCTCGAGTCAGTACCCCTGGCCGTCGCTCAGCCATATCCGGTGGTTTCAAGTGGTCTCGGCGTGCAATCCGATGACCTACGTGAGCGAGGGTCTCCGAGGGCTCATGGTCCCGAACGTTCCCCATATCGAGACCTGGATCTGCTTCGCCGCCGCCGTCGGGGCGTGGTTGATCCTGACCGCGATCGGCATGATCGGTTTCCTCCGCCGGGCATTGGGGTGACCCTTACTGTTCGGCCAAGATGGCGGCCAGCTCGGCCAGCGGGTCCCGGACCTGGGGCCCTTTGGTTTCGACGGTGGCCATGATGATCGTGCCGTTGAAGCGGAACGGGGCCCGGTAGCCGAGGCCGACCGGCGGGCCCCATTCGTACCCGCAGGTGAGACCGACCCCCACCCCGTTGAATCCGGAAGGGGTGAAACGCGGCATGTCCCCCCGGGCCACCACCTTCCCGTCGACGCTCAGCACCATCTGGCCGCCGAGCCCGTCGTATTTCTCGAGGTCGAAGGCCAGCGAGTGATTGCCGGGTCCGATCGTTCGGGGGGATTCGATGACGTGACGCTCCTTGCCGTACAGATTGTGCACATACCGGAGCCGGCCCTGAAAGAGATGAAGTGACCAACCTCCGAGGGCGCAGCCGAGGGCGAGCAAGGTCCCGTGGGGGACGACTCCGGCGGGTACGTCCACCTCGACGGCGATGCGATGGGCCCGGTTGCGGACATTGACCGCTACCTGTTCGGGTACCGGGGCGAGGTCGGGAAAGTACCGGAACCGGGTCCGGGGTCGACGATGGTCGGGTTTGGGGTGGACGAGGGCCCACAGCACCCGATTGTCGAGGGGGAGGACCTGGTTCTGCCGAGCCTCTTCCCACCACAGCGCCACCAGCTCGGCCACTTTCTCCGGGTGGGCGGTGGCCAGATCCCGGGTCTCGGATACATCCTCGGCCACGTGGTAGAGCTCCCAGACGTCATCGTCGAACGAGGCGTTGGGGTTGAGCCCGTCGTCGTAGAGCGGCCCTACCGGATGGAAGGTGACCGCCTTCCACCCGCGGTGGTAGATGGCCCGGGACCCGAACATCTCGAAGTGCTGGGTGATGTGCTGTTCTGGCTGTTCGCCGCCGCCGGGACCCAGTAGGTAGTTGAAGCTGACCCCGTCGATCGATGACTGGCGGACCGAGTCGATCTAGATCGGCGGTCGGATGCCGGCGAGATCGAGCACCGTGGGGAGGACGTCGATGGCGTGGGCGAACTGGTGTCGGATCCCGCCGGCGCTGGAGCCGAGCCGATTCGGCCAACTGATGATGCACGGATCCGCCACCCCACCCTCGTGCACCTCCCGCTTCCAACGTTTGAACGGGGTATTGCCGGCCATGGTCCAGCCCCACGGGTAGTTGTTGTGGCTCAGGGGACCGCCGATCTCATCGAGGCGCTCGAACATCTCGTCATTGCTGGCCGGGTCGAGATTGGAGAGGCG
>DASZIT010000014.1:0-98487 GCA_035948855.1 Acidimicrobiales bacterium | reverse complement strand
CGTCGTCGAGCAGCCACATGTTCCCGGCGTGCATGTCGCCGTGGAACGGTCCATGGACCAGGGCGGCCTCCAGCCACGCCTTGCAGCCCCGGCGGAGGACCAACTCGGCATCGATGTCTCGCTCCCGGATGGTGTCGAAGGCGTCCATCGGGATGCCGACCATCCGTTCCATGCAGATCATGTGGGGGCCGCAGTAGTCCCAGAAGACCTCCGGCGCGGTCACCCACCGGTTGTCGCCGAACGCGCCGATGTGATCCCGGAACGAGGCCTGCCGGTGGGCTTCGAGGGCGAAGTTGAGCTCCTGGTTGGTGACATGGTGGAGGTCCTCGATGATGGCCGGCGCATTGAACCGGGCGCCCGCCTTGGTTCGGGCCAGGACCCGCGCCAGCTTGTGCAGGATGCGCAGGTCGGTGTTCATCCGCCGGGCGATTTCCGGGCGCTGGAGCTTGACCACCGCGTCGCGTCCGTCGGGGAGCACACAGGCGTGGACCTGGGCGATGGAAGCCGCCGACAGTGACCGGTCGTCGAACGAACGGAAGAGTTGGGCCGGCAGCCGACCCAGGTCCTCCCGGATGAGGCGGTGCACGGTGTCGGCGGGAAACGGTGGCACCTCGTCGAGGCACCGCTGGCAGGCGTCGGCCAGCGGGGTGGGGAACAACCCGGGTGACGAGGCGATCAGCTGACCGAGTTTGACGAAGGTCGGGCCCAGCCGCTCGAAGCCGTCCACCACCGCCCCGGCGGCGATGACCGACCAGCGTTGCCCGGTCCGGCTCAGTTTTCGGGGCAGGATCCGGAGCATCGATGCCAGCATCACCAGACCGATGGTGAGGACCCGACCCAGTTCCCGCAGGCCGAACCGGTCGAGGGTCGGGGTGTGGACAGCCAGGTCGGCGGGAGGCGGCCCGTTCGAATACGGTCCGCGGAAGGTGGTCACCATCCCCGTCCCGCTGAAGGTGTCGGCCGCCAGCCGGTCGACGTCACCCACCGGCGTCAGACCGGGGTCGGTCGGCCGGTGAGGGGGAGGCCCAGGCCACGTACATGGCCAGCAGGCCCTCGGTGGCCTGCTCGACGAACTCGGCATCCCGTTCGGGCTCACCGACCCGCATCCAGGCTTGGACCGCTTCCACCAGGTAGGCGACGATGGTCCGTTCCGCCCACGATCGGATGGTTGGGTCGGCGATGCTGTCTCCGACCATCCGGTCGGCAACCTCGACCGCCTTGGCCCACCATTCGTCGTAGTAGGAGGCGAATCGCGGCTCCCGGAGGGAGTGGCCGGTGAGCAACCGGAAACCGTCGGGGTTCTCCCGGGCCACCGCCAGCATCGAGCCGACGATGAAGCCTCGTCGACCGGGGACATGCTCCATACCCTGGATGAACTCGTCCCGAAGGCGCTCGGCCACCCGTTCCAGCACCGCCCGATAGAGGTCCTCTTTCGAGTCGAAGTGGCGGTAGACGATAAGCCGGGTGATCCCGGCCTCGGCGGCCACGTCGTCCATGGAAGTGGCGGCGAAACCACCCCGGGCAAAGGCGGCGGCGGCGGCCCGGAGGACCTGTTCGTAGCGCTCGTCCTGCCGCATCAGCCTCCGGGCGGGGGTGACGGTCACGGTGGGGGCCTCATGGTTGGCTAAGTGTATACGCATGTGTATACACTTAGCCACACGGCGTTGCCGCTCAAGGGGGACCTCCATGACGACGTTGCAAACCGAGTTCAGCGAAAGCGAGTTGTTGGCGGAGCACCCGATCGCGGAACCGTTGATCGTCAACCAGGTGCGCTGTCACGGCGGATTCGACGAGGACGGCCACTATGTGTCCCCCCGGACCAAGAACCGGTGGCCGGCCATCCATGCCTGGGAGGAACAGCGGATGGCCCAGTTCGCGACTCCGATCCTCGACGTCCCGCTCGAGACCTGGCCGGAGAGCTTTCCCAACGTCGACCAGTCGAAGTTGCTGTTACGCCGCGGGGTCGTCGAACCGACCATCACCTCGCTCACCCGGATCGGGACGGTGGAGGGTTTCGGGGGCATGCTACGGATGCTCCCGACGCCGGACTTCGCCGGCTGCTTCGACGAAGAGATCACCGGAACCGCGATTGCCCATATCGACGGCGGGCTGTTCGAAGCCCATGCCCGCGACGAGTCGGGCTTCGGGGACCAGGCCGGCCATGACCGGATGTGGTTTGCCGCCCGGGACATCGCCTTCGAGAATCCCGCCACCGAGGATCACACCGCCCGGATGTTGGCGCGTATGGGCATCGATGCCCGACCGAAATCCGCCGAGGAGGTCAACCGGATGCAACGGGCGGCCATCGCCGGTCGGGCGCTCCCGGCCGATATCGACTTCACCTTGGAAGTGGTGGTGGGCCGGATGATCAGCCTGCTGCTGATCGAGATCTCCGCCTTTCACGGCTTCAAATGGGCGGAGGCGGTGCTGAGCGACACCGAGCTGGTGGCCGGCGACGGCGCCGCGGCCACCCTGGTGTCGTACATCCGGGCCGACGAGACGCCCCACGTGGCCTGGCTCCGCACCGCCCTCTCGGAAATGCGGGACCGCACCTGGGTCGGGGAGAGCGGTCGCACCTACGACGGGGCGGCCATGATCGAGAAGCTGTGGGACCGGGCGCTGGAGAACTCGCTGCTCCTTCGCCGCCAGGAGAATTTGCAGTTCTTCATGCAGGAGATCGAAGAGGCGGTGGACGGCCGATCCGACGGTGCCGACCTGATCGAGGAGATGCTCGGCCTCGGCACCGTCACCCGGCTCGAGGACGGCACCATGGTCGACACCGCCAGCCGAGCCCTCCTCGGTTGATCGAGCCGTCATGAAGTTCGGGATCTTCTACGAGCACCAGCTTCCCCGCCCCTGGCACCCGGACAGCGAACAGCAACTCATCAACGACGCCCTGGATCAGATCGAGCTGGCCGACCGGTTGGGCATCCAGTACCTGTGGGAAGTCGAGCACCACTTCTTGGAGGAGTACTCGCACTCCAGCGCGCCCGAGGTATTCCTGGCGGCCGCCAGCCAACGGACCCAGCGGATGCGCATCGGGCACGGGATCGTGCAGACCGCGCCGGCCTACAACCATCCGGCCCGGATCGCCGAACGGATCGCCATGCTCGACCTGGTGTCGAACGGTCGGGTGGAGTTCGGGTCGGGCGAGTCGTCGTCGGAGGCCGAGCTCCGCGGCTTCGGCATCGATCCGGCCATCAAGCGGGAGGCGTGGCTCGAGGGGCTGGAGGTGGCCATCCGGTGCATGACCGAGACTCCCTTCGGCGGGGTGGACGGGCGGTTCGTCCAGATGCCACCCCGCAACGTCGTACCCAAACCGGTCCAACAGCCCCATCCCCCGTTGTGGGTGGCCTGCAGCCGTCGCGACACCATTCTGCTGGCGGCCGAGAAGGGGATCGGGGCCCTCAGCTTCGCCTTCATCGAACCCGAGGACGCCAAGAAATGGGTCGAGGACTACGAGGCGGTGTTGGCGGAGAAGTGCATCCCGGTCGGATTGTCCGTCAACCCGCAGGTGGCGTGTGTCACCCCGATGATGTGCGCCGAGGACGAGGAGGTGGCCATCGCCCGGGGCCTCGAAGGCGCCAATTTCTTCGGCTACTCGCTCGCCCACTTCTATGTCTTCGGGGACCATGTCCCCGCCTCCACCAATGTGTGGGAGGAGTTCCAGCAACGCCGGGGGAAGATGGGTTACTCGCCGGAGGCGGCGCTGGCCGGGCGGCAGCAGACGCTGGGGGCCCAGATTGCCTCGGGGGACGCCAAGGGACTGCGGGGCGCGACCGGCACGCCCGACCAGCTGCGGGAATTCCTCCGGCGCTATGAGGCGGCCGGGGTCGACCAGCTCATCTTCGTGATGCAGGCGGGCCGGAACCGGCACGAGCACATCATGGAGTCCATCGAGTTGTTCGGGACCGAGGTCCTGCCGGAGTTCGTCGAACGGGACGAGACCGCCAGCCGGGACAAGGCGGCCAAGTGGGAGCCGATCATCGAGGCGGCGCTGGCCCGACGGAACCCCGACCACCCGTCGATGCCGCCCGACTATGTGATGCGGGCCATCCCCAAGCAGATGGTCGACGCCATGAAGAGTGAGCCCGCCCAGCAGTGGCTCGACGCCCTGGCCGACAATCAGGCCGCCGGGGTGCGGGACGAGGAGTTCCAGCGGCTGGTGGACGGCTAGACGGGCTGGCCGTCAGGTCCGGGCCCGATGGACCGAGACCGCGTAGCCGCCGGCCCCAGGGAATGGCAGCCGGTCCCAGGTGGCCCACCGCTCCTCGAGTTCGAGTCCCACATCCTGGCAGTGGCCGTCGTAGTCTGCCGTCGAGTACCGCCCGTCCAGTTGAAACCCGGCGACCAGGGCGCCACCCGGCCGGAGGTGACGGACGCACCCGCTGACCAGGGCGGCCTGGGTGCCGGGCGGGGTGAACAGCGGCACGTTGCCGGCCATCACCACCACGTCGAACACCCGGCCGAGGTCGAGTCCGGCCATGTCGGCCTCCACCCAGGTGAGATCGGGGCCGAGCCGGCGGGCGGTGGCGATCATCGATGGGTCGGTGTCGGCTCCGACTACCTCGATGCCGCGGCCGGCCAGCTCCCTCGCCACCCGGCCGGTGCCGCATCCAGCATCCAGCACGGTGTCCGGATCGAGGCTGGTCACGAAGTCGGCTTCCCCGTGCACGGCCGCCCCGGAGGTGGCGAGCGTGTCGAACCGCCGTTGGTAGCTCTCACCGTCCCATGTCATAGTTGCATCATCGCGCCGCCGGTTGCGGGCGTAGAATTCCTGGCCAAACGGGGCAATGGGGGATTCCGACCAAAGGGGAAATTGTGACCGACGTGGTGAATCCGGAAGCCGAGGCCGGTTCCCAGCGGTCGGTCGATGCGCTGTCCGCCGAGCGCCGTTCGAAGCGCGACTACCTCCGGGACCAGGGCATCGATCCGTATCCGTCCCGGTTCGACCGTACCCACACCACCGCCGAGTTGCGCGAGCGGTACGGCGACCTGCCCGCCGATGCCCGGACCGGCGAAGTCGTGCGGGTGGCCGGGAGGATCGGCAGCGTGCGAGGGCATGGGAAGTTGGTCTTCATCACTATGCAGGACGTTTCCGGAGCCATTCAGCTGCTGGTCCCGGTCAGCAATCTCTCCGAGTCGGCGGCCGTGGTGCTCGACAAGTCTGACCTCGGAGACTGGGTGGGGGCGACCGGCGAGGTGATCGTGAGCCGGCGGGGCGAGCTGTCGGTGGAGCTCACCGACCTGCAACTGCTGGCCAAGGCCCTCCGGCCCCTGCCGGACAAGTGGCACGGGCTCAGCGAGGCGGAGATGCGGTACCGGCAACGCGAGGTCGACCTGTTGGCCAACGAGGACACCCGCCGGGTGTTCGGGATCCGGTTCAAGGCGGTGGCGGCCATGCGCGCCGAGTTGGTGGCGGAGGACTACCTCGAGGTCGAGACGCCCATCCTCCAACCCCAAGCCGGCGGGGCCATCGCCCGCCCGTTCTTCACCCACGCCAATGCCCTCGACATCGACCTCAGCCTCCGCATCGCCCCGGAGCTCTATCTCAAGCGGTTGGTGATCGGCGGATTCGAGCGGGTCTTCGAGATCGCCCGCAACTTCCGCAACGAGGGGGTCGACACCCGGCACAGCCCGGAGTTCACCGCGCTCGAGGCCTACCGGGCCTTCGGGGACTTCAACGACGGGATGGACCTGACCGAACGCCTGGTGGTGGCCGCCGCCCGGGTCGCGACCGGCCGGATGACCTTCAAGACCGCGGGAGGAGACATCGACCTGACGCCGCCCTGGCCCCGTCAGGATCTGTTGACGTTGATCGAGGAGGTGGCCGGGCGCCGCCTCCATCCTTCCGATCCGGTCGACGACGTCCGGGCCGCCTGCCGCCAACTCGGGGTCGAGTACGAGGACGCCTGGGGATCGGGCAAGCTCATCTTCGAGATCTACGACAAATTGCTGCTGCCCAGCCTGCTCGGGCCGGTCTTCGTCCGCTACTTCCCGGTGGAGGTGTCCCCGCTGGCCCGGCACCAACTCACCGACGAGACCATGACCGACCGTTTCGAGTTGGTGGTCGACGCCAAGGAGTACGCCAACGGTTACAGCGAGCTCAATATCCCCGAGGAACAAGACGCCCGATTCCGGGGCGAGGCGGCCGCCGCCGCCAAGGGGGACCTCGAGGCCCACCCCGCCGACCAGGCCTTCGTGCGGGCGCTCGAATACGGGCTCCCCCCCACCTCCGGCATCGGGATCGGGGTCGACCGGCTGGTGATGTTGCTGGCCGAGGTGGATGCCATCCGCGACGTCATCCTCTTTCCCATGCTCAGACCCGAGTCATCGGGATGACTGACGTCGTCACCGAGCCCGGAACCATCGCCACCGGCCACCGCGCCGACACCTACTCGACTCGGCACCGGGTCCCGAATGGCACCTCGGCCAACGGTGCGCCGTCGGAGATCCCCACCGAGTTCTATATGCCCGACCTCGTCGAGGCGGGCGTCCCCCTGGGCGGGCGGGCGGTGGTGGTCAGTGATCTCCATCTCGCCGCCGTCCCGACCGACGCCAGCCGCATCGTGGCCGACGAGCTGGCGGAATTGCTGAACGGATGGACGGGTCCGGGCGCGTTCGTCATCGCCGGTGACGGCTTCGAGATGCTGGCCGCCTCCCCCGATGTCGGTGCCATCCTCGATGCCCACCCCCTATTGGCCGCCGCCCTCTCGGCGTTCACCGAGCAACCCGACCACCAGTTCATCGTCCTGTCCGGCAACCACGACGGCCAGCTGGCCTGGGACGGTGAGGCGGTGGCGACCCTGAGGGAGCGGTTGGGCCTGTCCGGCATCGCCTTCGCCTGTGATCTGGTCATCACCACCGCCGAGGGTGTCCAGCGGGTCCATATCGTCCACGGGAACCAGGCCGATCCCTACAACGCCTTCGACGACCCGCGCTCGCCGGTCGACACCCCCTTCGGCCACCACATCGTGCGCGACGTGCTCCCGCAGCTGGCCGCCCGCCAGCACCCGGGTTCGCTGTTCGACGGGGTGCAGTGGCTCGACGGCGAGCCGGCCGGGTTCGTCAGTTCGCGCCTCTTCTACCGCAAGGTCATCGGCAAGTTCTGGCTCCTCACCATCCCGTTTGTCGCCGCCCTCCTGCTCCGGTTCCTGACCTTCGTCCCCGGCTTCGGGACGCTCCTCAAACACCACAGCCAGCACTGGTTGATCGCCTTCGGGCTCCTGGTCCTGCTGATCATGGTGGTGGCGGTGGTGGCCGCGTTGGCCACCATGTTCCGGGTGAACAAGGCCCTGCGGGAGGGAACCCTCAACGAGCGGGCCGATCCGGTGACCCACAATGCGCCCCCCCGGGCCGAGGCCTCCCGACTGGTGGCGGAGGGCTATGCCGGCATGATCAGCGGCCACACCCATCAGCCCGAGCTCTCGGTGGTGGGCAACGGCTTCTATGCCAACACCGGGAGTGGGACCGAGTCGACCGTCGCCCACCCGGCCCGGTGGCGCTTGCCCAAGCCCTATGTCACCGCTCGACGTTTCTCCTACGTCGAGATGCTGGCCGGGGACGTGCTGATTGTAAGGCTGTATCTGCGGGAAACCCCGACCCGGGATCAGGTCCTGCTCGAACGATTGGCCATGACCCATGCCCGCCAGGGCCAGAGCACCACCCAGATGGTGGCGTCACTGCCCAACGGCCCGACCTGGACCAACGAAGCCAAAGCGCTCAGCCACTGGACACGCTCCCGGGAGGTGCGCCAGCTGGCGGCCGCCATTCTGCTGGTCGCCGGTCTGATCAACATCGTCTTTGCCCTGCTCTTCGACGTGCGCTCGACCATCCCGGTCAATAAGTGGTTGCCGTTCGGCATCGGGCCCCTGGACGGGATGACCGCCATCGTCGGCGGGCTGGCCCTCATCGGACTGTCCCGGGGGATCAGACACGGCTACCGAGCCGCGTGGGCCGTCGCCCTGTTTGTGCTGGCCGCCGACATCGTCGCCCGGTTGGTGAACGGCCTCGGCGTCGGCGGCACCACCGTCGCATTTGTCATCGCCTTCTGGCTCCTGCTCGAGTACACCCACTTCCGGGTCAGTCCGGTGGGGGTGAGCCGGGTGGCCCGATGGGGGATCACGCTGGGACTCGGCATCCTGGCCACCCTGGCGATTCTGGATGCCCTCTTCGAGCACCAGCAGCGGCTTGGGCTGGATGCGACCGCGCTGGGGCTTCTCGGGGTCATCGTCCTGGCCCTGTTGGTGACCATCCCCGGGCGCGAGCACCGTCGGACGGGTGCGGCCCGCGCCGAGGCCTTCGATCGCGCCCTCTCGATCATCGAGACCCATGGGGGGGACACCCTGGACTACTTCGCCCTGCGGGATGACAAGTCCTGGTTCTTCAGCGGCTCCTCGCTGGTGGCCTACTCGGTGATCAACGGGGTGATGCTGGTGTCCCCCGACCCCATCGGACCGGTGGACCAACGGGTGTCGGTGTGGTCGGACGTCATGAACATGGCCCAGGCCAACAGCTGGGCACCGGCGGTGCTGGCCGCGTCGGAGGTCTGGCTGCCCATCTATCGGGCCTCCGGCCTGGTCGACCACTACCTGGGCGACGAGGCGGTGGTCGACTGCATCACCTTCTCCCTCCAGGGCAAGTCGATGAAGTCCCTCCGGGGCGCCTACAACCGCATGAAGAAGTCGGGATTCCGGGTGGAAGTCCACGACCCGGGCGAGGTGGGGCCGGAATTGAAGAGCCAGCTGCTCACCCTGATGACGGAAACCCGTCAGGGGGAAGCCGAGCGCGGCTATTCGATGACGCTGAGCCGGATCTTCGATCCCCGCGATCGCGGCTTGCTGCTGGCGGTATGTCTCGACGCCGACGACATGCCGCTGGCCTTCAACCAGTATGTCCCGGCACCCCAAGTCAACGGCTATTCCCTCGATCTGATGCGACGAACCAGCCGAGATGACGTACCCAGCGGGCTCACCGACTTCGTCATCCTCGAAACCATCCAGTGGATGGCCGAGCGGAGCCTGCGGGGGCTGGGTCTCAACTTTGCCACCATGCGGGCGATTGTCGCCGGCGAGACGACCGGCGGCGCCTGGACCTCGCTCGAACGCAACGTCCTCCATCGATTCAGCGACACCATGCAGATCGAGTCGCTGTGGAAGTTCAACAAGAAGTACGAACCCCGTTGGAACCCTCGCTACGCGGTGACTGGACCGTTTGTCCATATCGCCCGGACCAGTCTGGCCATGGCCCGGGCCGAGGCCGTCACCGAGGTCCCGGTCATCGGGCGGCTGCTCAAGGTTCGCGGACCGTCGGCGTCCAAGAAGTGCTGAGTTTCCGCCCGAAAGGCGCGGCGATGGGTCTAGGGCTTCGAACCGGTCAGCCGTCTGGCCGCCGAGGTGACGTTCCAGCGGATGGCCCCGAGCAGGTCCCGGGCGTGCTCACCGGCGGTGTAGTCATCATGCATGGCCCCGCCGGCCAAGGTGCGTTCGAGATCGAGGTGGTTGCGCTCCAGGACGTAGGAGAAGTCGCGTCGCATGGGTTCGGCCAGGTCGTACCCGAACGACCGGTACAGGTGGGCAAAGACCGGTCGGTAGAGCCGGATCCGTTCGTGGAGACCGGAGGAATGGGACATCGGGTTCTTGGGCCGCTGCCGGACGTACTCGGGGAGGGTGTCGTCGAAGGCATTCCGGAGCACCCACTTCTCGACTCCGTCACGGACTTTCAGGTCAATCGGGATGCGGAGCGCCAACTTCACCAGTGACAGGTCAAGAAAGGGAACCCGGGCCTCGACGCCCTGGCCCATGGAGACCCGGTCCACCCGTTGCAGCTCGGTGCGGCTCAAATTCCGGATGCTGTGGCGAAAGAGCCGCTGGCTGAGTTCGGGGTCGACGTCCTTGTACATGCCGTACCCGCCAAAGAGCTCATCCGACCCGTCCCCGGACAGGACGACCTTGATGCCGCACTGATGGACCCGCTCGTACAGCGGCTTGGTGACCACCGAGTTGATGACGTCGCCGTATTCGGTGAGCTCCGACATGCGGATGGCCGCCCGAATGTCATCGAGGTGGAGGTGGGCAGGGCGCAACTCGACGACTTCGTGGCGGACGCCGAGCTCTTGGGTCAGGCGGCGGGCGAAACGCAGGTCGTCGCTGTCCCGGGTGCCGATGGTGAAGGCCACGCAGTCGGGGTGCATCTCCCGGACATGCAGGAGGATGAGGGCGCTGTCGAGGCCACCGGACAGGACCACCCCGACGGTGAGATCGGTGTCGACCCTGACTCGGATGCTGTCGGCCAGGGCCTCGCGCACCAGCCGGCACGCCTGGTCCGGGTCATCGATGGGATCCTCGCCCTCGGCCAGGCTCATCAGGTCCACGTACGGGGACAACTCCGGCTTGCGGTCGGGAGTCCCCCAGCCGTGGTGGCCGGGAGGCACTTCGGCAATGGGCACGCCCGCCCCCACCAGGGCCTTGACCTCGGAGGCGACGGACAGGGTATCGCCGGCGTGCGACCAGTACAGCGGCTTCACCCCGACCGGGTCGCGAGCCAGGTAGACCTGACCGGTCGGGCGCTCCACCAAGGCGAAGGCGAACTCGCCGCGCAGGTGATGCACGGCGTCGTCGCCCCATTCCAGCCACGCTTCGAGCACGACTTCGGTGTCACCGGTGCTCCGCAACTGGTGCCCGAGCGCGGTCAGCTCAGTGCGCAATTCCCGGTAGTTGAAGACCTCGCCGTTGTAGCAGAGCGCCCATCGACCATCGGCCGATACCCAGGGCTGCACCGAGTGCTCCCGGTCGACGATCCGGAGCCGTTGGGTGCCGAGCATCCGTCCTGGTTCGCAGAGTGTCTCCTCGACGTCCCCGCGGGGCCGGATCGAATCCATCATCCGATCGAATGAAGCCCGGTCGGCTTTCCGGCCGACAATCAGTGCAATGCCACACACAGCGGTCAGGCAGCTACGAGCATGCGGTACGCGCGCCGAAGGTCGTCACAGGCGTCCGGGTTGATGCACAGGTGCCAGGCCTGGCCCTCGTCGATCACGTTGCAGAGCCCGCTGTCCTGACGTTCCAACAACAGGTCAGCCAGCGTCTGGTCGGCCTCGAACCGGCGGAACCAGCGCATCTCGACGTCGGCGGCATAGCCACAACAGTGGGCGCTGGGAATCATGGCCGCGTAGCCGAGATCTCGAAGTCGGTGTTGATGCTGCACACTCCGGGTCAGGCTGGTCACCCAGAGCCGAGGAGTGCCGGCGGGCGCCTTGTTGGCAAAGTCGTCGGCCAGCTGATTGAGCAGTGCCACCAGCTCCGGGCGGGCGTTGGTGAAACTGACGCCGGCGGTATGGGGCTTCCGTCCGGGCAACACCCGGCGCATCGCCCAGTCCCGTGATCGGCCGGCCAGGCCCTTGGGTTGCAGCCGGTAGGTGAACCTGAGAAGCCGTCGCCGGCGGAGTGACTCGAGGCTGACCAGCTCCGGTGATTCCCGCACGTCGTCGTCCGCGGCAAACGTGGTTTCCCCCGCCCACCAGATGGAGTCGATCTGGGACAGCAGGTAGATACGGACGAGGGTTGATACATCGCTGGCCGAACTCCGGCTGTTGGGTCGGTAGTCGTGGACCTCTTGGAGCAGGGTGGCGACGACGGCGTCCTTTCCTTCCGGAGCCGAGGCGAGGACGGCATGGAGGCCCGGATGCTGGATTCTGTCGGTGATGAGTGCCTCGACGTCCGCCTGGGCTCCGGGACCCACCCGGGCATCCAGTTCGTCGGTCAGACGGGAAACCACCGATCGGTAGGCATCCAGGTCGAGGTGCGACGGTGACGCTTCGGGTCCTTCATCGAACTCAGGCGATCGGGCAGCCATGAAGGCGGAGGTCCTCCTCGAGCAGACGTGGCTCTACCAGCCGAAAGATGCGTCGCATGGTCAAGCAGCCTACCGAAATTCATTGCCCGGGATTGTGTCGCCCCTCCGGCCCGGGAATCCCCCCGAGACGGTCGAATCGGCCGGCGGAGACAGGGCTCCGCCCAGAAATACCTGCTCAGAACCCTTCGAGGAGCACCTTCCCCGGATCGGCGGCGGCCTCGGCTTTCTCCCGGGCCTCCATCACCGGCGGTGCCCATCGGGACATCAGGACCACTCCCAACGCCATCAGGAGGAGCGAAAGTATCGACCCGGTGATGGCAGAAGGCGACGTGTTGACGTGCTCATCGAACAGCTCGATGCCCAGGAGAATGCTCGAGAAGGGGTCGACGATGAGCAGGGCGGCCTGGGACACCATCAGTGGACCGACGGAGAGCGATGCCTGCACCAGGATCGTCCCGATGATGCCGGTGACCACCAGCAAGTAGAGCGGCCAGTGGTAGAAGAGGTGGATCCATCCGTCCTTGGAGAGGATGGCGGTGGCCGCCTTCATGAAGCCGGCGTCGATGGACCAGACGATGGCGCCGGAGCTGCCGAGCATGGCTGCCTTCCGTGACGGCGATCCTCCCCGGCTGAGCACCAGGAGCACCGCGACGATCACCAGCCGGACGGCGATGGATTTGATCCAACCGCTGGCGCTCGGGAGGCCGATGCCCTCCTGGGGATGGGCGGCGAGCAGGAACCCGGCCAGCCCCACGCAGGTGAGGGCGGCCGCGCCCCAGGTGCGCATGGCAATTTGGTCGTGCAACCAGAATCGGCGGAGTCCCAACATGAAGATCAGCTCGATCACCAACACCGGTTGCACCACGGCGATCTCTCCGAAGTACAGGGCGGTGGCGGTGAAGATGAAGGTGCCGCCCAGAAACAGGAAGCCCACCAGCCACATCGGCTGCCGGATCAGGTACAGGGCCTTGCGCCATCCGGTGGCGACCTCGGCGGGGGCGGACACGTTGGCCAGGCGCTGCACAACCGCGGAGGAGGCATTGCACAGGGAGCCGAGGGCGGCAAAGAAGATGGCAATCATGTCGGCACCACTGACCTCCTCTCGGAGGATGGACGTTGTACTCCAGCCGTAGGGATCGACAGTTTACTTACGAGGCTTGAGGCCCGCTGGGAGCTGGCGGGCAATTAGCTCTCCACCGGATAGATCTCTTTCACGTACTCGTCGACCTTCTCGTCGGGCAGCCGAAGCCGGATGGCCGTGTAGTACACGATCAGGCTCCACCCGGCCACGACCACCAGATCGACATAGAAGGGGATGACATGACGACCGCCGCCGAACTGTCCGAGGACGGAGATGAGCGCCATCCCGGCCAGATAGGGCCAGAGCCAGATGGCCGCCGCCCACTCCATCGGTGGGGTAATTGGATTGGCATGGGTCAATCGGGAGATGCCCATGAGGACGTAGCCGAGAATCACCGCGACGTACAGCTTCCAGTCGACTTCCCACCCGCTCCAGTAGATGATGAAATTCGCGGAGATGAAGGAGAGCGGGGCGAGCACCGGTCCCCAGGGAAGCCGGTACGGCCGGGGGACGTCCGGCTTCTGATGCCGCAGCGCACCGAGGGCCAGGGGAGCGCCGGCGTACATCAACACCGTGGCCGAGGTGATGAAGCCGACCAGGCTCTGCCAGCCGGGGAAGGGGAGAAACAGCAGCAGCCCCATCAGGAAGGTGAAGATGAGGCCGTAGATAGGGACGTTGGTCTTCTTGGTGGTCTTCTCGAAGATCGACGGGACCGTTCCGTTCTTGCTCATTCCGAAGGTGATGCGACTGGTGGTGGTCGTATAGATGAGCGCCGATCCCGAGGGGGCAACGATGGCGTCGGCGTAGAGAACGTAGGCCAACCAGCCCAGACCCAGACCTTTGGCCAGGCCGGCAAAGGGTCCGAAGATGCCCTCGAAGGTCACATGGGACCAACCGCCGGCCAGGGCCGAGTGGGGGAGGGCGCCGATGAACACCACCTGCAGCAGCACATAGATGGTGGCGCCGATGAGCATCGAGAAGATGACGGCCCGGGGCATGTCCCGCTGGGGGTTCCGGCTCTCCCCGCCCAGCTGCACCGCCTGCTCGAACCCGACCAGCGAGAACACCGCGCCACCCGCGCTCACCGCCTCGAGGACCCCTCTCACCCCGAAGGGGGCGAAACCGCCGGCCCGGGTGAAGTTGGACATATCGAAATGGGTGAAGAAGAGGACGAAGATGGTGGCGGTGGGAATCAGGACCTTCCAGGCGGTGATGGCATTGTTCGCCCGCATCAAGAATCGGACGCCGAACAGGTTGACCACCGTGAAGAGGGCCATCATGGCCACGGCCACCGCGTATCCGGTTCCGGTCAGTACCACGGTGCCGTTGACCGTGTGGGTCAGTCCGTGCCAGTAGTTGGACGAATACTGGACCGCGGCCTCGACTTCGATGGGGGCGGTCCCGACCGCCTGGAGCCACGAGAACCAGCCGAAGGACGCCCCGGCGAGCCCGCCGAAGGCGTAGTGGGGAAACCGGGTGGTGCCCCCGCTGACCGGAAACATGCCGCCCAACTCCGCATGCACCAGCGCCAACAGCGCCACCGCCGCCGAACCGATGAGCCAGGCGATGATGGCCGCCGGACCTCCGATGGTCGAGACGAAGAGGGCGCCGAACAGCCAACCGGAGCCGATGATCGACCCCTCGGAGGTGAACAGCAGGCCGATGAAGCCGACGTCCCGCTTCAAACCCTCGTCGTGGGACCCATTGAGCGGTTTCACCCGTTCCCCTTTGAGTATTGCTTCGTCGGTTCGAACCTGCCCTACGTAAGCTTGACGACCGAGCCGACCCTACTCAATAGAATCATTGCCCGTCCTCGTATTTCGTCAGAGTGATCGGAGTCTTCCGTCAACATCTCCATCATTTCGGGGTGGCTGCCCCTGGTCGTAATCGGGCTGGCTGTGGTGTCGGTGTTGGTGGCGATCGGCTGGCGGGCGGGACGTTGGCGGCGACAGTTGGTGTTCGGGATTCCGGTGGCCGTCATCGTCCCGGTGGCGGCCGATGTGGTCCTGCATGTCAGTGGCGCCTATCCCAACCGTTTTCCGGTCTCGGCGTTTGTCTGGGGCGGAGTCTGGGTCCTGGCGTCGGTGGCCGCCCTCGTCGGGTGGCCGCACGCCTCCGGATGGATCCGGGTGATGTCATGTGTCGCCGTCGTCCTGACCGCAGTGGTGGTGGCCGATTCGCTGAATACGACCTATGTCCGATACCCGACGATCGGGAGATTGGTGCATCTCGATGCGGTGAACCTGGTTCCCAACGCCCAACTTCAGGTCATCCGCGACGAAGTCGCCAAGACCGGACGTCTCCCCTCGAGAGGGGTGGTGGTCTCCACCCACATTCCGGCAACGGTGTCGAAGTTCAACGCCCATGACGCCTTCGTCTATCTCCCCCCGGCGTGGTTTGCCACCCCGCCCCCGGTGCTGCCCACCTTGATCCTGTTGCCCGGCGAGCCGGGGAGCTCCGCCGACTGGACCCAGCAGGGGAAGGCCGATCACATCGTCGACCAGTTCGCCGCCGGGCACCACGGGCTGGCGCCGATCGTGGTGATGCCCGACCCCAACGGCTTCCAGACCATCGATACCGAGTGTGTGAACAGCTCCTTCGGCCAGGCGGAGACCTACCTGGTCCAGGACGTGCCGGCCTTCGCCCGAGCCACCTACGACGCCAATGAAGGTCCGCGATCGCTGGCGGTGGCCGGGCTGTCGGCCGGAGGGTTCTGTTCGGTGAACCTGGCCCTGCGGAATCCGAAGGTCTTCCCGTTCTTCGCCAGCTATTCGGGGTTGGCCACGCCGGTGTACTTGGAGGACCCGCGTTCGGACACCATCAAGATCCTCTTCGGGGGTTCGAACGAGAGCTACCAGAGCAACAATCCGCTTACCTTGCTCAAGAACGGCTCGTTTCCGGGGATGGCCGGCTGGCTGGCGGTAGGCAAGGACGACACCCGGCCCCTCGCCGCCGCGCAGCGCCTCCAACCGGCCGCGGAGGCGGCCGGTATCGACACCTGTCTGGAGATACTTCCGGGCAGCCATGACTTCGGTGTCTGGGATCAGGTCTTCACCGATTCGTTGCCCTGGCTGTCCTGGAAGTTGGGACTCACCCCCCAGCCGTCGGCGGAGGCGGCAACCTGTACGCCCGGCGCGTGACTGGATAGACGTGACTGGATAGATCAGTGCGCCCCGGGGGACTCGAACCACCCAACCTGCGGATTAAGAATCCGCTGCTCCACCGTTGAGCTAGGGGCGCGACGAGATCCTAAGGGGGCGTCTGGTTGATTGCAACCGGTTACATCCCAAAGACACCCGTTCATTTGGCCATGATGGGGATGGATCACCCGCGCATCCATCAATGAATGGGTGGAGTGCATTTGGCCGAAGAGCCGGTCGGGGCGGGAGTCAGACCCAGTTTCCAGGAGAGCCAGGGAAGCGAGTCCTTGAAGGCCCGTGTCCAGAACGGAAAGTCGTGGCCCCCGCTGGGGCTCAGGAAGCAGACCTGGGCAAGCCCGGCCTTGTCGGCGAATCTCTGGAGGTGTTGGGCGTCGGGCAGGAGGGCGGCATCCTGGGCACCGGTCTCGAACCACGCCGACGTGCCGGGGAACTTGTTGTTGGTCAGCAGGGTGGTGGGATCGTATTTGTTGTACTCGGCCAACGAACCATTGAACAGGGTGGCGATGGTGGCGGCCTTGTCGGCGGTCTTGAACGTCTGCGCGCTGTACCCCGAGTAGGTGGCGAAGTCGGGGAAGACCTTGGGATTGCGCAGCGCCAACACCGTCGCGCAGGTGCCACCCGCCGAAAGCCCGGCCACCGCAAATGAATGGGCCCCGGTGTTGGCGTTGAATTCCGTGCGCATGTAGGCAGGGAGATCCTCGGTCAGGTAGGTCTCGGCATCGCCCAATTTGCTGTTGGTGCACTCGGTGTCCTGGGCGGCCCCATTGGAATCCGGCATCACCAGGATCGGCGCGACTCCCTGGTGCTTGGCGGCGAATTCGTTGGCGGTGGTGTCGGCGAAGGCGGCCCGGGTCCAGTCAGTGGGCATGCCCGGGTAACCGGCGATCAGCACGATGACCGGAAGGGCGGGTTCGGGGTTGTGGAACCAGGCCGGGGGGATATACACCTCCGCCTGCCCGGTCTGAAACTTCGACTTGGTGGGTGGGATGGTGACATTGATGGTGCTGCCGTGGTCCGGAAGGTGTCCAGTGTCCCGGACCTGATCTCGGATGACCTGCAGAGCCGGGAGACTGGTGAAGTTGGCCGCGTCCTTGCCCAGTGCCCGTTCGAGGGTCGGGTAGTAACCGAATTGCTGGTTGATTACCGTGCAGGCGGCTAGGAAGCAGAACAGGACGGAGATCAGCGAAAGCGGACGGATGACCCAACGGCCCTTCGGCCAGCCGAGAATGGCGACCACCAGCGAGAAGATGACCAGCCACGCCCAGAGATAGAAGGTGCGGGGGAAGTCGTCGGGTACGAACTGGAAGAAGTGGACCGACAGGGCCAGCAACACGGTCAGGACGAAGGCAGCCGGAAGCCCGAACACCAATTGGGATTTCCAGGCTCCGTCCCGCCACCCGATGGTAAATGCCAACGAGGCGAGGGCTACCGCGATCACCACGACCGGGAACCAGCCGTCGATGATCGAGAAGTTGATGACAAGTTCCATAGGCGCCTCGAAGACCCTACAGCGGGGAACCGTACCCGTCAGGGTTGGTTCAGGAGTGACTCGAGCGCGGTTTGGTGGTGGTGGTGGTCGGCGCCGGACCGGTTGGATACGCCGACGACATGGTGAAGAAGTCCCGGGCCCAATACGACGCGAAGTACCGTCCCGGGCCGCCGGTCATCTGGGGAAGGAGCTGGGTCCCGTTGTCGGCGGTGGCCGCGCCGTAGGGCGTGGCCGGGTTGTAGAAGGAATAGTTGACCCAGTCGGTGTTGATGTCGAGTTCCATCGCCCGGGTCGCACCCGCCCGGACCAGCAGATTGGCCAGATCGGTGATGTTCAGGCCCGGGCCGCCCACGTAGACCAGCGCACCGCTGGCCGTCACGCCTAGGCCGGATCGGTAGACATAGATGGCTCCCCCCAGCGTGTTGCCCCACTGGGTGGTGTCGGCGGCGTTCAGCCCGGGAACCGGCTGGCCCCCGTCCACGATGAGGTCGAGGTTCTGGCGGACGGCGACGACGTTGGGGGTGAGGGTGGCATCCCTCCCCCAGTCGGCTACCGTCATGGTCCCGTCGTTGTAGATCACCGCGGAGGCCGCCCCCGACCGCAGCGGCATCAGGGTCTTGCCGTCGGTGAAGTAGCCCCCGTTGGACTGTCCCGACAGGAAGCCGGCGTTGAACGCGGAGACCAGGGAGTTGGCCGCGGTGGCCTGGACCGGGGCGGTATGGGTGAACGGGCCGCCGCCGGGGATCTGGCTGCCCGAGTAGAGGGTGGCGTGCAGCAGCTTGGTGTCCATCCACGCCACCCCCACGACGTAACTGGTGTGCACGGTGTCGGGCCGGAGCTCGGTGGTGTAAACGGCGGGGATACCGTCAACCAGACGACCGGCCGGGGACCACTGCCCCTCACCGGCCAAAGCCGGGCTGGCAAACGGCGCCATGGCCACCGGAGCCGGGAGATGCGCGGGCCCGGCGGCCACCGTGGACGGCGTGGTGACCGGGGTCTTGATCGCCCCGTTGGGCACCGAGCCCCCGACCTTGGGAGCGTGGTGGCTGTACCAGTAGTTCTCGACCTTGTTGACGATGGAGCCACCACCGTTCTGGCGGGCCCACTCGGCGAACCGGGCACTCATCGAGCTTCCGTAGGCGGGATTGGTGAGCGCCCCACCGAGAGAGATGGCCAACCAGATCAGCACGCCGACCAGAATCACTCCGATGATGGCCTTCATCCTTCGACGGCGATAGAGGCGTTCCTGGCGGGCGCGAACCCGCCGGAGATTCCGGTGGCGCACCCGGTGGGCAGGGCCTTTCCCGTCTCCGGTCGGCGTGGGCTTCGAGGATGGGGGGCGTTGGACGGTATCTACCAAGGGAATTTCCTGAGTGTCTTGCATGCTCGCCCGTCTAGATGAGGCGAGGTGAGGGGAATGACGACCCCGGGCGGTGAACCAGTATTGGCCATCGTGATTGTGGTGAAAGACCACCAGGAGCGCGGCCGGATCCGGCAAGGTACGCGAGCATGTGAGGATCGACCACTAGGAAACAAACTTTAGCTGGGGCGTGACCTGGAGTGGGGTCGTTGGGGGAGCCACCCTTGTGACCAGCGGGTCTCCCGCCGTTTCCGCCGGTTCGGGCCAAGCGCTCAGCTTCCCCCAAGTACACTGCCGAACCGTGGAGTGCGGATGTCCGACGCCGGCCGGGGAGTCGGGTTGGACCATCGTCGCCCTTCCTCGTCGGCGGTAGGCAGCGATGGCCGCCTCGTGGATCCCCACCCTGGTCCTGGTGGCCGGAATTGCGGTACTGGCGCCGATCCTCGGCGAATTCAGCGGGAAACTCGGCATCCCGGCCATGGTGATCGAACTCGTCCTGGGGGTCGTGGTCGGGCCCGATGTCCTGAAACTCGCCCACACCGGAAGCGTGGTGAGCGCATTTTCCGACATGGGCCTGGCCTTCCTGATGTTCCTGGCCGGCTACGAACTCGATCTCATGCGGATCCGGGGCCGTCCGTTGCGGCTGGCCACCGCGAGCTGGGTGTCCTCCGCGGTGGTGGCGGTGGCGTTTTCGCTGGCCGTGGTCGCAACCGGGCTCGAACATGATCCTTTGGTGTTCGGGCTGACCCTGACGACCACTGCCCTCGGGACGGTGCTGCCGCTGATCCGTGACGCTGGGGTGTTGGAGACCGAATTCGGCCAGCACGTGATGGCGGCGGGGACCATTGGAGAGTTCGGCCCCATCGTGGCGGTCTCGGTATTTCTGACCCAGCGGCATCCGGCGATCACCATCCTGCTGCTGGTGGTGTTCCTGGCTACCGCGGTGGCCGCCGCGCTGCTGGCCACCCGCACCCAGCAACCCCGGGTGGTGGCCATGCTCGGCCGGCATCTCCATTCGAGTTCCCAACTCCCGATCCGGGTATCCATCCTCCTCATCTTCTTGCTCGTGTATCTGGCGTCCACCCTCGGCCTCGATGTGCTGCTGGGGGCGGTCGCCGCCGGGATCGTGGTCCGCCTGTTCACCGAGGGCGACGACAGCCCGGTCATTCGGGGAAAGCTCGAGGCCATCGGCTTCGGCTTCCTGATTCCCATCTTCTTCGTGGTGAGCGGGGTGACCTTCGATCTCCATTCGCTTCTCCACAATCCGAGTGCCGCCCTGCGCATCCCGCTCTATCTGCTGCTCCTCCTGGTGGTCCGGGGCGCTCCCTCGCTGTGGGTCTACCGCAAGCAGTTGCCGAGACCTCAGCGGTTGGCCCTGGCGCTGTTCTCGGTCACCGGGCTGCCGTTGATCGTGGTGATCGCCGAGATCGGGGTGGCGGCCGACAAGATGGCTCCCGAGAACGCCGCCGCCCTCATCGCCGCCGGCGTGCTCTCGGTGCTCATCTTTCCGATTGTCGGACTGCGGTTGCTCCCCCGGGGCACCCCGGCGGCATCGGCGGGCCCGGTGGATCCCCCGTCGCCGCCGTCGGCCACCGGGTCCTCCGGGCCTCCCCACGAGGACCCGTTCGGGAGGGGTTGATCTACGAGGTGGTTGACCACAGTCTGAGTTGAGGCTCCCCGGTGTCCGACAGGGCGTGATACCCCGGCAGTTCGTCCATCGGGGTATCCAGATAGATCTTGGCCTCCGGTGGATGGGCGAATCGGCCGTGGCTCCACCGGATCTCGACATGACCGGCGACCGTCGATTGATGGCGGGATCCCTGATGGCGGGACCGATACCGACAGTGCCAGTCGACCCGGGGCTGACCGGCGGCTCCGGCGGCGATGCCGAAATCGACGACCTCGAACTCGTCCCGCCAGTCCCAGGGGCTGGAGATCCGGTACTGGACCGGTTGGCCGCTACGCCGATCGATGCCGAGTACGAAATAGGGAGCACTGCCGATCCGCAGCAAGCGCCAGACCATCAGTTCGGATCCGATACCGGCTTCGTCCATCCGCCGCCGCCAACGTTGGGCTGACTCCCGGCTTACCGTCGCGCACAACCTGACGTAGGCGGCCTTGGTTTCCTCATCGGGGTAGGACCGTCCAGCCAGGGCATCCCGGAGCTCGCGGTGTTGCTCTTTGCTGCAGAGTCCGGGAGCCGGCGGAAAGTGGGTCAGCCCGGTAGCCCGCAAACAGGCGGCGTAGAGGGCCAACAACTCGTCAACCGCCACCGCCTCGAACCAGTCGGAACGGTCCCAGCGCCCGGACATGGCCAGCAAGCCCTCGAACAAACGGGCCGGCGAGGTATTGGCGAGAATGTCGGACTCGTACTTGCAGCTGATCAGGTACACGTGGTCGATGCGGAGATCGATGGGGGCAACTTCGTCACCCGGAGCCCGGCGACCGCCGGTCCACTCGATGATCCGCGGGACTCGACCACCGAGCCCATCGGGCGCGGCCAACATGGCTCGCCCGTTCTCGAACGCCATGTGGAACTCGGCGGCGAACCGCCCCTCCCGGTGGATGACCTGCAGCTGCTCCCAGGTGTCGTCGCCTATCCGCAGCTCCTCCGGCCGTCGGTCCAGGGCGCGGGAAAGGTCCGGATATCCGAGGGTCCCGAGGGCGGTCCCGAGTTCGGTGACGGTGGTCCGGTCATCGGGCATGAGGCCGTCCCGAACCGCCGGGCCGGAGCCGCCAGCCGCTCATGGCCCGACCAGATGCTGGATGATCGATTCACCCACCGATACGCATTGCGAGGTGGAGGTACAGGTCACACCCAAGAGGGGCTCGGGGGAGGTGACCGTGGTGGCCCCCTTCCAGGGCTTGGTGGTGGGCCCGGTGAAGAGCAGGACCCCGGAGGTGGGTGAACTGGTGACCGTGCTTCCGGTGGCCACACAGGTGTCGTCGGCGACGCAGGAGACGCTGAAGAGTTCGGCGACGGAGGCCGGCGCCGGCTGACTGGCCCAGGTCGCTCCCCCGTTCGAGCTGGTGAAGACCACGCCGTGGCCGGTGCGGGCCACGTTCTGCGCGGTGGCGGTGGTCCCGACCACCGTGCACCGCACGCCGGGCTGACCGGCGGGAAGCGACGACGTGGTTGACGGGGCGGCGCTGGTCGGTGCGGTGGGCACCGTGATCTGACCGCTGGGTGCGGTACCCGGCACCGCACCCGCCTGGTCGGCCGGCCCCTGAACGCAGGAGACGGAATTCAAAAAGCCCGAACCCGCGGGTATGGGAAGGGTGGTCCAGGAAGCGCCACCGTTCGAGGTGGACACCACCGAACCGGACAGGGTGTGACCGCTCACCCAGCAATGCTGGGCATCGATGCAGGAGACGCCGCTGGCACCGCTGGTGCCTCCGGACAACGTACCCGCCTGGCTCCAGGTGGCGCCGGCCGAGGTCGACACCAAGGCGGCATCGCCGGCACCGAGCGATCCGATGGCCATGCAGCGGCGATCCGACTCGCAGGTCACCGCGGTCACGTCGCCGATCCCCGCCGGCACCGCCGCCTGACCCCAACTGGTGCCGCCGTTGTTGGTGGAGATGGCGATGCCCTGGTTGCCCTGGCCCTGGCCGACGGCCACGCACTGGGACGGAGTGCTGCAGGCAATGCCGGCGAGGTAGCCGGTAGTCGGCGGGATGGGCTGGGCGATCCAACTGGCTCCCCCGTTCGAAGTGGCGATCAATGCGGCCCCGTTGGGTGCGCCACCACTGCCGACGGTGGAGCCGACGGCCCAGCATTTGGAAGCCGTCACGCAAGTGACCGCCGTCACCGAATTGACCGGCTTGGGCGGCACCAGCGGGACCAGCGAGCCGCTCCATGGCGATCCGGATTTGAAGGGGACGGTGGCCAGGGTGACCGACGTTTTCCCTGATGAGAGGTGTGCGGGCCCCGATGTACACCCAGCCAGCAGGGCCCCGATGAGGACCGCGGCCAAGGCCGCCCGTTTTGGTAGGCGGGATGCACCCCTCATGGTGGAGAGGTGCCTAACGGGTCTTGATGACGTCAGAAGAGACGGCCTTGTCGTGCCAGGCCTGGCGTCGTTGATCCCACAACGGAGACAGCACGTTGATCAGTCCCGGGATGAACAGGAGGGCCCACAGGATGGTGTAGATGAACCGACGGAGCACGGCCCGCCCGGGGCCGATAGGGCCACCGGTATTGATGTCGCGAGTGGCAATGCCCAGGGCCATCTTGCCCAGGGTTTGACCCTGTGCACTTCCGTCGAAGATTCCGAAGTAGGCGAGTGTGAGCACGACTTCGATGATCTCCGCGATGATCAAGTGACCGGTGTGGACTGTGGTCGTGCCGTTCGAGTTGAACACGATGGTGTTCCCACCGCCGAAGATGCCGCGCAGAATGGCAAAGATGATTCCGAGCATGACGCTGTCGATGATGATGGCCACCGCCCGCTGCCACCACTCGGCCAGCGGGCGACCCAGCACGTCGACCGGCCCGGTTACGTAGCCGTAGGGGGCACCGGCCGGCGGTTGCCCGTAGGGAGGCGCGCCATAGGGAGACGCGCCGTAGCCAGGAGCCCCCGGCGGCGGAGGCGTCCCGTACGGAGGGGCCCCACCCGGCGGCGGTGCATAAGAG
Organism: Acidimicrobiales bacterium; assembly: GCA_035948855.1. GTDB lineage: Bacteria > Actinomycetota > Acidimicrobiia > Acidimicrobiales > RAAP-2 > DASZIT01. Next base: position 74,907 of record DASZIT010000014.1, on the reverse strand, counting down.
GAAGCCGGTGGCGGTTGGGCGTAGACCGGGGCACTCATTGGCGGTGGTGAGCTCGATGCGGGCGCCCACGGAGCCGCGCTCGGCGGAGGGGGCGGTGCGGCCACCGGGGGTGGAGGGGGCGGCGCGGCGGCCGGGGGCGGAGGGGGTGCAACCGGAGGGGGAGGTGGATGAGGAGGGGCGGCGGCCGGCGTCTCCGGTTGTTCGGGTGGCGGATCGCTCGGAGGAGGATTGCTATCGGTCATCGGGAAATCCGATCTCTTGAGTGGAAATGGTCCGGTGGGTGAGCGATGAGGACCGTCGGTTGGCCCGGTCGGACGCGATCTTGCCACGCTTGGAGGCTCGTACGCAGGATTTCTTCCCGTATTGAACTCACCACGGGTGGTTCGCCGTCTACCGTTGACCGTCGGTGATCGAAGTCCTTTTACACATTCTTGACGCTTCGGGACCCGGGGGGGAGTGGACCGGATGAATTTGGTCGACATCCTGATCCTGGTGGTCGTGGCCATCGCCGCCATTCAGGGGTTGCGACTGGGTGGGTTGATGCAGGTGCTCTCCTTCGGTGGCTTCTGGATCGGCCTCTATCTCGGCGCGCTGCTGGCGTCGGTCACCGCCACCTGGGTCCACTCGTCCACCAGCCGGGCGGCGGTGGCCCTCATCACCATGTTGGGCATCGCCATCCTGTGCGGAGTCATCGGGCGCACGGTGGGGGTCAAACTCTTCAAGCGGGTCCATCGGGGCCGACTGGGGGCCGTCGATTCGGGACTCGGGGTGGTGGTGGCGGTCATCGCCTCGCTGCTGGCCACCTGGCTGGTGGCCAGCACCCTGGTCAACAGCTCGTATCTCCCGATCAATGCCTCCATCTCCGGTTCCCAGATCATCCGATCTCTGGACAGCGTGCTCCCGGCCCCCCCGTCGGTGTTCTCCCGGGTGCAGGGGTTCCTCTCGGCCGAGGGCTTCCCGCCGGTGTTCGCGCAACTGGCTCCAGCGTCAGCCGGACCGGTGACGCTTCCCGGCGACGCCCAGATGCAGACCGCGTTGAACATTGCCGGTCCGTCCACCGTCAAGATCGTCGGATCGGGGTGCGGTGACATCCAAGAGGGCTCCGGATTCGTGGTGGCGCCGGGACTGGTGGTGACCAATGCCCATGTGGTGGCCGGGATCGCCCGTCCCACCGTCCAGGACAGCGCGGGGATCCACGACACCACAGTTGTCCTCTTCGACCCCACCTACGATCTGGCGGTGATGCGGGTCTCCGGACTCCGCGAGCGCCCGCTCACCCTCAACCCGAACGATGTCGCCCGGGGGGTGCAGGCCCTGGTCCTGGGGTATCCGGGCGGAGGCCCGTTCACTGTGGCGCCGGCCGGGATCATGGCCAATTTCTCCGCCGAGGGCCGGGACATCTACGGCCAGGCGCTCACCCTCCGCGACGTCTACGAAGTCCAGGCGGTGGTGCGTCCCGGCAACTCCGGTGGCCCGCTGGTCGAGGCCGACGGACGGGTGATCGGCGTGGTCTTCTCCCGTTCGACGACCAACGGGGACATCGGATATGCGCTCACCTCTCCCGGGGTGTTGTCACGAGTCCAAAAAGCCGAGGCCGCCTCCGGCGCAGTCGGCACCGGGCCCTGCGCCAACAGCTGATCGTCCTTACCTGCCGCGCTCGGACAGGATCGCGACCGCAGAACCAGAGACGCCCGACTAGACATAGACCATGAGCCTGCCCATTGAGGACTACGGAATCATCGGTGATCTCCACACGGCTGCGTTGGTCGGGCGCGATGGCTCCATCGATTGGCTCTGTCTGCCTCGCTTCGACTCGGCGGCCTGCTTTTCGAAGCTCCTGGGTACCGCGGATCACGGCTGCTGGAAGTTGGCCCCCGTCGGGTCGCACCGGGCGACCCACCGACGCTACCGCGGCGATTCGCTGGTGCTCGAGTCGGAGTTCGTGACCGACGAAGGAACCGTCAGGGTCATCGACTGCATGCCGATCCGTCAGCAACATCCCGAAGTGGTGCGGTTGGTGGAAGGAGTGCGGGGCACGGTCACCATGGACATGGTGCTCACCATGCGCTTTGGCTACGGACAGATCATCCCGTGGGTGCGGCGGCTCGACGGGACCCTGGTGGCGATCGCCGGACCCGACGGCCTTTCCCTCTGGACGCCGATCCACACCGAGGGCAAGGACATGTCCACGGTGGCCAGGTTCACCGTGACCGAGGGCCAGCGGGTCCCGTTCTCGTTGGCGTGGTTCGCCGCCTGTGAGGAGCCACCCCGCCCGGTCGATGCGGTGTATGCCATCGACGACACTGAGAACTGGTGGCGGGACTGGGTCGCCCAGGGCACCTATGAGGGTCCCGACCGGGACGCGGTGGTGCGGTCCCTCATCACCCTCAAGGCACTGACCTACCAACCGACCGGCGGGATCGTGGCCGCGGCCACCACCTCCCTCCCCGAGACCCTCGGAGGAGCGCGGAACTGGGACTACCGGTTCTGTTGGTTGCGCGACGCCACCCTCACCCTGGAGTCCCTGATGCGGGGCGGGTTCTACCAGGAGGCGATGTCCTGGCGCGACTGGCTGCTGCGGGCGGTGGCCGGCGACCCGTCGCAGATGCAGATCATGTACGGCCCGGCCGGTGAGCGCCGCCTCGACGAGTGGGAGGTCACCTGGCTGCCCGGCTACGAGGATTCGTCGCCGGTCAGGATCGGCAACGCCGCCGCCGGCCAGTTCCAGCTGGATGTCTACGGGGAAGTGATGTCGGCGCTGTACGAGGCGTCGCTGTCGGGTGACAACGTCGAGACGCCGGCCTGGGAGCTACAGCGCGAGCTCATGGAATTCCTGGAGGCCGGGTGGCGTGAGCCCGACGATGGCATCTGGGAGGTTCGGGGCCCGAGGCGGCACTTCACCCATTCGAAGGTCATGGCCTGGGTGGCCATGGACCGCGCCATCAAGACGGTGGAGAACTGCGGGATGGACGGCCCGGTCGACCATTGGCGGGAGATCCGGGCCGAGATCCATGACCAGGTGACGGACGAGGGCTTCAACGCCGACAAGGGGTCGTTCACCCAGTACTACGGGTCCGACCAGCTCGATGCCAGCCTGCTGATGATTCCGATCGTGGGCTTCCTGCCGGCCACCGACCCCCGGGTCAAGGGAACCATCGAAGCGGTGGAGCGGGAACTGATGGACGGTGGCTTCGTGCTCCGATACCGGACCGCCGACACCGGCGACGTCGACGGGTTGAGCGGGCGGGAGGGAGCCTTTCTGGCCTGCTCGTTCTGGATGGTCGACTGCCTGGCCATGCTCGGGCGGACCGACGACGCCCGGGAGATGCTCGAGCGCTTGTTGTCCCTTCGCAACGACCTGGGCCTGCTCTCCGAGGAATATGACCCGGTGGCCGGCCGGCTGGTGGGGAACTTCCCCCAAGCGTTCTCCCACGTGTCGCTGGTGAACTCGGTGGCCAAGCTCAATGGTCACGAAAAGCCGGTGGCGATCCCGCACACCTTGAGCCATGTCCGGCGGGCCACCACCCGTTCGAAGACGGGTACCGGACGGATGCACCTCGGTGGCCACTCCCTTCGCCGTCCGGCTCGCCCCGCCCCGGCGCCGGCGGGAGGAGCCTCCGAAGCCGAGATCAACGCCACCGGGTCAGCCTCCGAGTAGGCGGCCATCTCTCCATCGACGACCACTCCGGGTCCGACCTTCAGGAAGGGAAATCCATGAAAGCACTGACCGTCGTTCCGTTGACCAAAGACTCCGCCCGACTCGACGATGTGGACGAACCGCCGGCCTCCGACGGACCGGTGCTGGTCCAGACCCTGGCGGTCGGCATCTGCGGCACCGACATCGAGATCCTGTCGGGAGCCTACGGGTGGCCTCCTCCCGGACGCGAGCGGCTGGTGCTGGGGCACGAGTCGTTGGGGCAGGTGCTCGAAGCCCCGGCGGGTGGAGATCTGGCCAAGGGCGATTACGTGGTGGGGATCGTCCGCCGACCGGATCCGGTCCCGTGTGCCAACTGTGCGGTGGGCGAATGGGATTTCTGTCGCAACGGCCTGTACACCGAGCGGGGCATCAAGGAACACGACGGCTACCTGTCCGAGCGGTACCGGATCACCCCGGAGTTCGCCGTCAAGGTCGACCCGAAGCTGGGCTTTCTCGGTGTCCTCCTCGAACCGACCAGCGTGGTGGCCAAGGCGTGGGAACAGGTCGACCGGATCGGTGGCCGGGCCCACTGGGATCCGAAGACGGTGGTGGTCACCGGGGCCGGGCCCATCGGGCTGTTGGCGGCCATGCTCGGGCGCCAGCGCGGCCTGGATGTCCACGTCTTCGACCAGGTCACCGGCGGGCTCAAGCCGCAGCTGGTCGCCGAGCTGGGTGCCACCTACCACACCGGTTCCATCGAAGACTCGGTCAAGGATCCCGACGTCATCCTCGAGTGCACCGGGGTGTCGTCACTGGTCCTCGACGCCATGGAGCACATCGGGACCGGCGGGGTGGTGTGCCTCACCGGGGTGTCGTCAGGTGGGCACACCATCACCGTCGACGAAGGGGCGTTGAACCGGTCGATGGTGCTGCAGAACGAGGCGGTAGTCGGCTCGGTCAACGCCAACCGTCGCCACTACCAGGCGGCGGCTGACGGCCTGGCCGCCGCCGACCCCGCCTGGCTGGGGAAGCTCATCACCCGACGGGTGCCGCTCGAATCCTGGCAGCAGGCGCTCGACCGGAAGCCCGACGACGTCAAGGTGGTGATCGAGGTCACCCCGTCGTGAGCGGCACCCACCATGGCCACGCCCACCCCTACGACGCCGAAGCCGCCGGCGCTCCGGGGGCGGGACGCACCATCGCCGACGGGGTCATCGAGCTCGACACCCTGCTGGGCGGTTGGCAACGGGTCACCGCCGGTTACATGATCGAGGGACCGGAGCCGGTGCTGATCGAGACGGGCAGCCAGAGCTCGGTGCCGGTGTTGCTGGCCGAGCTCGACGCCCTCGGGTTGGGCCCCGAGGATCTGGCCGGAGTGGTGGTGACCCACATCCACCTCGACCATGCCGGCGGGGTCGGGGACGTGGCCCGGGCCTTCCCCAAGGCCACCGTGTACGTGCACCCGAAGGGGGCGAGACACCTGGCCGACCCCACCAAGTTGGTCGACTCTGCTGCCCGGGTCTATGGGCCCCTGCTCGACTCGCTGTACGGCCGGCTCGATCCGACCCCGCCCGAGCGGCTCCATGTGCTGGAAGACGGTGAAGCCATCCGGGTGGGACCCAACCGGTCGCTCATCGCGGTGGACTCGCCCGGCCACGCCAAACATCACGTCGCTCTCCACGACTCCCTGAGCGGGGTGCTGTTCGCTGGCGATGCCGTCGGGGTCAAGCTGCCTGATGCCGGTGTGCTCCGCCCATCGACCCCACCCCCGGATTTCGATCTCGATCAGGCCCTGCACTCACTCCGTCGGTTCGCCGAACGCCGGCCGACCGGTATCGCCCTGGCCCACTACGGGCTGCTGGGCGATCCGCAAGACCTCCTCGAGGAAGCGGACGGGACCCTGCGCCGGTGGGCGGAGGTGGCCGAGGCCGCCTTTCGCCGAGGCGAGGACATCGCCACCGCGTTGGCCACCGAGTTCGAGAGTGACATGGAGGGCGTACCCGACGAGCACCGGGAGAAGCTCGACATCATGAATGGCGTCCACTCCAATGCCGCTGGTCTCCATCGTTGGCTGTCCACCCGCGAGCCGACCGGCGACGCCGGCGGTTGACCACCGCGACACCGATCCGGCCGCCGGCCGCATGCTGACCGCGGCCCACCCAAAGGGATAAACCGCAGCTGGCGGAGGGAGTGGGATTCGAACCCACGGTGCCTTGCGACACAACGGTTTTCGAGACCGTCCGATTCGGCCACTCTCGCATCCCTCCGGACGAGAGGCTACTCGCGGCGACGGAGGGCGAAGAACCCGGTCAGCAGGGACGACGCCTGGTCGGCACGCACTCCGGCGGTGACCTCCACCAGGTGGTTCAGCCGGGGATCGGCGCACAGGTTGTAGAGGGTGCCGCAGGCCCCGGCCTTGGTGTCGGTCGCCCCGAACACCACCCGCTTCACCCGGGCGGCGACCAACCCGCCGGCGCACATCGGGCACGGCTCCAAGGTCACCACCAGGGTCACCTCGTCCAGCCGCCAGGTGCCGAGCGCCGAGGCGGTGTCCGCCAGGGCCAGCATCTCGGCATGGGCGGTCGGATCGCCCTTCAGCTCGCGCTCGTTGTGGCGGGCGGCGACCACCCGACCGCCGACCAGCGTCACCGCACCCACCGGGACGTCGTCATGGAGCTCGGCCATCCGGGCCTCGGCCAGGGCCAATTCCATGGCCGCGTCATCATCGAGTGGCCCGGCGGGCGCGTTGATTGCCATCTGGCGGAGGCGGTGGGATTTGAACCCACGGTGAGTTTCCCCACACACGATTTCCAATCGTGCCGATTCGGCCGCTCTCGCACGCCTCCGGTCGGAACGCCACCACCGCGGCTCGAGGACCCGAGGCGGAGGCGTGTACAGCCCCGACAGGCTACTCCGCCGCCCCACCCGGACCGACGGCCGCGGCCCAGGCCATGACCCCCGGGCGCTACGCTGTCCTCCGGTCCCGACGTTCGGTGCGGCGGCCGGGTCCTGCGCAACGGTCCCCTGTGAATCGAGTCAGGGTCGGAAGGCAGCAGCTCTCAGCGGGACAGGCCGTGTGCCGTAGTCAACCTGGCCGCCGCACCGAACGGCGGGGCTCGTCGCGTCCGTCGCCCGATAGGCTCCCCCGACGTGGCCGACCTTCAAAACGACACCGTGGACGCCATCCCGGACGTCACCCCTTATCAGTCCCTGTACCGCCGGTTCCGCCCTTCGACGTTCGCCGAAGTCAAGGGTCAGGACCACGTGGTCCTCGCTCTTCGCAATGCGGTGCGGGACGGTCGGACGGCTCACGCCTACCTGTTCAGCGGCCCGCGGGGGACCGGCAAGACGTCCACCGCCCGGATTCTGGCCAAGGCGCTGAACTGCACCGACCTCCGTGATGGGGAGCCGTGCGGCGAGTGCTCCTCCTGCACCGAGATCGCCAAGGGGACCTCCCTGGATGTCCATGAGTTGGACGCCGCCTCCAACAACGGGGTCGATGCCATGCGGGACCTGGTGTCACGGGCGGCGCTCGGAAGTCCGGGACGCCAGAAGGTGTACATCGTCGACGAGGTCCACATGTTGTCGACGCCCGCCTCCAACGCTCTGTTGAAGACGCTGGAGGAGCCGCCGCCCCACGTCATCTTCGTATTGGCCACCACCGACCCGCAGAAGGTGCTTCCCACCATTCGGAGCCGCACCCAGCACTACGAGTTCCGTCTATTGGGGGCAGACACCCTCGGAGAGCTGCTCAAACAGGTTCGACGGGACGCCCATCTGGATGTGGCCGACGAGGCCATCGATGTCGCCGTCCGGCGGGGGCGGGGTTCGGCCCGGGACGCCCTTTCGGTGCTCGATCAGGCCGCCACCTCCGACACGGTGGAGGACGACCTCCCCGAACTGGATGAAATCGTCGAAGCCTTGGCAGAGCGGGATGCGGGTCGGGCGCTGGTGGCAGTGGCCCATCTCACTTCGGCCGGATTCAGTCCCCAACAGCTGACCGGGGATCTCATCGATCTCCTCCGCCAGGGCTTTCTGGCCCTGGTCGCCCCCGAACTCGCGGGTGTGGTCGAGGCAGAGCGGGACACCATCGCCGGGTTGACCGAACGACTGGGGCTGCCGGCCCTGGTCCGATCCATTGAAGTGTTGGGCCGGTCCCAGGTCGACATGCGGGACGCCCTGGATGCCCGGGTCAGCCTGGAGGTGGCGTTGGTCCGTTTGGCCCACCCCGAGGCTGATGAATCGCCCGAAGCGATGTTGGTCCGAATCGAACGGCTCGAGCGCCACCCGGGAGGAGCCGGCGCACCCGCGGCCAGCCCATCCCCGGCCGCGGCTCCGTCAGCCGCGGTCAGCCGCGCAACCACTACCGCGCCCTCCCCACCGACCACTCCGGCACCCGCGGTCAGCCCCGCCCCGGCGGCCCCTCCGCCATCGGCTCCCTCACCGGGCGCGACCGCCGTCCGCAAGACGGTCGGAGCCGTACAGCGGGAGTCGGCACCGCCGGTGACGGCAACCGCCCGCGAAGCCCCGGTCCCTGCGGAAACCACCCCGCCCGCACCCATTCCTCACCCGGCCCCGGGGTCCGAGCCCACCGCCAACTCCGGTCGGGCGTTCCCGAGTCGGGATGAGCTGGTCCAGGCCTGGGGCGACCACATCCTCGGACGTTTGCGGCCCAAGGCCAAAGCGCTCTTCCAAGCCGGGAGGTTCGTCGGCGCCGAAGACGGCAAGGCAGTCTTCGGTCTGCCCAACGACACCCATCGCGAACGTTGCGAGGCCATCCGGGGAGATGTCGAGCCGGCGCTCACCGAGTACTTCGGGCTGCCGGTGGTGCTGTCGCTGGTGGTCGAGAGTGAAGCCGGCGGTCGGGCGGAGCCCGTACCCCGGACCAGCACCGGAACTCCGCCGGAGGCCGGAAGTGGAACCCGGGCGGGAGCCGGCCTCGGGATACCCACGCCCCTGGTGCAGGCTTCGCCGTCGTCCGGCGGCGCCCCGGCCGACGACGACGAGGACGCCGGCGACATGGCCAGCTTCCGCGACGGCGAATTGGGTGCCGAGGTGACCGTGAACAAACCGGCCGAGGCCCGGGTGCTCGAGGCGTTCCCCGGCGCCGAGGAAATCCTCTAGATGGGAGTCTTCTCCGGCCCATTGCAGTCATTGATCGACGAGCTCGGGCGGCTCCCCGGCATCGGGCCCAAGTCGGCCCAGCGGATCACCTTCCACCTCTTGAAGGTGGCGCCGGAGGACGCCCTCCGCCTGGCCCAGTCGATCATCGACGTGAAAGAGCGCATCACCCTGTGCACCCGATGCTTCAACGTCGCCGAAGGCGGGTTGTGCGCCATCTGCCTCGACGATCGCCGGGATGCCACGTCAGTCTGCGTGGTCGAGGACCCTCGGGACATCGTCGCCGTCGAGAAGACCGGCGAGTTCTCCGGGCGCTATCACGTGCTCCAGGGGGCCTTGAATCCCATCGAGGGCATCGGCCCCGAACAGTTGCGGGTGCGCGAGTTGCTGACCAGGCTCGAGGAAGACGGGATCTCCGAGGTCATCCTCTGTACCAACCCCAATCTCGAGGGTGAGGCTACCGCCATGTATCTGGCCCGTCTGTTGAAGCCGATGGGCCTCGTCGTCACCCGCATCGCCAGTGGGCTCCCGGTTGGGGGCGACCTCGAGTACGCCGATGAACTGACCCTGGGCCGAGCCCTGGAGGGTCGTCGGGTCGTCGATGCGTAGCCTGGTGGTCGGCGAACTCGATCGGGCATCATGAGATGACGGATGCGGCTGGGATGCTCAGATATCTGTGGGTGCTGCGCCATGGGAAGGCGGCCCGCAGCGCTCCCGCCGGCGGGGGCGACAAGGAGCGGCCCCTGACCGCCCGAGGTCGGCGCGACGCCACCGCCCTCGGCCATCGGTTGGGCGCGGGAGTCGGTGTCTTCGGTCTCGATGACGTTCCGCTTCCCCAGGTGGTCCTGTGCTCATCGGCGGTCCGGACCCGCCAAACCGCCGACCTGGTCCTGGAGGCGATGGGCGGGAACCTTCCGCTCGAGTCACTCCACTCGCTCTATGGGGCGAATCCGGACACCGTGCTCGGCTACCTCCGCGAACTCGACGACAACTTCGCCAGCGCCATGCTCGTCGGTCACAACCCCACGGTGTATGAGCTGGCGTTCGAGCTGCTGGCGCGTTCCTGGGATGGCGATGGGCAAGAAGCCGGCGACCGTTTGATCCTCCGCAACCACGGCTTCTCGACCTGCTCTCTGGCGGTGATCGGTCTGCCGGCGGGCTCGTGGTCGGACCTCGGGGAGGCGGGAGGTGGCTCGCTCGCCGGGGTGTTCAGCCCGCCGTATTGAGTCGGCCCGGCATCCCGGCCCGGCCCGATCCGCTCAACTCGACGAACGCCGGAACAGTTGTGACACCGCCCGGAGCGGGCGGGTCAACTTCCAGCTGGAGGACGCCTTGATCCGGACGAATTCGGCCACGTGGGCGTCCAGGCTGAGGCGGGTTTTGTACAGGTCGGCCTGGGCGGTGCCCAACTGGTCGAGAACCGTCGCCATCTGTCGGGCATGGCCGTCGACGGCGGTGTGATGGGCGCTGACCAGGGCATCATGGCTGTCGACCAGCCTCCCGTAGGACGCACCCATGCGGCTCAGCTCCGCCTCCAGGGCGATCCGGGCCCCGACCCCCGGGTTGTATTCGGAGCTCAGCGCCAACGGAAGATGCAGCTCGTCCCAGAGCACCGCCTCCTGTAGGCCCACGGCTTCGGCCCGGGTAGGCGGTTCGGGGGTGTGCAACGAAACCTCGGCCTGGAAGGCGGCTTCTCCGGCCACCGCGTCGGCGATCCAGCTGCCATCCGCCGGGAGGCCGATCAGGGTCCCGATGTAGCGAACGACCTCCTCGACGGTGAAAGCACCCCAGCGGCTCGGCTTGGTCAGCCGGGAGAGGCGCAGTCCGGTGACCAGGGCCCCGCGGGCCACCACTGCCTCTCGGGCGATCCCGTTCTGAACGAACTTGGAATCGATGGCCCGGAGCAGGCCGTCGGGGAGGGCCACCAGGTTGTGGGGCAGCAGGTCGATCGGAGTGGGTTGCCCGGGCTCGAACTCCTGGGTGAGAAGGTCGGTCCATCGGCCCAACCAGTCGGTGAGCTCTTTGTCGTTGGCCTGGCTCAACAGATCCAGAAAATCAGTCCCCGCGGTCCACGGGGTTCGCCCCAACCGGAGCTGCACCCGGGTGTCGGGAAGATCCGGGTGTGGCCCATCGTCGGAGAGGGCCCGCCGATCGAACACGATGGTGCCGTCCTGGCTGAGGACCCGGGTTTCCGAGGCGTAGCCGGCGCGTCGGGCAGTGGAGTAGTAGGCGGCCAGCTGATCCTCGGGCCACAAGCCTCCCGATTGCCGGCGGGAGGCCAGGATCACGAAGGAGTTGGCTGTCTCCGGCCCGAGGCCGGCCTCGATCATGGTGCGCCACACCGCCCCCTCGTTGGCCACCCTCTCGACATCGCCGCCCCAGTCGGGGCTGGGGAAGTGGGGGATGCGGTAGGCCAGCGACGGGTCGGTCTCCAGGAGCTCTTCGGACATCACGATCCGGGTCAGCTTGTAGTCGGGGAAGGCCCCGAACACCCGCGGAGTCAGCCGGGTCTGGCGGATCAGCCCGTCGAGTTCGCCTCGGGAGAACGTCCGGGCCAGCGAGCCGTTGGGATAGCCCTCCAGCGAATCGAACGGCCGATTCGAGTGGTCCTCGGGGGCCCCGGAGAGGTATTTGACCCCGATGCGGTTCTCGATGGCGACCAGCAGGGAACCATCCTCGGTCAACAGCGACGCGGCCCGGTGGAGGAACTTCTGGTAGGGCGCGAGTTCGGCCGAGCCGGAACCGACGTATTCGAGCACCCCGACCAACACGATGAGGTCGTAGACATTGTCGCCGGGTACGTCGAACAGATCCCCGACGAATACCTCGACCCCGGGCAGATCGCGGGTGCGGGTGCGGGCGACCCTGGCCCGGGCGATCACCGGTTCGACCGCGTCGACCAGATCGCACCTCTCGCCCAGGTAGCGGGTGATCGCCCCGCACTCGGCGCCGATCTCCAGCACCTTGCATCCTCGTGGCAGGTTCATGGGCCGCAGGACGTTGGCCCGGTCGTGACTCAGGTGGTAGCGCTCCGGCCAGGTTTGCGCGCTTCCGGCCAGCTCGTCACTGGTCGAAGTCAGGTCTTCGGCACCGTCGATGATGTCGAACAGGCGTTGTTCAGCACCGTCGAGATCCAGGAACGAGGTCGCCGACAGAACCCGACAACCATCCTCGTCGACCGAAGCGTCGAGAGCCCGCAGCGGAGTGGTGGCGAGTTCGCCCATGGTTGAAAGTCAACACCCCTGTTCTGTGAGAAGGCCGAACCGTAGTCGGGACACCCGGTGGCGGTCGGCCCGAGTGGCGCTGTCGACGATCAGTGGGAAGCTGCCGCCTAGAGCGTCCGGAGCACCGCGGCGTCGCCTTGGCCACCACCACCGCAAAGACTGACGGCCGCCGTGCCTCCACCCCGACGCTTGAGCTCGAGCAGGGAGGTAAGGGCCAGCCGGGTGCCGGACATGCCGACCGGGTGCCCGAGGGCGATGGCCCCACCGTTCACGTTGAGCTTGTCCTCGGGGATGCCGAGGTCGTCGGCCGACGCCAGGCCCACCGCCGCGAATGCTTCGTTGATCTCGAACAGATCGACATCGCTGAGCGACAGACCGGCCTTGGCCAGGGCCACCGACATGGCGTGGGACGGCTGATGGAGAAGGGAGGGATCCGGGCCGGCCACCTGGCCGTAGCCGATCAGCTCACCGAGCGGCGAGACGCCCAGCTCCTGGGCCTTGGCTTTGGACATCACGATGACCGCGGCGCCGCCGTCGGAGATCTGGGAGGCGTTGCCGGCGGTGATGGTGCCGTTCTTGTCGAAGGCGGGCCGGAGCTTGGCCAAGGACTCGGCCGTCGTCTCCGGCCGCACGCCCTCGTCGGTGTCGACCACGATCGGGTCGCCCTTGCGCTGGGGCACATTGACCGCCACGATCTCCTCGCCGAACTTGCCGTCCTTGATGGCCGCCGCCGCCCGTTCGTGGGAGAGGGCGCTGAAGGCGTCCTGGCGCTCGCGGGAGACTCCGTCGGCTCCGTTGTAGACCTCGGTGCTGAGACCCATGGCCCGCTGGTCGAAGGCGCAGAACAAACCGTCGTACATCATCGAGTCGACCAGGCTGCCGTCCCCGATCCGGTAGCCGGCCCGGGCCCCGGGCAGGAGGTAGGGGGCCTGGGTCATCGACTCCATTCCCCCGGCCACCACGATGTCGGCCTCGCCGGCGTTGATCATCAGGTCGGCCAGGTAGATGGCGTTGAGACCGGACAGGCAGACCTTGTTCACGGTGGTGGCGGCCACGCTCATCGGGATCCCGGCGTTGGCCGCCGCCTGGCGAGCGGTGATCTGCCCGGCTCCGGCCTGGATCACCTGCCCCATGAACACGTAGTCGACCTGCTCAGGCTTGATTCCGGCCCGCTCCAGGGCGGCGGCGATGGCAAAGCCCCCCAACTCGGTGGCGGCAAAGCCACCCAACGAGCCCGACAACTTCCCGATCGGGGTACGGGCACCAGCAACAATGACAGAACCGGACATGTTGACCTCCGGGGCCTGACGGCCCGATTAGGCGGCGACCCCCTGGGGCCGAGTTCGCCAACAGACTATCGGCGGTTCGCCCTGGCAGGAACTCGAAGACGGCGAGGACCTGGTCAGAGACCGCGGGCCCGGTGACTCCGGGTAACCGACCGGTTTCCGACCGGTAACCGGGGACGCCAGTCGGGCTATCCTCCCATCCCATGCAGGAGTTCCTTTCAGCCATTCAATCGGGTGCCTCCGGAGACGAAATCGCCGCCATCCCGATCCCCGACACCTACCGGGCCGCCTTCGTGTCCCGCGACGAAGTGGACATGTTCGACGGGCTGGAGTCCGAGGACAAGGACCCGAGGAAGTCGCTCCACGTCGGCGACGTCGCCGTCCCGGAACTGGCCCCCGACGAGGCCTACATCGCGGTGATGGCCAGTTCGATCAACTTCAACACCGTCTGGACGTCGATCTTCGAACCGCTGCCGACCTTCGGCTTCCTCGACCGTCTGGGCAAGGAGAGCGCCTGGGGCGCCCGCCACGCGCTCCCGTACCACGTGGTCGGGTCCGACGCCGCCGCGGTGGTGCTGCGAACCGGATCGGCGGTCCGCAACTGGAAGCCCGGCGACCGGGTCACCGTGCACTGCAATTACGTCGATGACCAGAGCCCGAGTTCGCATGACGACTCGATGCTGGCCGACAACCAACGGATCTGGGGTTTCGAGACGAACTTCGGCGGCCTCGCCGACCTGGCTGTGGTCAAGGCCAACCAGCTGATGCCCAAACCCCGGCACTTGAGTTGGGAAGAAGCCGCGGTCAACGCCCTCTGCAACTCCACCTCTTATCGCATGCTGGTGTCGAAAAACGGGGCTTCGATGCAGCAAGGCGACAAGGTGCTGGTGTGGGGCGCCTCGGGTGGGCTGGGTGCCTACGCGGTCCAGTACGTGCTCAACGGCGGCGGCACCCCGGTCGGGGTGGTGTCCTCCCCCGGGAAGGTCGAGCTCCTCCACGACCTCGGCGTCGAGGCGGTCATCGACCGCAAGGCCGCCGCCTACAAGTTCTGGAAGGACGAGAACACCCAGGATGAATCGGAATGGCGACGGCTGGGCAAGGACATCCGCGGGCTGGTCGGGGAGGATGTCGACATCGTGTTCGAGCACCCCGGTCGCCAGACGATGGGCGCCTCGGTGTTCGCCGCCAAACGGGGTGGGCTGATCATGACCTGCGCGGCGACGTCGGGGTACATGATCGAGTACGACAACCGACACCTGTGGATGAAGCTGAAGACCATCAAGGGTTCCCACTTCGCCAACTACCGGGAGGCGTGGGACGCCAACCAGCTGGTGTGCGAGGGGAAGATCTTGCCGGCGCTATCCGCGGTCCATACCCTCGACCACGTGGGCGACGCCGCCTACCAGGTCCACCACAACCTGCACGAGGGGAAGATCGGGGTGCTGTGCCTGGCGCCGGAGGAGGGCTTGGGGATCGACGATCCCGAGCTCCGGGCCGAGGTCGGGGAAGATCGGATCAGCCTGTTCCGGAGGCACGGCGCATGACCGAGCCACTGCTCACCGAGATCGACCACGTGGCTATCGCCGTCCAGGATCTGGAGGCGGCCATCGCCTACTACGCCGAGACCTTCGGGGCCACCGTCGCCCACCGGGAGCGGATCGACTCCGACGGTGTCGAGGAAGCGTTGTTGAAGGTCGCCGACAGCTATATCCAGCTCCTCACCCCGACTTCCGACACCTCGCCGGTGGCCAAGTACCTGGAGAAGAAAGGCGAGGGCCTCCACCACGTCGGCTACCGGGTGGACGACTGTGCCGCCGCCCTCCAGTCGGTGAAGGATCACGGCGGTCAGGTCATCGATGACCAGCCCCGACCGGGATCGAGGGGGACCACGGTGGCCTTCATCCATCCCAAGGGCGCCTTCGGGACCCTCATCGAACTCGTCCAGGAGTAAGAAGGCGGCGCGACTGGCGGTGCTCGATCAGCCCCGTTGCCCGTACGGCTGGCAGATTTGGCAGGGCGTGAGGTTGGGGTCATCCGGGTTGGCCGAGCGCAGGTCGGGGTTGTCGGCCACCACCGGGCAGGTGGGGAGATGGGCCATGGTGCCATGGACCGTGGCGACCAGGCCTGGGGTAAAGCCTCGGGATGTCATGGGAGCAACCCCGGACGCCGATGCCGCGGCTCCGGGCGGCGCCGGCGCCGTCAGCGGCCCGACCGACACCACTTGAGCCAGCTGGGCGGAGATGCGCTCGAGGGTATCGATCGACCGCTGGTCTTGCGTCTGAACGGACCGGAGTAGTTGGACCATGCGGGTGAGCCAGTAGCCGAAGTAACAGAAGCCACCGAAGATGACCAGGGCCAGGCCGAGGAGGCCGCCGCTGATGAGGTAATCGAGCTGGGCGTAGGTGCGGAAGGTATGCGCGGCGCCGTACCAGCCGACGATGATGACCAATATTCCGGCGGGCATGGCCACGCCGCCCAGGACGAGCAGGATCTGCTCGATCTTGATAGCTCGGGCCCGGACTCGGATGCGGGCGATGGCGGCGACCAACGCCGCCTGCCGGCCGGCGGCTTTGTCCGAGACGGCCGCGTCAGACCCGGTAGCCGGGAAGCTTCCCTGTCGAGTGATGATGGCCATGGCTGAGCGATCCTTTAGGGATTGTCGGGGACGGAGAGTGGACAGGCGCCGGTCGGGTCAGGTTGCTCGAGATTGCGGGCCAACAGCCATAGACCGTAACCGGCGAGAGCGGCCAGCAACAGGATCAGGATCATCAGCCCGACACTGACCGGACTGGAGAGGATGGCGGCGGTCAGCCCCTTCGGGGCGACGGCCGGGGACGGGGCGGCGGCCGCCGGGGTCCCGCTGGTGGCCGGGGTGCCGGGAGTGCCGAGGGTGCCGGGCTCCCCCGGGGTGCCGAGATCGGTGGGCCCGAGCGTGCCGAGGCCGGGGGTCACGGTGGCCGAGGTGGCAGGGGAGCCGAGGTCGGGGCCGAAGCCGGCCGACGCGATGGCGGTGGCGGTGGCCCGGCCCAGGGTGATGGTGATGTTCGCCCCGTGGACCAGCCCCAGGAGGCTGGTGGCGGTGCTGATCTGCGTCACCGCGGAGGCGGGCAACAGATTGGTGAGTGCCGGGGGGAGATCGAGGGTGGGGTTGACTGCGGCGGGAAGGGAGAAGGTGACCTGGAGGCCGCCGCTGGTGATGGTTTCGGCGGGCGCCTGCCGGGTCTCGCTCTTGGGGAGGGGGACGATCTTGAGACCCAGGACGGCGAGGACCTGGTTGACCAGCGGGGTCAACAGGCCGTTCAGCCCGCCGGTGCCGACCGGACCGGTGACGCCGTTGGTGCCCAACGCCACCGGGACGCCGGCGATGGTGAGGTTGCCGATGTCGGTGTTGGTGGTACCCGTCAGTGTGGTGCCGTCACTCGAGGCGGTGGCGGTCGATTCGACTCCGCTGAGCACGATAAGCCCGCCCAGTAGGGAGATCTGGCCGGTGTCCGAGGTGGCCGTCGAGGTGGCGGTCGAGTTGGCGGTGGCGTGAGCCGTCCCGCTGACCCCCTTCAGGCCGATGAGGGCGTCGGACAGGTTGGTCAACGAGGCGGTGGCGGTGGTGCCGTTGGCATCGGCGTGAGAGCTGGCGGTGAACACGCTCTGGTTGCTCCCCGGCGGATAGGTGGCGGTGGTCGGACCGGAGGGGGCGAAGGTCTCGGCCCGCACCGGGTCATTCAGTTGCGCGAAGAGCGGCTTGAGCTGGGCGGGGATGGGCAGACTGCCCGAAGCTGAACCGAAGTTGCCACCGGTGGCCCCCGGCCAGAACACCGAGGCCAGTCCATGGCCGAAGGGCCCGGTCTCGAAATCGGCGGTGTCCTCGGGGATGGTTATCTCGTCGAGGGGATGTTGGCCGGCCAGGCCACCGGCATCGTCGATCACCATGTCGATGGCATTGGCGTCGGCGTTGGTGGTCCACGACACCAGGCTCGGGGCACTGGTCGGTGCCGTCGAGCTGGTGGTGTCGGCGAAGCCGGCGGGCACCGCCGTGAAGGTGAACAGCAGAGTCGCCCCGGTCACCGACACCGCCAGTCGCAGCTTCCGTCCCCGCCTCACGACGCCACTCCCAGATAGGCGTCGCTCACGTCTTGGAGGTCGGCGGGCTGGCCGACCGCCTGGATCTCCCCGTGGGCCATGACCGCGGCATAGTCGGCGATGGCCAGGGCGGTGCGGGCGAACTGCTCCACCAGCAGCACGGTCATCCCCTCGGCCGCCAGGTTCCCGAGCGCGTCGTACAACTCGGTGACGATGAGGGGGGCGAGTCCCATCGACAGCTCGTCGATGAGGAGCAATCCCGGATCGGTAGCCACCGCCCGGGCCATGGCCAGCATCTGCTGCTGGCCGCCGGAGAGGGTGCCGGCCGTCTGGGACTTGCGCTGGCCCAGGATCGGGAATCGGGCAAACACCCGTTCCCGGATCTCGGCGTCGGTGAGATCGAGACGGCTGTGGTTCATCACCCGGAGGTTCTCGGCCACCGTCAAGTTCGGGAAGATGCCCCGGCCCTCGGGAATCGAACACACCCCCGCCCGGGTGAGGGTGTCGGCGCCTGTCCCGTTGAGGTGATGGCCGGCAATGTGGACGCAGCCCGACGCGGCCGGATGACGACCGTCGATGACTTTCAAGGTGGTGGTCTTCCCGGCGCCGTTGGGTCCGAGCAGGGCGAACATCGAGCCGGCCGGCACCACCAGGTCGATGCCGTGGACCACCTCGATCCGGCCGTAGCTGGCGGTCAGCCCGATGAGCTCCACTGCGGGAGGGACGGTCATGGCAACCCCCCGGCCCCGGCCCCGGTTCCGGCTCCGGCCAGGCCCGGCGGGGTGGACGGATCGGCCACTGTGTCCTCGACCATGTCCTCGCTGCCCAGGTAGGCGTCCTGGACCCGCGGGTTGGCCCGGATCTCCTCCGGGGTGCCGGAGGCGATGAGCTCCCCGTAGTCGAGCACGCTGAGCTGGCTGCACGCCTTCATCACCAGGTCCATGTCGTGCTCGACCAGCAGGACGGCCAGACCGTCGTTGGCCAGTTCGGCCAAGAGCTTGCCGAACGCCTCGGTCTCGGTGGCGTCGAGGCCGGAGCCGGGCTCGTCGAGCAGGAGCAGCCGGGGCCGGGTGGCCAGGGCCCGTCCGAGCTCGACCAATCGGGCCAACCCGGTCGGCAGGGTATCGGCGGGAACCTTGGCGAGCTTGGTGAGGCCGACCCGCTCCAGGATGGCCCCGGCTTCCTTGTTGATGTCGATCCGTTGTCGGCTCCACCGGCGCCGGACTTCGAGCGTCACCCGGATATTGTCCCGCACCGACAGGGAGCCGAAGATCTCCAGGCGCTGGAAGGTGCGCCCGATCCCCAGGCGGGCTCGTCGGTACACGCTCATGCCGGTCACGTCCCGGCCGTCGATGAGGACGCGGCCGGCCGTCGGCGGTTGTAGCCCGGTGATGATGTTGAAGAGGGTCGTCTTGCCGGCCCCGTTGGGCCCGATCAAGCCGGTGACCAGGCCGGGCTCGGCGGAGATACTGACCGCATCGAGCGCGTCGATCCCGCCGAAACGCATGGAGATCGCATCAGTCTGCAGGAAGGCCAAGGAGCCGTGCCTCCTCTCGCACCGGGGCGGCCGGGGCCGCCGGCTGCCGGGCCGGGCGCGACTCCCAGAAAGCTCGCGCCCGGCTGGAGATGGCGTCGAGGGTGCCGTTGGGATTGATCACCATGCCGAGGGCACCGAACCCGACCAGCAGGTCGAGGGATATCCAACTCGGTAGGTGCGGGGCGATGACCGGGAAGATGGCCAGGGACAGCCCGCCGGCCAGGGCGCCCATCGGGGAGTGCACCCCCCAGATGTAAACGGTAAGGACGATGAACAGGCCCAGATAGAAGTAGAAGTCGGTGGCGGTGACCTGCTGCTGGGTGGACCCGAACAGGGCCCCGGCGAAGGTGGCGAGGGCGGTGGCCAGGGCGGTCACACCGATTTTGGTCAGGTTGAGGTTCATGCCGATGGTGGCGCAGGCCGCCGGGCTGTCCTTGGTGGCGGCCAACAGCCGGCCGAAGCCGCTGCGGCGGATGGCGCCGACCCCGAAGGCCAGCAACGAGAAGACCACCGCCATGAAGATGAGGTTGGCCCTCGGGCCTTGCAGCGAGATGAAGGGGATACGCAACCGGTGGATGGTGATGGTGTTCTCCATCACCCGGCTCTGATTGAAGAGGACGTACCAGACCAACTCGGAGAGGGCGAGGGTCGACAGGGCCAGTTCCAGCCCCCGGAGCCGCAGGGCGGGCAGGGCGAAGAGGACCCCCACCCCCGCGCCGATGAGGGTGACCAGGACCAACCCCCCGAGCCCGCCGCCCGGCGACAGCTTCATGAACAGATAGGCACCAAGGCCCAGGAAGGTGTACATGGCCAAGTTGAGTTGCCCGCCGTACCCGGAGAGCAGGACCACCGCCAGCCCGAGAATGGCGATGGCCAGCCCCTCGTTGACCGCCCCCAGGTTGGTGCCGTGCAGGAATGGCAACGCAATCAGCACCGCGGCGACGACACCGACCGACTGGCCGGCGCTCACCCGGGCCGAGGCGATCCGGGGGCTCCGCCGGGCCGGCGGGGCACCCACCCGCAGGCGTACCGAGGGAAGCACCAGCAGCACGATGATCAAGAACAGGGTGGGCAGCACCGTTTCCAGCTCCGACAGCGGCCCGTTGGTGGTGTGCACGTAGCCGGTCACGTAGCTGGCGGCCAGCCCCAACACGATGGCCCCCACGAAGGTGAGGGGGAGATTTCGCAGGCGACCCAACATGGCGGCGGCGAAGCTGTTGATGATCAGGAAGGTGAGGTTGAGCACGCTCAGGTCATCGAACAGGGTGGCCTGGAGGATGGCGGCCAGCGCCCCCATGCTGACCCCGATGGCCCACGACAGGGCATTGAGCTTGGTGGTGCGCCATCCGTTGAGGGCGACCAGCGGGCGGTCGTCGACCACCGCCCGCATGGTGATGCCCAGCCGGGTGCTGAACAGGAACAGGCGCAGGCCGATAGCCACCGCGATGGCCAGGCCGATGCACAACAATTGCTCGTAGGAGATCCGTTGGCCCAAGACGGTGACAAAGCTGGTCGGCCCGAAGAAGGGGCCCAACGCCCGGGCGGTGTCCGCCGGCCAGATGGCATAGGCCACCCCCATGCCCAGCACCAGGAGGGCCAGCGTCGTCACCAGCATGACCCCGGTGTCGTTGATGTCGATCCAGCGCACCAGCAACAGCTGCAACCCGGCCCCGACGATGGGGGCGGCGACCAGCAGCACCGCCCCGAGGGCGAACGGGCCGGCCCAGTGGTCGGCCACCCGCAGCTGCCAGTAGAGGAAGGCCATCAACATCCCCAGCGAGCCGTGGGCGAAGTTGAACACCCCTGAGGTGGTGTAGGTGACGACCAACCCGGAGGCGGCGATGGCGTAGATGGCGCCGGTGGCCAGACCGGCGATCGTCAACCCGATGAAAAGGCTCATCGGCTAGCAGTTCGCTCCGCCGGCCACCACCGTGGGCGCCGGCGGTACGTGGGTCGAGGGTTCATTACTCACGGACGTAGGTTCCGTTGCAGGTGAAGCCGCTCGGGGTGGCCGCGTCCCGGACGAACTTGCCGTTGGTCACGTCGATGATGATGTAGCAGGTGCCCGGCACTTTGCCCGCCGGGTTGGTGACCTGGGACAACCCGTTGCCGTCGAAGTTGGTGATCGTCTTCAGGCCGTTGACCAGCGCGGCGCGGGTGGGGGCTCCTCCGGCGTTGATGCCCTGGACGAACATCATCCCCGACAGCCATCCGTAGGCGGCGTAGATGGTGGGGGACTGACCGCCGGACACCTGGCTGTACCACTTGTCGAACAGGGCCACCTCCGGGACGGCGGCGGCGTCCTGGCCCTCGTACATGGCCATGGGCTGCTCGAGGATCGAACCGTTGGCCCCCGGACCTCCGGTGGTGATGAACTGCGGATCGTAGGCCGGGGCGCCCCAGTTGGCGAACGGAATGGTGTAGCCGGCGGCGTACATCTGGGAGGCCATGGCCCCGTAGATGGCGGCGGTGGCCTCGAAGATGAGCCCCGTTACCCCGGCGGACTTCATGGCCGCGATGTAGGACCCGAAATCGGTGGTGGTCGGCGAGATGCTGTCCGCCGAGTAGATGAACTTGTACCCGAGCGATTGCATGACCTTCTCCTGGGCGGTTCCCTGGGCCTGGGCGGTGCCCTGGTCCTCCTCGAGGATGGCCATGTGCTGGGTCACGCTGGGCCCGAACTTCTGGGCGAAGTACTGGAACGGGCCGCTGATGAAGCCGCCCGGTTGGGGCTGCGGGGAGAAGTTCTGGGGCAGGTTGAAGCGGGCCGGGGTGAGGGCCTCCCCGATGTCCGGCACGTTGGCCGAGGCGATGGCGGCGGCACCCCCGTCGTCGGCCACCGAGAACGAGCCCACGAAGGCCAGCACCTGGTTGGCGATGGACTGGACGGTCGTGGAGTTCTGGGCCTCCTCCATGTTGTCGTCACCGGAGTCCAACGTCAGTTTGCGGCCACAGACGCCGCCGATGCTGTTCTGATAGTCGACGAACGCCTGGGTGCCGAGCCGGGCGGAGGTGAACAGGCCGGGAACCGGGCCGGTCACGGTGCTGACGTTGCCGATGGTGATGGTGCTGGCGCTCACGCCCGGGCCCGACCCCGGTGCCCCGTTCGGGCAGACCGGCCCGACGGCGACACCCCCGCCGCCGCCTCCGGCTCCCCCGGTCGCGCCGCTACCGCCTCCGGTCGCCGCGCTCCCGCCGCCGGTCGCCGCGCTGCCCGCCGATCCGGCCGTCCCGGCCAATCCCGCCGCCGTCGTATTGGTGGTCCCGCCCTTGGTGCCACTTCCGGTTCCCGAGCTGTTGCCCAGTCCGCTGCTGTTCGAGGCGTTGGCCGCGGCCAGCTGGGCGGCGCTGAGGCGAGCTCCACAGGCCGTGCACACCAGCGTCACGGCCAACAGGGCCACCACACTGGTTCGGGTCCGCCATCCGCGGGGGCCCCTCCTCGACTGGATAGCGCGGCGCGAGCTGGACTTGGCCGTCATGTACCCACCTCCCGGCCAGGAAATTTACCCAGGTTCAGGGTGGCCGAATCGTCTGGGACACCCGGATCGACGTCCCCGAGTGCCGAAATTCCCCCCGACGGCCAGTGGGCGCCGGAATTCTCAAGCAGAGCCACGATTTCCCTCCCTGTACGACGCCAGCATCGCCCCGAAGTGGGCATCGTACTGCCTTGCGCTAGGCATTTCTATAACATGTTCTCATATTGGGAACAGCATCCGGACGCCTTAGGAAACGGGCCGGGGAGGCCGATCTTGTGGGCCCCCGAGGAGAAATATACAATTTTGTATACAATCGCGCCGGGCGATCCGGATGTCCCTCGGAGCCTCAGCTGACGCCGGGTGCTGGCGGCACCATCGACGGCGGGCGGCCCCAGTCGGTCCGGTAACCTGGCCCCCTATGGATCATCCGATGACCCAACGCCTGGAGGAGCTGGCTCAGCGACGCGAGCAGGCCCTCAACGCCGGTTCGGAACGCGCCGTCACCAAGCATCACGCCAAGGGCAAGATGACGGCCCGGGAGCGCCTCGACTACCTGCTCGACGATGGCTCCTTCCAGGAGCTCGACATGCTCGCCCGTCACCGGGCCCACGGGATGGGACTCGATGACAACCGGCCCTACACCGACGGGGTGATCACCGGTTTCGGCACCATCGACGGCCGCCGGGTCTGCGTGTTCAGCCAGGACTTCACCGTCTTCGGCGGAGCCCTGGGTGAGGTGTTCGCCGAGAAGATCCACAAGGTGATGGACCTGGCCTCGTCCATCGGGGTGCCGATGATCGGCCTGAATGACGGGGCCGGCGCCCGCATCCAAGAGGGCGTGGTCTCCCTCCACTCCTACGGCGGGATCTTCCACCGGAACGCCCAGGCGTCGGGGGTGATCCCCCAAATCAGCGTGATCCTCGGGCCGTGTGCCGGAGGGGCCGTCTACAGCCCGGCGATGACCGACTTCATCTTCATGGTCGAGGGAACCAGCCACATGTTCATCACCGGGCCCGATGTGGTCAAGACGGTCACCGGCGAGGACGTGACCCTCGAGGAGCTGGGTGGCGCCATGAGCCATGCCACCAAATCCGGAGTGGCCGCCTTCGTATCCCCCGACGAGAAGTCGTGTCTCGACCAGGTCCGCTACCTCCTCAGCTTCCTCCCCTCCAACAACCTCGAGGAGGCCCCGGTGGTCGACTCGGGGGACGACCCCGAGCGGCTGTGCCCGGAGTTGAGCGAGTTGATGCCGGCCTCCCCCAACCAGCCCTACGACATGAAGAAGGTCATCGAGTCGGTCGTCGACGACGGCGAGTTCTTCGAGGTCAACCACCACTGGGCCATGAACCTGGTCTGCGGTTTTGCCCGGGTCGACGGCCGGGCGGTGGGGATCGTCGGCAACCAGCCCCAGATGCTGGCCGGGGTGCTCGACATCGACGCCGCCGAGAAGGGGGCCCGGTTCGTCCGCACCTGTGATGCCTTCAACGTCCCGCTGGTGACGTTCGTGGACGTGCCCGGGTTCATGCCCGGGACCGACCAGGAGTACGGCGGGATCATCCGGCACGGCGCCAAGCTGCTCTACGCCTACTGCGAGTCGACGGTTCCCCGGATCCAGATCATCACCCGCAAGGCCTACGGCGGCGCCTATGTGGTCATGAACTCCAAGTCCATCGGCGCCGACCTGGCCTACGCCTGGCCGTCGGCGGAGCTGGCGGTCATGGGCCCGGAAGGCGCGGTGGAGATCGTGTACCGCCGGGATCTGGCCGAAGCCGCCGACCCGGTCGGCCGGCGCAAGGAACTGGTGGAGGAGTACACCGAGCGCTACGCCAACCCCTATGCGGCCGCCGAGCGCGGCTACGTCGACGACGTCATCGACCCGGCCGAGACCCGCCAGGTTCTGGTCAAGAGCCTGGCCCTCCTCATTTCCAAGCGCGAGGAGCTGCCGAAACGCAAGCACGGGAACATGCCGCTTTGAGCGATCCCGCCGCGGCTCCTTCCACCTACGGGCTGACGGCGCGCCCGGCCGTGGATCCGACGGTGCTGGCGGTGCTGGCGGCGTCGGCCGAACTGGTGTGGCCGCGTGGTCATGCCGTGGTGGAGTCGGAACCGAGGGGCGGCCCGGCCTGGCGGTTCAGCGGGAGATGGTGGGCGAGGCCGGTGGCTTCCCGCCGCGACCGCCCCTGGGCCCGAGCCTGATCCTCTCCGGGCTGATCCTCAGCTGGTGAGGGCGGCCCGGTGCTGCTCGGCCAACTCTTCCAGGTCGCTCATCATCCGGCCGATCTCGAAGTCCTTCGGGGTATAGACCCTCGCCACCCCTTTGCCGATGAGAATGTCGGCGTCCTCGGGGGGGATGATCCCGCCCACCACCACCGGGACGTCGAGACCGAAGGCCCGGAGCCGGTCGACCACGTCGGGGACCAGCTCGAGGTGACTGCCCGACAGGATGGAGATGCCCACCACGTCGACGTCCTCGTCCCGGGCGGCGGCGGCGATCTCCGCGGGTGACAGGCGGATTCCCTGGTAGATGACCTCGAAGCCGGCATCCCTGGCCGCCACCGCGATCTGCTCGGCGCCGTTGGAATGGCCGTCGAGACCGGGCTTGGCCACCAGGAGCTTCGGCGGGCCGCCGGCGTGATCGGCGAGGGCCTTGGAGCGGGCGAGGACCCCGCCCAACTCGGTGCCCCGATGGCCCACCCCGCCGCCGATCCCGGTGGGGGCCCGGTACTCCCCGAAGATCTCGCGGAGGACGTTGGCCCATTCACCGGTGGTGCCACCGGCGTGAGCCAGGGCGATGGTGGCCGGCATCACGTTGTCGGTCCCCTTGGCCGCCCGCCGCAGGTCGTCGAGGGCCTTCTTGACGGCGTCCCCGTCGCGATTGGATCGCCAGGCGGCCACGTCGGCCCGCATCTCGGATTCCACCGCCGGGTCGACTCTGAGGATCGATCCCCCCGACCCGTTGGGGCCGGAGCCGATTTCGGAGGCGAGAGGGGATTCCGCCGTCTCGGTGAAGCAGTTGACCCCGACCACCTTGAGCTCACCGGTCTCGATCCGACGGACCCGATCGGCCTGGCTGCCGACCAGGCGTGACTTCAGCTCGTCGATGGCCTCGAAGGCGCCGCCGAGGGAGAGCACGTTCTCGAGCTCGGCCCAGGAGGCATCGGCAATCTCGTCGGTCTTCCGCTCGATGACCACCGAGCCGTCGAAGATGTCCTCGTATTCGAGGATGTCGGACTCGAAGGCCAGGATCTGCTGGATGCGCAGTGACCACTGCTGGTCCCACGGGCGGGGAAGACCCAGGGCCTCGTTCCAGGCCGGGAGCTGGACGGCCCGGGCCCGGGCCCGCTTGGACAGGGTCACCCCCAGTGACTCGAGGACGATGCGGGGAACGTTGTTCTCCGGCTGGGCCTCGGTCAGGCCCAGCGAGTTGACCTGCACCCCGTAGCGCATCCGGATGAGCTTCGGCTCGGTGACCCCGTAACGCTCCTGGCAGATGCGCTCCCACAACCGGGTGAAGGCCCGCATCTTGCAGGTCTCTTCGATGAAGCGAACCCCGGCATTGACGAAGAACGAGATGCGGCCCACCACCGAAGGGAACTCCGCCTCGGACACCTGACCCGAGTCGCGGACCGCGTCGAGGATGCCGATGGCGGTGGCCAGCGCGTAGGCGACCTCCTGATGCGGGGTGGCCCCGGCCTCCTGGAGGTGGTAGCTGCAGACGTTGATGGGGTTCCACTTGGGCACGTGCTTCACCGTGTAGGCGATGGTGTCCACCGTCAGCCGTCGGCTGGGAATCGGCGGGAAGATGAAGGTGCCCCGCGACAGGTACTCCTTGACGATGTCGTTCTGGGTGGTCCCCGACAGCACCTTCGGATCGACTCCCTGATCCTCGGCGTTGGCGATGTAGAGACCCAGCAGCCAGGCGGCGGTGGCGTTGATGGTCATCGACGTGTTCATCGACTCCACCGGGATCTGGTCCATCAGCTGGGCCATGTGCCCGAGATGGGCCACCGGCACGCCGACCTTGCCGACCTCGCCGGCGGCCTCGGGCGCGTCAGGGTCGTAGCCGATCTGGGTGGGGAGATCGAAGGCGATGGACAGTCCGGTCTGGCCGCGGGCCAGGTTGGTCCGGTAGAGGGCGTTGGACGCCTTGGCCGTCGAATGCCCCGAGTAGGTGCGCATCACCCACGGCTTGTCCCGAACCGGCGGCTCGGGCGTGGGCTCGCCGGTCACATCCTGAGGACGGGTCACCTTTTCCACGTGGGTCATCCCTCCATTGTTGCCGCGGTTGCCCCCTAGTGCTGCTCCGCCTACTTCTTCTTGTAGTCGAGGAAGCCCTGTCCCGACTTGCGTCCCAGCAGCTCGGCGGCGACCATCCGGCGCAACAGGGGCATGGCCGCATAGTTGGGATCGCGGAACTCCTCGTAGAGCGCATCGAGGATGGCCAGGGAGGTATCCAATCCGACCAGGTCAAGCAGCGCGAACGGCCCCATCGGGAATCCGCAGCCACCCTTCATGGCGATGTCGATGTCCTCGACCGACGCCACTCCCTGTTCGTAGAGGCGGACAGCGTTGTTCAGGTAGGGGAACAGCAGGGCGTTGACGATGAATCCGGCCTGGTCCTTGACCTCGACCGGGGTCTTGCCGCAGTCCTCGGCGAACTTGCGGGCCGAGGCGATGGTCTCGGCCGAGGCGGTGATGGGCCGGACCACTTCCACCAGCTCCATCATCGGAGCCGGGTTGAAGAAGTGGACGCCGCAGACCTTGTCGGGGCGCCCGGTCTGCATGGCCAGCTCCACCACCGGGAGGGTGGAGGTGTTGGTGGCCAGGATGGTCTTGTCGTCAGTGATGCGGTCGAGCTCGTTGAACAGCTCCTTCTTGACGGCCAGGTCCTCGACCACCGACTCGATGACCAGGTCGACGTCCTTGAGAGCGGCCAGGTCGGAGGTCCCGGTGACCAGGGCCAGGGCGGCGTCACGCTCGGCCTCGGTCTTCTTGCCCTTCTCCACCTGTCGGTTGAGCGACTTCTCCAGGGCGGCCAGGGTGGCATCGGCGGTGGACTGGCTGCGGGAGCGCAGGATCACCTCGAAACCGTTGACCGCCGCCGTCTCGGCGATACCCGAGCCCATGATTCCCGAACCGACAATTCCTACTCGTGCGATTGACATGGGTGCAGATGTTACTGGTCAGTAGGGGGGCGGTGCTCCCGACCGATTCAGGCGCCCGGACCGAGTGCACCCCGCAGGCGCTTGGCGCCCTGGTCGATGAGCAACCGGGGGGAGATCCGGTAGACAGCCCAGGCCCGCCGGGCGTGGAAGGGGGTCACGATGATCGGCCGGTTGAGGGCCACCCCGTCCAATACGTCGGAGGCCAGGGAGGCGACCGGGTACGGGGGGCCGACCAGCGAGGTGAGCATCGAGCGGATGTTGGGCATGGAGCTGACCGGAGGCAGGTCCTCGGGATTCGGCTTGTCCAGCAGCGGAGTCTCGATGACCCCGGGGCAGACGACCGTCACCTTGACCCGGTGGGCGGCGGCCTCCATCCGGAGACCGACGCTGAGACCCACCACCGCGTGCTTGGTGGTGGAGTAGGGCACCAGCATCGGGCTGGGCAACAGACCCGACAGCGACGCGGTGTTGACGATGTGGCCCCGGCCCTGGGCGATCATCAACGGGTAGGCGGCGTTCACGCCGTTGATCACGCTCCACAGATTCACGTCGATGACCCGCTTCCAGTGGGCGGCACGCAGCTCCCTGACCTCGCCGCCGACGCCGATGCCGGCGTTGTTGAAGAGGAGATCGAGCCCACGGTGATCGGCGGCGGTCCGACCGACCAGATCGTCGACGGCGTCGGCATCGGTCACGTCCAGAGTCGCGGCGATGGCCCGGGCGTTTCCTGCCCGCCGGGCCAGGTCCTCGGCCACCGACGCCGCCTCGTCGCCGGCAATGTCTGACACCACCACGGTGGCCCCCCGATCGACCAGTTCGGTGGCCAGCGCCTTGCCGATGCCCGAGGCCGCCCCGGTGACGATGGCCACCTTGCCCTCGAAGTGCCGGCGCTGCGCGGTGGCTCGATCTGCTGCTCGTCCCATGTCTCCCCCATCGGTCGCCCTTGCGTTGGGAGCCAAGCTACCGACACGATGGGGCGATGAGTACCCCTCCCAAGACCTCAGCCAGGCGCTCAGCCGCGCCCGGAGCGACCAAGGCGGCCAAGTCCAACGCCGCCAAGGCGACCCAAGCCGTCAAGGCCCGCGCCACCAAGGCGGCTCGGACCAGCAGGGCCGCTCTCCCGACCAAGGTCCGGACCAAGGCCAAGGCGGTGCCCACGGCCAAGGCGGCGTCAGCCGCGTCGGGGGCCAACACCCGTCGATCCCTGGCCGTGTCGCCGGCATCGGTCGACGGGGCTTCGAGAGAAGCGGCCGGCCCCTGGGTCGGTGTCGGGCGGTGGCCCGGGCGCGGGTTCGGCCGGGAGCGGGGGATCTACAACCGGCAGCTCCAGCGGGCCAACGAACACTGGCCGATCCGCCTCCAGCTGCTCTCCTGGTTGTTCCGCCGTCCCGAGACGCTGCTCTCCTTGCTGGGAAAACCGGCTCCCATCCGGGCCGACAGCCGGGTCCTGAATCGGAGCGTCCAGGCCGTGCTGGAGGTCATGACGCGGATGGCGGGTGTCCTCGGACGGACGGACACCGAAGAAGAGGGGCTCGGCGACCTGGTGCTCAGGCGCAAGCAGATGCAGGGGGTCGCCCGGTTCATGCCCATCCGAACCGACGTCCATGTCGTCGACCGGTCGATCCCATCGGCCAGGGGTTCCCAGTCGTCCCCCGACCTCCCGGTGCGGATCTACCGCCGGTTCGGCGCCGGCATCGGGGCGGGGGTGGGCCGCGGATCCCTACCCCCGGCGATCGTCTTCTACCACGGAGGTGGGTGGGTCGAGGGCGATCTCGTCTCCCACGACCCCTCCTGCCGGTTGCTGGCGTCGGTCAGCGGGTGCGTGGTGATCGCCGTCGACTACCGGTTGGCCCCCGAGCACCCGTTCCCGGCGGCGGTGGAAGACTCGCTGGCCGCCTACGCCTGGGTGCACGAGCACGCCGAAGAGCTCGGGATCGCCGAGGGACGGGTAGGGGTGATGGGGGACAGCGCCGGCGGCAACCTGGCCGCGGTGGTCGCGCTCCTCACCCGGGACGGCGCGGCCGTCCCGACATCCATCGTGCCGGTGCCGCCGGGGATTCCCGCGCCCGTCGCCCAGGGACTGGTCTACCCCGGCCTCACCACCCGCTTCGACTCGGAGTCGTACCGCCTCTTCGCTACCGGGTTCTTCCTCACCGCCCAATCAATGAGGACCGTCCGCAGCGCCTATCTACCCAGCCAGGGCGATTGGGAGCTGGAGGCGGCCTCCCCGCTGCTGGCCGACGACCTCGACGGGGTCGCGCCGGCGCTGGTGGTGACGGCGGGGTTCGACCCCCTCCGGGATGACGGCGACGCCTACGCCGCCAAGCTCAAGCGGGCCGGAATCGAGGTCGAGCACCGGTGCTACGACGACCAGGTGCACGGTTTCTTCGGGATGGGGTTCCTGGACGATTCTCTGGCGCTGTCGGTTGAGGTGTGCGATGCCATGGGCCGGATGATGCACCGCGATGGGCCCAGCCGGGGCGGAGGATGACCGCGAGCTTGGCCGTCCCGACCGTCGGCCGCGTCCCGCGGTGCCACCTAGTGTGACCAACATGAACGGATCTTCTCAGTCGTCCGGCGTCGTCGCCCTGGTGGGGGGCGGGGAATGGCAACCGGGCTGCACCTTCGATGCCGAGCTGTTGGCCGCCTCGGGATCCGATGCCGTGCTGGTGTTGCCCACCGCCGGCGCCTACGAGCATCCCGAACGGGCGGTGATCCAGGCCGCCGAGTGGTTCGATCCGCTGGGCGGGAAGGTGGAGGGGCTGATGGTGCTGTCCCGGTCCGACGCCGAGGATGCCGGAGCCGCCGCGGTGTTGCGAAAGGCCCGGTTCATCTACCTGAGTGGGTCGTCGCCGATGCACCTCCGGAGCGTGCTGAAGGGGTCCAAGGCCTGGGAGGCCCTCGTCGCTGCCTGGAATGACGGTGCCGTGGTCGCCGGTTCCTCCGGATCGGCCATGGCCCTCACCGATCCGATGGTCGACGCCCGGGGCGGGGGGTTGACCCTGGGGCTCGGCCTGGTCAGCGGCATCGCGGTGGTACCGCATTTCGGCGATACCCACGAAGACGCCCACGGCCAGAAGCTCCATCGTTCGGTGCTCCTGGCTCCCCGGGGCACCCCGGTGGCGGGGGTGCCCGAGCGCACCGCCCTCATCCGGGATCCCGACGGCACCTGGCGTACCGCCGGCGAGGGGTCGGTCGCCATCTTCGTGAACGGTGCTCCGGCCGAAGCCGGCCTCGGAGCACTGCCGAGCTGACCCCGGCGGCGGCTCAGTCGGATTCGGTGATGGTCACCGACTCGATGGTCACCTGCTCGGAGGGCGCCCCCGACCGGCTCCCGGTCGATTCGATGGCGGAGATGGTCTCGGTTCCGCCGACCACCTTCCCGAACAGGGAGTAGCTGGGAGGGAGGGCCACCCCGTCCCGGCCGCTGATGATGAAGAACTGGCTGCCATTGGTATTGGGGCCGGCATTGGCCATGGCCAACGAGCCGATCTCGTACCGGCCCCGGGCCGGGAGCTCGTCGTCGAACTGGTAACCGGGGCCACCCCGTCCCGAGCCCTCGGGGTCGCCGCCCTGGAGCATGAAGCCGGGGATGATCCGGTGGAAGACGATCCCGTCGAAGTAGTGCCAGCGGGCCAGGAACACGAAATTGTTCACGGTCTTCGGGGCGGCCACCGGGTCGAGGGCGATGGTCATGGTGCCCTTGCTGGTCACCATCTCGGCGGTATAGCGCTTGGCCGGATCGATGATCATCGGGGGCTGGCCGTCGAATCGTTGTGTCTTCGGGCTGGACCCGTCGGGAGCCGGGATCTCGGGGGGCATGGAACTCTCCTTGGTGATGGTCGGGGCGGTCGGTGGTGCTCGAGAACTTCCGAGTGGCGGTGCGGTTTACGTCACCGCGATGGATACCGACACGATGCGGTGGAGCACGGTCGGCGGGACACCGTTGGCTGACGCGGTGGCGTTACCGTCGGCATTGATCTTGTCGACGACGCTCGTGCCGACGATCACCTTACCGAACAGGGTGTAGCTCGGAGCCAGGCTCTGGCCCTGGGTGCCGTCCACGATGAAGAACTGGCTGCCGTTGGTGTTGGCCCCGGAGTTGGCCATGGCCACCGAATAGTTCGGGTACTGGGGGGTGGCGGTCTTCGGGAGTTCGTCGGTGAAGGTGTAGCCGGGCCCTCCGGATCCGGTTCCGGTGGGATCACCGGTCTGGTCCATGAAACCGGGAATCACCCGGTGGAAGACGATGCAGTCGAAGAAGTGCTGGTCGGCCAGGTACACGAAGCTGTTGACCGCCTTGGGGGCGGTCTTCGGATCGAGCTGGATGCTGAACGAGCCCACGTCGGTGGTGACGGTGGCGATGTAGGTCTTCGAGGTCGAGATGGTCATGGGCGGCGCCGACGGATAGGACGGCTTGTTCAGGGGGTCGGTGAAGGTCGCCGGGCAGTTGGCCGAGGTGGTGATGGCGCTGGGGGTGGTGTCCCCCGAGCCACCTTTGGGCGCCGGCTTGGTGGTGGTCGTGGTGCTCGATTTGGCCGCCGCCTTCTTGGCCGGGCCGCCCGAGCTGTTGATCCAGTAGGCGATACCGAAGATGGCGCCGGCTACGATCACCAGGGAAATGACCCGCCGGAGGTTCTGTTTGCGCTTGGCCGTCTTCTTCTGGGCTTCGAGCCGGGCGTTGCGGCCGGCTTTCTGGCGTTGACGCTTCTCGGTAGACACGGTCCATGAGGGTAGCCGCTCCTCGGGCGGTAGCCTGAGCGGCCATGTCCCTTGTGGTGCAGAAATTCGGAGGCACCTCGGTGGCCGACTCCGACCGGATTCGAGCGGTGGCCGATCACGTGGCCCGGTCGCGCCGCGACCACGACGACGTGGTGGTGGTGGTGAGCGCCATGGGGAAGACAACTGACGACCTGGTCCGGCTGGCCGCCGAAGTCAGCCTCACCCAGCCCAACCGGGAGGTGGACATGCTGCTCAGCGCGGGTGAGCGCATCAGCATGGCCTTGCTGGTGATGGCGCTGGCCGACCTCGACGTGACCGCGGAGTCCTTCACCGGCAGCCAGGCCGGGATCATCACTGACAGCGTGCACACCCGGGCCAAGATCATCGAGATCCGGGCCGAGCGGTTGCTGGCCTCTCTGGCCGCCGGTGCCGTCCCGGTGGTGGCCGGATTCCAGGGGATGTCCACCGAGCGGAACATCACCACCCTGGGTCGGGGAGGCTCCGACACCACCGCGGTGGCCCTGGCCGCGGCGTTGCACGCCGACGCCTGCGAGATCTATACGGATGTGTCCGGGATCTACAGCGCCGATCCCCGGCTGGTGCCGGAAGCCCGCAAGCTGGCCCGGGTCAGCTACGAGGAAATGCTGGAGATCGCGGCCAACGGCGGCCGGGTGCTGTCACTGCGCTCGGTGGAGTTCGCCCGCAATCACGGCGTGCCGCTACATGTGCGGTCCAGTTTCACCTGGGAGCCCGGGACCTGGGTTGTGGAGGAGGATGAGAGCATGGAACAGGCAGTCGTCACCGCCATCACCCACGATGCGTCGGAAGCCAAGGTGACCGTGGCCGGGCTGCCCGACCGGCCCGGGATTGCCGCCCGGCTGTTCCGGGCCCTGGCCGACCGGAACGTCTCGGTGGACATGATCGTGCAGAACGCCGCGCTGGACGGGACGACGGACATCTCGTTCACGGTGCCGGGGTTCGACCTGGCCATCAGCACCGAAGTGGCCGAGTCGCTCATCCCCGAGCTGGGGGCCACCGGAGTCACCACCGATTCGAACGTGGCCCGGGTGTCGCTGGTGGGCGCGGGGATGAAGACCCATCCGGGGGTGACCGCCCTCACCTTCGAGACCCTGGCCAACGAAGGCATCAACATCGAGATGATCTCGACCTCGACCATCCGGATCTCCTGCATGGTGCGCGCCGATACCGCGGAGACGGCGGTACGGGTCCTCCACGCCGCCTTCGAGCTGGCCGCTCCGTCGTAGACTGGGCCGATGCGAGTCGCGGTTGTGGGGGCTACCGGCCAGGTCGGCACGGTGATGCGGTCGATCCTGGAGGCGCGGAGCTTTCCCGTCGACGACCTGCGACTCTTCGCCTCGTCCCGCTCGGCCGGGCGTCGCCTGCCGTTCCGGGGAGACCAGGTGGTGGTGGAGGATGCCGCGGCCGTCGCCGACCTCTCCGGCATCGACATCGCCCTGTTCTCCAGCGGGGCGACCGCCTCGCGGGAACTGGCCCCACGGTTCGCCTCCGCCGGAGCCGTGGTCATCGACAATTCGTCAGCCTGGCGGATGGACCCCGATGTCCCGCTGGTGGTCCCCGAGGTCAACGCCCACGCGCTGGGAGCCATCGCCAAGGGGATCGTGGCCAATCCGAACTGCACCACCATGGTGGCCATGCCGGTGTTGAAGCCGCTTCACGACGAGTCGACCCTCACTCGGATGGTGGTCTCCACCTACCAGGCGGTGTCGGGGGCCGGCCTCGCCGGGGTGGCCGAGCTCGAGGAGCAACTGGAGAAGTCCGCCGGAGCCGCCGCCGGCCTGACCTTCGACGGGTCGGCCATCGAATTCCCTCCGGCGTCGAAGTTCCCGGGGACGATCGCCCACAATGTCCTCTCGATCGCCGGGTCGGTGGTGGATGACGGCACCGGGGAAACCAATGAGGAGCAGAAATTCCGGGACGAGAGCCGGAAAATCCTCGAGATCCCCGGACTGAGGTTGACCTGCACCTGCGTGCGGGTCCCGGTGTTCACCGGTCACTCCATGGCCATCGTGGCCGAGTTCGAACGGCCGCTCACCCCCGAGCAGGCCACCGAGCTCTTGGCCGCTGCCCCCGGGGTGGAGTTGTCGGACATGCCCACCCCGTTGCGGGCGGCCGGCATCGATCCGACGCTGGTGGGAAGGATCCGTCAGGCCGACGGGGGCGAGACCACCCTGGCCTTGTTCCTGAGCGGGGACAACCTCCGCAAGGGCGCCGCCCTCAACGCCGTGCAGATCGCCGAGTCGCTGGTCGATCTCGGTATGGTCGGCTGACCGGAGTTGTAGCTCCCGATCCCGGTGCCGGTCGGCGACCGGATGTCGTGAACCGCGACGCAAACCCCTAGGAGGGCGGTCAGGCGAGGTCGTAGCGGTCGAGGCTCATGACTTTGTCCCACGCCACCACGAAGTCGCGCACGAACTTCTCCTTGGCGTCGTCAGTGGCGTAGACCTCCGAAATGGCTCGGAGCTGAGAGTTGGAACCGAAGACGAGGTCGACGGCGGTGGCCGTCCACTTGACCTCACCGGTGGCGCGATCGCGACCTTCGAACACGTTCTCCGCCGAGACCGATGCCTTCCACTCGGTGCCCATATCGAGCAGGTTCACGAAGAAGTCATTGGTGAGGGTCCCGGGCCGGTCGGTGAAGACGCCGTGGGTTGATTGCCCGGAGTTGGCGTTCAGGGCTCGCATGCCGCCGACGAGGACCGCCATCTCGGGAGCGGTCAGGTTGAGCATGAATGCCCGCTCGACCAGCAGCTCCTCCGCCGGCAGCTTCTCCCCGTCTCGGAGGTGGTTGCGGAACCCGTCGAAGGTCGGCTCGAGCACCGCGAACGACTCCACGTCGGTCTGCTCCTGTGAGGCGTCAGTGCGCCCCGGCGCAAACGGGACCGTCGTGTCGTGGCCGGCGGTCTTCGCGGCTTGCTCGATGGCCGCGCACCCGCCCAGGACGATCACATCAGCCAGCGAGACCTTCTTCCCGCCGGACTGCGAGCTGTTGAAGTCCAGCTGGACCTGCTCGAGGGCCGACAGCACCTTGGCCAGTTCGGCGGGGTCGTTGACCTCCCAGTCCTTCTGCGGCGCCAGGCGAATCCGTGCCCCGTTGGCCCCGCCCCGCTTGTCGGTGCCGCGGTAGCTGGCCGCCGACCCCCAGGCGGTGGTGACCAGCTGGGAGACGGAGAGTCCCGACGCCAGGATCCTGGCCTTGAGGGCGGCGATGTCGTCGGCTTCGATCAGTTGGTGATCAACCGCGGGGACCGGGTCCTGCCACAGCTGCGGCTCCGGAATCCACGGGCCCAGGTAGCGGGTGACGGGCCCCATGTCGCGGTGCAGCAGCTTGTACCAGGCCCGGGCGAACGCGTCGGCCATCTGGTCCGGGTTCTCGTGGAAACGCTTGGCGATCGGCCCATAGATCGGGTCCAGCCTCATCGAGAGGTCGGTCGTCAGCATCATCGGTGCGTGGCGCTTCGACGGATCCTGGGCATCGGGCACGGTGCCTTGCGCCTCGGGATTGGTGGGCGTCCACTGCTTGGCACCGGCGGGACTCTCGGTGAGCTCCCAATCGTAGGCGAACAGGTTGTCCAGGAACCCGTTGTCCCACTTCGTCGGCTCGTTGGTCCAGGCACCCTCGATCCCGCTGGTCAGCGTGTCGTCACCCATGCCGGTGCCAAAGGTATTTCGCCAGCCAAAGCCCTGCTCCTCGAGGGGGGCACCTTCGGGCTCGGGACCGGCGTACTCTTCACCGACCGCGCCATGGGCCTTGCCGAACGTGTGGCCGCCGACGATGAGCGCCAGGGTCTCCTCGTCGTTCATGGCCATCCGGCGGAAGGTCTCTCGAATGTAACTCGCCGCCGCCAGCGGATCCGGGTTGCCGCCCGGCCCTTGCGGATTCACGTAGATCAGGCCCAGATGATCGGC
This sequence comes from Acidimicrobiales bacterium, assembly GCA_035948855.1. GTDB lineage: Bacteria > Actinomycetota > Acidimicrobiia > Acidimicrobiales > RAAP-2 > DASZIT01. The sequence continues at coordinate 38,714 of DASZIT010000014.1, read as the reverse complement.
GCCCAAGGGCCCCTCGATCTCCCCGCCGGTGCCGTGGCGCTCGTCACCGAGCCAGGTGTCCTCCGAGCCCCAGAAGATCTCGTCGGGCTCCCAGATGTCGGGCCGCCCGAAGCCGAAACCGAACGTCTTGAATCCCATCGATTCGTAGGCACAGTTGCCGGCAAAGATGATCAGGTCGGCCCAGGAGACCTTGCGGCCGTACTTCTGCTTGACCGGCCAGAGCAACCGGCGCGCCTTGTCGAGGTTTCCGTTGTCGGGCCAACTGTTCAGGGGGGCGAAACGCTGGGCACCTTCGCCGCCGCCACCCCGGCCATCGGCGATGCGATAGGTGCCGGCCGCGTGCCAGGTCATCCGGATGAAGAGCGGCCCGTAGTGGCCGTAGTCAGCGGGCCACCAGTCCTGCGACGTCGTCATCACCGAGAAGATGTCCTGCTTGAGCTCTTCGACGTCGAGGGCCTTGAACTCTTCTTTGTAGTTGAACCCCTCGCCCATCGGATCGGACAGGGGCGAGTGCTCGTGGAGAATCGAGAGGTCCAGCTGATTCGGCCACCAGTCCCGGTTCGACATGGGCCGGTGCGGCTTGGGAATCGGAGACGGGATGGCTGGGCTCTCGCTGTCGCTGCCTCTGTCAGACACGGTCGGTCCTCCTACTCTTTCTCTCTCGCGGTTTTTGTCTGATGGCTGGTTACTTGCAAACACTTGGCGCACAGGCCCCGGAAGATGACTTCGGCGCCGGAAATGGTGAAGCCCTGATGCTGGCGCACCGGGAGGTGCAGGCCATGTAGGTCGGAATGGACGTCGCGCATCGCCCCGCAGTTGATGCACACCAGGTGATGGTGGGTGCCTCTCGCGGGGTCGAAGCGAGCCGCGCCTGTCCCTACGTCGACCTGCTGGATCTCCCCCAGCGCCACCAGGTCGTTGAGGGTTTGATAGACGGTGCGCAACGAGATCGTCGGGATCTCCTCACAGGCGGACTGGAAGACCGAATGCGCGGTCGGATGAGACCCGTCGTCGTGCAGGATCCGGAAGATGCACTGGCGTTGGGGTGTCACCTTGAGACCCCTGTCCCGGAACAACTGAGTCAACTCCATGGGTGTCTTCACCGTTGCTCCTTGAGCAACCACCGTGGTTACGAGGCAATGATAGAGGCCGCGGCCCTCAGCTGACGTTGGAGAACGGAGCGGCGGCAGCGAGTCCCGCCACCCGTCTGGCCAGGTTCACCGCGTGGTCGCCGAACCGCTCGTAGAACCGGGCGACCATGGCGAGCTCCACCGCCACCGGGAGGGGCATGGTCCCGGCCACCACTTCGACGGTGAGGCTGACGTGGAGATCGTCCATCTCGTCGTCGAGGGTGTCCACCACCGACGCGGCGGTGGTGAGCCGATCGGCATAGGCGTTGGCCGTGGCCCGCCACATGTGGATGGCCACCTCGCCCATCCGCTCGACCAGGCCCCGGCTGCGCGCCGACAACTCGGTGCCGAGACCGCGGGCGGCCCGCCGGGCTACGTGTTCGGCGAGGTCACCGTTGCGTTCGAGGTCGGGGAGCATCCGGAGGACGGTGACCAGAAAGTAGAGGTCGTCGGGTGATTCGATGCGACCGGCGGTCAGCTGGTCCATGGTCTGGTGCTCGATCTCCCGATACAGGCTGTCGACCACTTCGTCCCGGTCGGCCAGCGCCTTGGCCGCCTCCCGGTCGCCTGACAACAGCGCGTGGGTGGCACCGGCCACGTTTTCTCCGACCATGGCAAACAGCTGGAGAACCTGGCGGTCGATCTGAGCCAGTGCGTCGTCCATGCGTCCACGGTACTCCGGCGGGATGGATCATTCTACGGGGTTTGGCCCAAATCGATCAGGCCGGGCTGTCCACCGTCTCCGGTTGATGCGCCGGCTGGTCGAGGCGGTGGTCGTCTTCGACGGGCTCGGCCCTGACCATCTCGTCGGTGACGATGATGCGGGGCCCGGAGGTCCAGGACAGGTACCGGAACGACCAGTTCACCAACACGGTGATCCGGTTGCGAAATCCGATCAGGTAGACGAGGTGGAGGCCGAGCCAGGACAACCAACCCAAGGTGCCCCGGATGACCATCCCGCTGGGGAACTGGGCGATGGCGGCGCGACGGCCGATGGTGGCCATGGTGCCCTTGTCGTTGTAGCGGAAGGGAAGGGTGGGCTTCCCCTTCACCCGGTTGACGATCTGCTCGGCGGCGTGTTTGCCGGACTGGATGGCAACCTGGGCGAGCTGGGGACAGGTGGTTCCCGGCCGGTCCTCGCCCCAGGGGACGGCGGCGGCATCGCCGATGGCGTACGCCTGGTGATGGTCAGGAAGCGCCAGGTCGGCACGCACCACCAGACGGCCACTGCGGTCGGCGAGGGCACCCAAGCCGGAAGCCACCGTGCCGTCGACGGTGACGCCGCCGGCCCACACCACCGTGCGGGTGGGGATGCGGGAGCCGTCGTCGAGCTCGACGTAGGTGGGGGTGATCTGTTTGACCATCCGGCCGAGCCGCAACTCCACGGTGCGACGCCGGAGGGTGTCGGCGGCATAGCTGGATGCCGACGGCTTGAACGGGGTGAGGAGCCGGTTGAGCCCGTCGACGACGATGATCTTGGCCTGGGCCCGGTCGAATTTGAAACCGTCATGGCGAACCGAGACGTCGAGCAGCTCGGCCAGCGCCCCCGCCACCTCCACCCCGGTCGGTCCACCGCCCACCACCACGAAGCTGAGGGTGCCGTCATCGATCAACTCCGGGTGGGCGTCTACCTCCTCGAGGCGCCGGAGCAGATGGTCCCGCAGGATGCGGGCATCGGCCAGCGTGTACAGCGGGAAGGTGAACTCCTGAGCGCCGGGGATCCCGAAGAACTTGGCGATGGCCCCGGTGGCCAGGATGATCGAGTCGAACGGCAACGGGTCGTCACCTTCGAGGCGCACCATCCGGGCATCCCAGTCGACCCCTTCGACGGTGGCGTACCGGAACGTCACATTGGGGGTGCGCCCGAAAATGGCCCGGACCGGGTAGGCCACGTCGGCGGGGTCGAGCCCGGCGGTCGACACCTCGTAGAGCAGTGGCTGGAAGGTGTGGAAGTTCCGCTGGTCGACCACGGTGACCTCGACGGGCTTCTTGGCCAGGGCCCGGGCGGCCGAGAGTCCGCCGAATCCGGCGCCGACAATGACCACCCGGTGCATGGATCCATGTTGCCACGATGGGATCCGAGGTGATGGGGGGCCATCCACGGCGGTGTCACACCCCCCCGTTACCCTTGAAATCATGGACAGAAGCTCACGGATTCGGACGCTTTCGGCCCCGCCGGAGCCCCGATCATGACCGTCGGACTGATCATCGGACTCCTGGCCGGAGCCGCCCTCGGGGTGGCGGTCGGTCTGCTGGTGCGGTCCGGCCGGGTGGCTTCGGCCCGCACCGCCGAAGCCCGGCTCGAGGACGCCATCGGGGCCAATCAGCGCCTCACCAGCGAAGTCGCTGGTCTCCAGCAACACCTGGCCACCAGCCGTTCGGACACGGTCCGGCTCACCACCGAACTCGACCACCAACGCCGGGCGGCCGAGGAGAGGGCGGCGAGCTTCGACGAGACCCGGCAGCAGCTGACCGGGGAATTCGCCCGACTGTCGACCGCCGCCCTGCAGAAGAACAACGAGCAATTCCTCCAGTTGGCCGACACCAAGCTGAAGGAGACCCGGGAAGCCGCCGAGGGCGAGCTGGCCAAACGGCAGGTGGCCATCGAGCAGCTCCTGAAGCCGATCGGGGAGCAGCTGGGCAAGTACGACGCGGGCATGCAGCGCCTGGAGGTCGAGCGCAAGGGGGCGTACACCACCCTCACCGAACAGATGAAGCACCTGTCGACGTCGCACGAGCACCTGCAGAAGGAGACCGGCAATCTGGTCAAGGCCCTGCGGGCCCCGCAGTCCCGCGGCCAGTGGGGTGAGTTGCAGCTGCGCCGGGTGGTCGAGATGGCCGGGATGTTGGCGCACTGTGATTTCGACGAACAGGTCACCTCGGACGCCGATGGGGGGAGGCTGCGCCCGGACATGGTGGTCCATATCCCCGGCGGGATGAACGTGGCGGTCGATGCCAAGGTCCCGATGCAGGCATTCCTGGATGCCAATGAGGCCGATGACGAAACCGTTCGCCGCGCCCACCTGGCCAGCCACGGGCGCCAGCTGAAAGCCCACATCGACCAGTTGGCCAAGAAGGAGTACTGGAAACGGGTGGATCCGTCCCCCGAGTTCGTGGTCGCCTTCATCCCCGGCGATCCGCTGCTGACCGCCGCGCTCGAACACGAGCCGGGCCTGATGGAGCACGCGGCGGCCAACAATGTGTTGCTGGCCACCCCCACCTCGCTGATCGCCCTCCTCCGGACCGTCGCCTACGGCTGGCAGCAGGACACGCTGGCCGAGAATGCCCGGGAGGTCCAGCAACTGGGGACCGAGCTCTACCAACGTCTCTCGGTATTGGGCGACCATGTAGCCGGGGTGGGCAAGGGGCTGAGCAGCGCGGTGCTGGCCTACAACAAAGCGGTTGGGTCGCTCGAAAGCCGGGTCCTGGTCACCGCCCGCCGCTTCGTCGAGATGGGAGTCGGGGGTGGGGCCAAGGAACTGCTGCAGCCCGACTCGATCGAGGCCACTACCCGCGCTCTTCAATCTCCGGAGCTCGCCGCCCCGGCCATCGATCCCCCCTTCGTCCACCGCCTGCCGATGCCGGACCCCGGCGTGAGGCACCGCGACGACGAAGACAGGTCCTCACCTCACCAAGACATCATCTGATCGGCTGTCCGGCCCCTCCCTCCCACTTCAGAGGCGGTGTCACACCCGAAATTTAGGGTGTCTCCATGGGCTTGGACATCCGGTTTGTACCGTTCGGTCGGGAGGCGAGTTGCGCCCTGCGCGACGAGATTGCCCTCGCCCAGCAGGGAGACCCCCTCGCCCCGGTCACCGTGGTGGTCCCCCGGGGAATCACCGGACTTGGGGTCCGCCGGCTCCTGGCCTCGGGTGACCTGGGCCCGGCACCGTCCACCGATCGGCTCGGTGTGGCCAACCTCCGCTTCACCACTCTTCCCCGCCTGGCCGTCGACCTGGCCGGGTCGAGACGGTCGGACGACGGCGCGCTTCCGGCGACAGAGACCGTCGTACGCGCGGTGGCCCGGATGACATTGGCGGCGGCCCGCACCAACGTCCTCGGCCCGGCGCGGGATCATCCGGGCACGGCACGGTCACTGGTCAGGCTGTACCGGGATCTGAGTGGGGTGTCGGCGACCACTCGCCGCCGGCTCATCGCCGGGGGAGGCCGGGCGGCAGAGGTCGTGGCCCTGGTCGAGATGATGGAGGACCGGCTACGTCAAGACTGGATCGACGACGGCCGCCGGACCGATCTCGCCATCGAGGCGATTTCGGCCACCGATGGCGACGGCTCCGGTGCTCCGGTCGCCGAACTGGTGGTCGTGTATCTGCCGTCCCGGCTCCCCTTCCACGATCGGCGTCTGGTCGCGGCGCTGGCGACCGTCCAGCCGGTGGTGGTGATCCTCGGGGTCACCGGGGATCTGTCAGCCGATGCCACCTCCCGGGAGATGGCGGCCCGCCTGCTCGGCGACGGCCAACCATCGGCGGCCCCGGCGTTCGGCGGCGGGGCCCCACTCCTCACCGGCACCGCGGTGATCAGTGCTCCGACCGCCGACACCGAGGTCCGGGTCGTGGCCCGCGAGCTGATGGCCCGCCGCCGGACCGGCACCCGGTTCGAACGGATGGCCATCGTCCACGGTGGCTCCGGAACCTATGAGCGGCTGATCGGAGAGACGCTGGCCGCGGCCGGGATTCCCAGCAGCGGGGTCGGCACCCGCACCTTGGCATCCACCTTTGCCGGCCGCACCCTCCTCGGCGCCTTCGAGCTCTGCGAACGGGGATGGCGGCGCGCCGAGGTCATGGCCTGGGTGGCCGGGGGTCCGCGGCGCAGTGGCAATGGCAAGCCGGTGGAGGCCACCGCCTGGGACCTGATCTCCCGGGAGGCCGGGGTCACCACCGGACTGCAGAGTTGGCGGCGTCATCTCGACGCCTACCTCGAGGAGCGGGCCCTCCGCCTCAGCGGGCTCGATGGGCACGACGGGATCGACGCCGCGCCGGGGACCGTCCCCCGCCTCCGGACGGAACTGCGTCAGGCGGCCGAACTGGGCAGCTTCGTCGACGACCTGGCCGAACGGTTCGAGGCGGCCCCCGGTTCGTGGGCGGGATGGGTGGACTGGGCCGATGCCCTCCTCGATTTCTACGTCGGACGACCGGCGGAACGCGGCGAGGAATGGCCGACCGATGAGGAGGAGGCCCTCATCGCAGTGCGATCCGCCCTGGCCGGACTCCGGGTTCTCGACCGGCTGGACGGGGCACCCGATCGCTCCACCTTCCGCTCGGCGCTCACCTCCGAGTTGGAAGAAACCGCGCCGCAGACTTCCCGTTTCGGCACCGGCGTGCTGGTCGGGCCCATCAGCCTGCTCGCCGGCCTCGACTTCGACACCGTGTTCATCCTGGGCATGGTCGACGGCAGGTTTCCGGCCCGGGGTGGCGACGACGCGCTGCTTCCCGACGACGAGCGGGTGGCCGCCGGTGACGACATCCCGCTACGGGGTGGCCGTCGCCACGATGCCTACCGTGACTATCTGGCCGGCCTGGCCACCGCGCCGGAGCGGGTGCTTTCGTTCGCCCGCGGCGATCAGCGTCGAGGCGGCGAGCTCCGACCCTCCCGGTGGCTGCTCGACACCCTTGGCGCGCTGGAGGGATCGGACCACCGCCTGTACAGCCGGGATGTCGCGGAACTGGACCCGATCGATTCCTTTTCCATTGTCCCCTCCTTCACCGACGCGGTCCTGAACGGCGGAGAGCCGATGTCGGAAGCCGACCGGGATCTTCGCTCGCTCCTTCGATGGCGTGAGCGCGGTAGGGACCTCGCCACTCATTTTCTGGCCGACGTCGACGCCACCCTGGGCAGCGGTCTCGAGGTTCACCGGAGCCGCGGCTCGAACCGCTTCACCCGCTTCGACGGCCGGATCGCCGATGTCGACATTCCGTCCCCGACCTCGTTCGCGGCGGTGTCGGCGACCAGTCTCGAGACCTACGCCGCCTGCCCCCGGCGCTACCTGATGCAACAGGTGCTGCGTATCGAGGAGCGCGAGAGCCCCGAGGAGGTGATCACCATCGACCCGGCTCACCGGGGCCTGATGATGCACGAGATCCTCGAACGCTTCATCGGCACCCAGCTTTCCCTTCCCCGCGAACAGCGCATCCGACCCGGGCAACCGTGGTCGCCGGACGACCGCGCCCGGATGGGAGAAATTGCCGACCAGGTGTTCCGGACCTACGAGGACCGGGGGCTGGTGGGCCGGCAGTTGCTGTGGGATCTGGCCCGGACCTCCATCGAACGAGAGCTCCACCGATTCCTGAAACTGGACGACGACTACCGGGCGGAAGGCGGATGGATACCCGAACGGGTGGAGCTCGCGTTCGGCCCTGGTCATGGCCGGCCGGTCGAGCTCCGGCTTCCCGACGGCCGCACTGTCAACTTCAAGGGCTATGTCGACCGGGTGGACATGGCGTCGGATGGGTCGCTGTCGGTGACCGACTACAAGACCGGCGCGGCCCGGGACATCGATGGCCTGGCCGACGATCCGGTCCTCAGCGGGCGGAAACTCCAGTTGCCTCTTTACGGGTTGGCCGCCCGGAGCCGGATCGGGGACGGGCCGGTCCGGGTGGCCTACTGGTTCGTGAGCGACACCGGGAAGTTCACTCCGGTCGCCTATCAACTCGACCACCCGGTCCTCGACCGGTTCGGCGAGGTGGTCTCGGTGTTGGTCGACGGGATCGACGCCGGCATGTTCCCGGCTCGACCCGGGAAGAACGACACCAACTGCACCTACTGCAGCTTCCAGGCCATGTGCCCGGGGAACCGCCAGGACTCGTGGGCCCGGATCCGGCGCGCTCCCGGGTTGGAGGAGTATGTGGCGCTGGCCGAGGACACCGGGGCGGTTCGATGACTGCCATTGCGCCGCCCGCGCTGGCGGCTCCGCCCGACCACGCCGCCCGGGAGGAGATACGTTCCCACCTCGACGCCAGCCAGTTCGTCGAGGCGGGTGCCGGCACCGGAAAGACCACCGCTCTGGTGGCCCGGATCCTCGAACTGGTGGCCTCGGGTGAGGCGACCATCGACCAGGTGGCGGCGATCACCTTCACCGATGCGGCGGCGGCCGAACTCCGTGACCGGGTCTACGAAGCCCTCGAACGGGCCAGCACCGGCGCCGACAGCTCCGAACGTCGAGTCCGGGCCCGGGCTGCCCTCGACGAGATCGACGGTGCGGCGATCTGCACCCTGCACGGGTTCGCCCAGCGGATCCTGGCCGCCCATCCCTTCGAGGCCGGACTCCCCCCCAGCTTCGAGGTGCTCGACGAGGGTCGCTCGGCGGTGGCCTTCGACGATCGGTGGGAAGGCTTCGTGGACCAGCTCCTGGAGGACCCGGGTCTCGCCGACCTCCTCCGCCGGCTCTTGGTCTGTGGGGTGAGGCTCGACCACCTCCGCACGCTGACCGGTCTCTGCCATGACAACTGGGACCTCCTGGTCGGCGCCCAACCCGGCGATCCGGCCCTGGGCGACATTGATCCCTCGTCGATCCTGAATGCCCTCGACGCCGCCCAAGTCGCCGCGGAGACCTGTACCTGCAGTGACGACAAGCTGCTCATCCACATCGAGGGCCTGGCCGGATTCGGGTCGGCCCTCCGGGAGACGACCTCCGGGCTCGAGATCCTCGAATTACTGGTCGACCCGCCCAGGCTGACCTGCAGCCGGGGGCAGAAGGGCAACTGGCCAGACCCGGTCGCCGAGGTGAGGGGTCTTCTGGCCGGCGCCGAGGAGGCCCGACGGACGTTGGTGGCCGGAGTGATCTCCGATGCGCTCGCCGGCCTGGTCCCGGCCGTCACGAGATTCACCGTCAACAGTGCCAACGACCGGAAACGGGACGGACGACTGGAGTTCCACGACCTGCTGGTGTGGGCGGTGGAGTTGATCCGGAAGGATGCCGGGGTGCGGGTCGCCCTGCACCATCAGTACCCGCGGCTCCTCATCGACGAGTTTCAGGACACCGACCCCATCCAGGCCGAGATGGCCTTCCGGATTGCCAACGGAGGCGGCGAATCCGGGCCTGGCGAGGTTCGGTGGAGCGAGCTCCCGGTGGAGCCGGGCCGACTCTTCTTCGTGGGGGATCCGAAGCAGGCCATCTACCGATTCCGGCGGGCGGACATCGGGCTCTTCCTCGAGGTCCGGGACCGCCGCCGGGCCGACCGGGTGGCGCTGACGGCAAACTTCCGGTCGGTCCCGGGGATCATCGACTGGATAAACACCGTCTTCGGCGAATTGTTCGATGACCCGGTGGATGGGACCCAAGCCGCCTACCAACCTCTGCAGGCCGAACGGTTCCTCCCGTTCGAGACGACCGACGGGTCTCCACCGGTGATCCTGCTCGGGGGTCCGATCGACGCCCAGGGGATCGATGAGGTCCGGGCCGAGGAGGCGGCGGAGATCGCCGCCACCGTCCGGCGTATCCGGGAGGAGAAATGGCCGGTCGGCGACTGGGGGGCTCCGGCCCGCTTGTCGGACATCACCATCCTGATCCCGACCCGAACCGGGCTGCCGGTGCTGCAGCAGGCGTTCGACACCGAAGGCGTGCCCTACCGACTGGAATCGAGCTCGCTGGTCTACGAGGCTCCCGAGGTCGGCGACCTCCTCACCATCCTGCGGGCCATCGACGATCCCACCGACCAGGTATCGACGGTGACGGCACTTCGATCCGAGGCGTTCGGGTGCGGTGACGACGACTTGTTGGCATTCCGCCACGCCGGTGGGCGGTGGGACTACCGACGGCAGCCACCGGTTTCGCTGGACGAGACGGGGCCGGTGGTGCGGGGGATGGCCGCCCTCCATGGGTTGCACCAACATCGATGGTGGAGCAGTGTCAGCGCCCTCGTCGAGCGGGTCATCGAGGAACGCCGGCTGCTCGAGTTGGCCCTCGATCAGCGCCGCTCCCGGGACGTGTGGAGACGACTCCGATTCGTAGCCGACCAGGCCCGCCAGTTCACCGATGTGGATGGGGGCGATCTTCGCCGCTATCTGGCCTGGGTCGACGTGCAGCGCCGCCAGGACGTGCGGGCCCGGGAGGTGGTGCTCCCGGAGATGGATAACGATGCGGTACGGGTGATGACGGTGCATGGCGCCAAAGGGCTCGAGTTCCCCATCGTCTTCCTCACCGCTCTCAACCGCCGCCCCCCGAGCGACTCGGGGGTGAAGGTGCTGTGGGGCGGCGACGGCCCGGAAATGAAGATCAAGAGCGGGATCGCCACCGCCGGATACGCCGAGTTGGCCGCCCGGGAGAAGGTGATGGAGGAAGCCGAGGAGCTCCGATTGCTGTACGTGGCCGCCACCCGGGCCCGTGACTACCTCGTCGTCGCCCTCCATCACAAGGCGGGCAGTCGCGGTCACGCCGCCCAACTGGCACCGCTCTGCGACGGACATCGAACCCTGTCCCGACGGCTCGAGCCGGTGGTGGCCGATGCCGGCCTGCCGATGCTCTCCGAGGGCGACGACCCTCCGGTCCCCGCCCACGACGATGAACTCGATACCCGGTCCCGGCGATCGGAATGGATCACCGCGCACCAGCGCCTGGTGACCTCGGGATCCCGATCGCGCACGCTGGCCGCCACTACCATCGCCGGGCTCGCCGATGAACACCAGGCCGCCGAACCCGGCGACCAGAACCGGGTGGCCAAAGACGATCCGGACGTCGACCGGGCTCCCTGGCGGCGGGGCCGGGCCGGCACCTCCATCGGTCGGGCGGTGCACGCGGTACTCCAGACGGTGGACCTGGCCAGCGGGGCGGAGGTGGACCGCCTGGCCGAGACCCAGGCCGTGGTCGAAGGCATCGACTCCCGGAGCGCAGAGATAACCCGGCTGGTGCGGGCGGCGCTGGGCTCGGAGATAGTCACCCAGGCGGTGAGTGGCGGCCGGTACTGGCGGGAGATGTACATCGGTGCACCGGCCACCGATGAACCGGATGGCCCGGTGATCGAAGGGATCATCGACCTGCTGATCGAAACTCCTGACGGGTACACCGTGGTCGACTACAAGACCGACGCGGTCCGTGACGACGAGGAACTCGCCCGGGTGATGCATCGCTACCGGCTCCAGGGAGCCACCTACTCACTGGCTGTCGAGCGGGCCCTCGGACGCCCGGTGTCCCGCTGCGTGTTCCTGTTCCTGCGGGGAGCCACCGCGATCCAGCGCGAAGTGCCCGATCTTCGCCTGGCTATTCAAGAGGTGGAGCAACTGGTGGGTGCGGTATCCGGCCAGGCTCAGGGCTCGGCCATCTAGACCGGCACTATCGTCGTCGGGATGCCGAGAGCTCGACGCCGCAGACGGGGCCGAAGGCCCAGGCGTCGATCGGTGGGCCAGATCATCACCATTTCCCTCGTCGTGGCGGTGCTCGGGGTGCTGGTCATCGGGTCGGTGGTCGAGATCCATGCCCAGTCGGCGCCCTATCGGCAAAGGACCGATCAGGGCTACGCGGCGTTGGCCTCCCGGGTGGTAAACGCCTCCAACCAGTCGGGCGCCCGGCTGGCCGCGGTGATCTACACCGCGCCGAACATCCCCAACCAGCCGCTGCCGAACACGGCTCGCGGTGAGATCCAGCAGGGGCTCGATGTGGCCACGTCCGCCGCCTCGCAAGAGGCCGCCCAGGCCCGGGCACTGAGCCCGCCGTCGCCTACCGACGATGTCGCCAGCCAGTTCACCGCCATCCTGGAGGAACGGGCGGCGGCGGTGGCCAGCGTGGTGGCCACCATCGACCAGCTGCTCGGGATGTCGCCCCTACCCATCGCCGGCGCGCCGACCACGACGACCACTTCCTCGGCCCAGCCGTCGGCGGTCATCTCCGTGTCCCAGGCCTCCCAGCAGCTCGCCGCCGCCGGCACCCGGATCGAGCAGGCCGATCGCGCCTACGCCGCCTGGGCCCGCCGACTTCGACAGGGGAAGGTACCGGGCGCCGGTCCGATCCGGGTGCCCGCCTCGGTGTGGGCGCCGTCGGGGAGCCCGCTCAGCGCGGTCCAACTCGGCAACAGCGCGGCGTTGCTCAACGCCGCGGTGGCGCTGGTCCCGTTCCACCAGATGGTGATCACCGCGGTCGGCCTCGCCCCTCCCGCCGTCCCTTCCGCCACCCCCAACGACCCGGCCGGTTCCGGCACCATCGCCACCTCGTGCAATCCGCCGAATCCGACCTCGACGGTGGCGGGCCCGACTCCGACCATCCTGCCGCCGACCGGTTCGGTCACCCCGTTGGTGACGGTCACCAACTGCGGGACGGTGAACGAGTCCAAGGTGACAGTGACCGAGACCCTGGTGCTGGTCGATGCCCCCGGGACCGGTCCCCCGCCGGCCGGTGCCTCGGGATCGTCGGCTCGGACCACGGTCACCACCCTGGCGGGCCAATCCCAGGCCCTGTCCTTTCCGGCGCTCACGGTGGCCAGCGGCCACAACTACACGCTCACCATCACCCTGAATCCGCCTACCGGCCAAGCCAACCTGGCCGGAACCTCCCAGCAGTTCCTGCTGCGGATCGTGGGCTGATCCGGTCGCACCCGGGCTCGGGATGACCCGGTGACGGAAGCCCGGAGGCGACCATCTAGGATCGGCAATTGACGACAAAAGAGCCGTAGGGCAGAAGGGCTTGAGATCAGTGGCCGAAAGCATCACCATCACCGATAACCGCACCGGCGAGTCGCTCGAGATCCCGTTTCAAAATGGCGGAATCGCGGCGGAGGACTGGTCCAAGCTGTTGCCGGGAGTGTGGTTCTACGACCCCGGGTTCGTCTCCACCGCCGCCTGTGAAAGTGCCATCACCTATCTCGACGGGGAGGCCGGGATCCTCCGGTACCGGGGCTACCCGATCGAGCAGCTGGCCGAGAGTTCGAACTTCTTGGAGGTGGCCTATCTCCTGTTGAACAGCGAGCTCCCGACGTCGGAGCAGTACGACGTCTGGCGGCACGACATCACCCATCACACCTTCATCCACGAGAACGTACGGAAGCGCTTCCTCGACGGGTTCCACTACGACGCCCATCCCATGGGCATGCTGGTCTCCGCGGTAGCCGCCCTGTCCACCTTCTACCTCGATGCCAAGGATATTTTCGACATCGAGTCCCGGAACAAGCAGATCGTCCGGCTCATCGCCAAGATGCCGACCCTGGCCGCCGCCGCCCACCGGTTCAGCGTGGGCATGCCCTTCGTCTACCCCGACAACTCGCTCGAATTCGCCTCCAACTTCCTCTCGATGATGTGGAAGACCGCCGAGCCCCGCTTCGACGCCAACCCGGCCCTGGCCCGGGCGCTGGACATCCTCTTCATCCTCCACGCCGATCACGAGCAGAACTGCTCGACCACCGCCATGCGGGTGGTCGGTTCCTCCCACGCCGACCCCTACTCCGCCACCGCCGCCGCGGCCGCCGCCCTCTACGGGCCGCGACACGGCGGGGCCAACGAGGCCGTGATCAAGATGCTGACCGAGATCGCCACCCTCGACAATGTCGAGCCGTTTGTGGCCTCGGTGAAGGCCGGGCACGGTCGGCTGCAGGGCTTTGGACACCGGGTCTACAAGAGCTACGACCCCCGGGCCAAGATCATCAAGAAGACTGCCGATGAGGTGTTCGAGATCACCGGGAAGAACCCCCTGCTCGACATCGCCCTCAAGCTCGAGGAGATCGCCCTCTCCGACGAGTACTTCATCTCCCGCAAGCTCTACCCCAACGTCGACTTCTACTCGGGGCTCATCTACCAGGCGATGGGCTTCCCCCTGGAGATGTTCCCGGTGCTGTTCGCCATCCCCCGGACCGCCGGGTGGCTGGCCCACTGGCAGGAGATGCTCGATCAGGACTCCAAGATCGCCCGGCCCCGCCAGCTGTACATCGGCCCCCCCGAGCGCAACTACGTGGGGATGAGCGACCGCTGACCTTCAGCCGGCCGGCTTGGGTTTGCGCTCGGCCAACCGCATCAGCCCTTCCTGGCACATAGACACAACCAACTCGCCGTCCCGGGCGAACATGAAACCCCGAGCCAGGCCGCGGGCGCCATAGGCGGTCGGGGAGTCCATGTCGTAGAGCAGCCACTCGTCGGCCCGGACCGGCCGGTGGAACCACATGCAGTGGTCGAGGCTGACGCCCATGAAGTCCGGGCTGTCCCACCGCACGTCGTGGGGGGCGAGCATGGTGTCGAACAACGACATGTCCGAGGCGTAGGCGGCGATGGCGGTGTGCAGATGGGGATCGTCGGGGATCTTCCCGTCGGCTTTGATCCAGAGCCGCTGGGCCGGCTCACCCCCCTCCCGGTGGATGAAGGGCAGGTCGCCGATGTGGCGCTGCTCGATGGGGTGGGGACGGGAGAACCAGTCACCCATCAGGTCCCGGTAGGGCTCGAGCCGGACATCCAACGACTCGAGGTCCTCGGGCGGCGGGACGTCGGGCATCGGGAATTGGTGGGACAGCCCGGGTTCGTCGACATGGAACGAGGCCGACATGTTGAAGATGGCCCGCCCGTGCTGGATGGCGACCACCCGACGGGTGGTGAACGACCGCCCGTCCCGGATCCGGTCCACCTCGTAGAGGATGGGAACCGTCGGATCGCCGGGTCGCAGGAAGTAGGCGTGGAGGGAGTGGACCCGGCCAATTTCGACCGTCCGGCCGGCCGCCATGAGGGCCTGGGCGGCGACCTGGCCCCCGAATACCCGCTGCCGGTCCTCGTTGGGGCTGACCCCGCGGAAGATATTGACTTCGATGGGCTCGAGGTCGAGAAGGTTGACGAGGAAGTCGAGTGCGTCGCTCACCGGACCATCCTGCCAGGTGTGTTCGGGTCGTCCCCGCTACGGTGGCGACCCATGGCCGCCATCTCCTTTCCTGACGGGTTCCAGTGGGGGACGGCCACGGCTGCCCACCAGATCGAAGGCGGCAACGTCAACAATGACTGGTGGGAGTTCGAACACGACCCGACTTCGGGTTGTGTCGATCGGAGCGGCGATGCCTGCGATTCGTTCCACCGCTATCCCGAGGACATCGCGCTGGTCGCCGACCTCGGGCTCGGCTTCTACCGGTTCTCCCTGGAGTGGAGCCGGATCGAGCCGGAAGAGGGCGAGTTCTCCCGGTCGGCACTCGATCACTACCGACGGATGCTGTCCACCTGCCAGGAGCACGACCTCGTCCCGATGGTGACGTATCACCACTTCACCCATCCGCGCTGGTTGGCCGCCGCCGGCACTTGGGAAGCCCCTCAGGCGGTGGATCGCTTCGCCCGCTACTGCGAACAGGTCACTGGTCATCTCGGGGATCTCATCGGCATGGCCGGGACCATCAACGAACCGAATGTGGTGGCCACCATGGGGTGGCGCCACGGCATCTTCCCGCCCCGGGTGCGCGACCGCGACCGGCGGGCGAAGGTCAACGATGCCCTGGTGGCTGCCCACCGGGCCGCGGTCGAGGCCATCCGTTCCGGGCCGGGTCAGTTCCCGGTCGGCCTGACCGTGTCGATGACCGACTTTCAGACCCTGCCGGGGGGAGAGGAATGGGTGGAGCGGCTTCGCCGCCCCTCCGAGGACGTGTTTCTGGAGTCCACCCAAGGGGATGACTTCATCGGCGTGCAGACCTACACCCGCTCCCGGGTCGGCCCGGACGGTCCACTGGGGCCCGAGCCCGGGGTTCCCACCACCCAGATGGGCTACGAGTACTACCCCGAAGCCCTGGAGGGAACCATCCGCCGGGCCTGGATGAAGACCGGAGAGTTGCCGGTCCTGGTCACCGAGAATGGTGTCGGGACCGACGATGACGACGCCCGCATCGACTACGTGGCCCGCGCCCTGGCCGGGGTGCGCCGCTGCCTCGATGACGGGATCGACGTGCGGGGGTACACCTACTGGAGCCTGCTCGACAACTTCGAATGGGTTCTGGGCTACCGGCCGACATTCGGGATCGTGGAGGTAGACCGCCAGACCTTTGCGCGCCGGCCCAAACCGAGTGCGGCCTGGTTGGGCAGCGTGGCGAAGTCGAACGGTCTCTGAGTGCAAAATCGACCGCCGGCCGCGGAGGCGACGCCAAATATTACGGATTGGTTACGAGTAAGGTTGACCCAATGACTTCCGTCCTCACCCGGGCTGAACACCTGTGGCAAAAACGGGAGACGCCCGAAGCGAAGCACCTCTTTCGTTACACCATGGTCTCGGTGGTCTCTACCGCGGTGTCCTTCGGCACCCTGGCCCTGGTGTTCGGCGTCTTTCATTTCTGGGGCGAGATCGGCAGCACGGTGTTCGCCAACGCGGTGGCCACCGTGCCCTCCTACTACCTCAATCGAAGTTGGGTGTGGAAGAAGCGCGGGCGGTCCCACCTGATGAAGGAGATCGTTCCCTTCTGGGCGTTGTCGGCGATCGGCATCGTGGTGTCCATCGGCGGCGCGGCGGTGGCCAAGCATCTGGGGACCGAGCACCATCTCGGCCACTTCGAACAGACGCTGGTGGTGCTGTTTGCCAACGTGATGTCGTTTGCCATCTTCTGGGTGCTCAAGTTCCTCCTCTTCAACCGGTTGTTCAAGGTGCACCCGCTCGAAGAGCTCGACGAGCTGGTCGAAGCGGTCTGATTCGCAGTGATTGCCACCACCACTGTGCACAGTGGCAGCATTGTGTTGGCCGTGGCCGTCTTTTTGGCCTGTGCGGTGGAGATGGTGGAAGCCCTCACCATCGTGGTGGCGGTCGGGTCCACCCGGGGATGGAGGTCCGCCCTCGAGGGCACCGCGGTGGCCCTGCTGGTGCTCGGCGCCCTGGTGGTGGCGCTCGGCCCGGCCATCGTCCGCTATGTGCCGCTCGGCACCCTGCGGCTGGTGGTTGGAGGACTCCTCCTGGTCTTCGGGTTGCAGTGGCTTCGTAAAGCGGTGCTGCGGGCGTCGGGGTTGAAGGCGAAGCACGACGAGGACGCCATCTTCGCCCGACACGTCGAGGAGCTGTCCGGAACCGGTGCCGGCCGCGGCCGTGACGCCACCGCGTTCGTGGTGGCGTTCAAGGGAGTGTTCCTCGAGGGCCTCGAAGTGGTGGTGGTGGTGATCACCCTGGGGACGACCTCCCACGATCTCGGACTGGCCGCGCTCGCCGCCGCCGCCGCCATCGTGGTGGTGGGCGCCGTCGGCGCGGCGGTGGCCCGGCAGTTGTCCTCGGTCCCGGAGAACGCCATGAAGATGGGGGTGGGGCTGATGCTGGTCAGCTTCGGCACCTTCTGGTCGGGGGAGGGGGTGGGGGTGCACTGGCCGGGGTCCGACCTCGCCATCCCCGTGCTGGTCGGCGTCTACGGGCTGGGGGCGTGGGCGCTGGTGGTCTCCCTCCGCCCCGGCTCCGCGGCCAAGATCAGCGCTCTCCTACCCGGTGCCGGGGGGAGCGCCAACCATGACTGATCCGACGCCCGCGGTGGCGCCCCGGAACCCGGTGTCCCGGATGGTGGCGGCGTTCGGACGGTTCTGGTGGGAGTTCCTGATCGGTGACACCCCCGAATTGTTCGTGGGTGCGGTGCTGGTGGTCGGGTTGGTGGCCCTGGTCTGCGTCGACCACGGGGCCCGGGCCTGGGCGGCCGTTCTGCTGCCGGTGCTGGTGGCCGGGCTGCTCGGCAGCTCGGTGTGGAGGGCGAAGCGGCGGGGGGCGAGTTAGTCGCGGAAGTTGATGAACTGGAGGGGGATGCCGAAATCCTCCGCCTTGGCCGCGGCGATCACTGCCTGAAGGTCGTCCCGCTTTTTCCCCGACACCCGCAGTTGGTCGCCCTGGGTCTGGGAACTCACCCCTTTGAGCCCGAGTTCCTTGATGAACTTGTTCAACTTCTTGGCGTGTTCGGAGGAGATCCCGGCCTGGATCGTCAATTTCTGGCGGGCCGATCCCCGGGTGGCTTCTTCGATCTTCCCGACCTCGAAGGACTTGAGTGACACCTCCCGCTTGACCATTTTCTCCTGAAGAACCTGGTAGAGGGCGCGCAGGCGATCCTCGGTGGACGAGGCCAGCAACAGTTCCTTGTCGGTCAACTCGATGGAGGAGTCGGTGCCCTTGAAGTCGAACCGGGTGGCGGCCTCGCGGTTGGCTTGGTCGACCGCGTTGCGGACTTCCTGCATGTCGACTTCGGAGACAATGTCGAAGGTTGGCATGCAGAAACAGTAGCGCCGAGCTTGGCGTATCCTTCCCGGTCTGCGGGTCGGTACCCAAGTGGCCAAAGGGAGCAGACTGTAAATCTGCCGGTTCTGCCTTCGAAGGTTCGAATCCTTCCCGGCCCACCATGTGACCGGAGGCGGTGGCGGACGACGAGTCCGCTCCCGCCTCCGGGGTAGAACCCCGACGAAGCCGAACAGTGAACCGGTTCCACGAGCTCAGGAGATGTCGTCCGATGTTGGTCGATCGCATCCGACACATGCCGACCAAGGTGATCGCCTTGGCAGCCGTGGTTGCCTGGGTGGTGTCGGGCGCCTACATGCTGCACTACGGCCCCTCCTGGCATCTCGACCTCCGGGTGTACCGGGACGCCGGGAACGCCCTGCTCCATGGGGGGTCGCCGTTCACCGCCAACTTCACCGTCCATCAGCTGCCATTCACCTACACGCCCTTCGCCCTGTTGGTCCTCACCCCACTGACCCTCGGCTCCCTGGGCCTCGTCGAAACCGTGTGGTGGCTGCTCTCCGCGGTGTGCTTCGTCGGCGCGATGTACCTGGTCATCCAAGCCTCCCTCGCCCTGCCCGCCCGCCGGGCCCTGGCGGTGGCCGGCCTGCTCGGCGGGGTTGCCACCCTCGCCCTCGAGCCGGTCCGCTCGAACATGGACTATGCCCAGATCAATCTCATCCTGATGGTGATGATCGTGGCGGACATGACCCGGGTCCGGGCCCCTTGGCGCGGCGTGCTGATCGGGTTGGCGTCGGCCATCAAGTTGACCCCGTTGGTGTTCTTCTTCTCCTTCGTGGTGGCCAAGGACTGGCGGTCGGTCGCCCGCGGGGCCGGGATCTTCGTCGGGGTGACCGCCATCAGCTGGGCGGTGTTGCCGCACGAGTCCGCCCGCTACTGGTTTCACCAGGTGACCGATGCCGGCCGCACCGGTCAGCTGGGCAACGTCAGCAACCAGTCGTGGAACGGCCTCGTCCACCGGCCGCCGTTCAACGGGGGCCACCTGGGCACCGCGGTGTGGTTGGCGTTGGCACTGGCCACCCTGGCCGGCGGGGTCCTCCTCACCCGTTGGTTGCTGGAGGCGGCCCGTACCGGGGAAGCGGTGCTGGTGCTCGCCCTCACCGAGTTGCTGGTCAGCCCGGTGTCATGGACCCACCATTGGTCGTGGCTGGCGGTGGCCCCGATCGCCGCCGTGACCTTGTGGGCGGTGCACCGGGTGGTGGCGATCATGGTGTTGGTGTTGGTGGGTTTGGCGGTGGTCGCCCCGTACTGGTGGCTCCAACACGGGCCGCTCTCCTACCTCGCCGGAAATGCACTGGTGCTCGGCGGCGGCGCGGTGTTGGTGGTGTGGCTGGGAGCCGAGGCCCGGCGCCGACGCGGCTCCGACGCCCCCCGGCTGAGGGGACGGGGTACGCTATCGGCTTCGGAGTCCGTGGCGCCATGACACTTGCCGGGACCCCGAATTTCGTTACAATGACGTTACGGATTGATTGCGGGCAGGGCGGTCCAGGGATCCTGGGTGTCCTCCACGGCGAGACGCATTCGATGATCCACCCCATTCGAGACACGTTCATTGAGGAGCATTCCCCACACCATGTCCCCAGAGCCTCGGGTTGCGGTGGCGCACCAGGATGAGGGCACGGTCGATGCGGGCGCGTCCCGGTCCGACCGCTGGTCGGTGGCGTCCTCGACCCTGATGAGCGGCGCCCGGGCGGCGGCGGCCTTCGCCGGCATGATCCGGAACCGGTTGGCCAACACCGCCGGCATCCGCTTCGACCAACCGACCGAGAGCGGCGACGCCGGAAATCCGAGAGGCCTGGTCCTCCGGCCCGCCCTGTTGGGCTTCGTGGCCATCCTCGCCATCAGCATCGGCGCATCGCTGCCGAGCTCGCCGTTCAAGCTCGAAATGCCGGGGGCCTGGTTCTTCGGGGTTCCGAAGACGACCGGCGCCAGTCACTGGGGCGTCTACTTCGTACTCGCGGCCGTCTACGGCGGACTCATCCTGCTGCTCCGGGTCTGGTGGGGGATGACCCGCCTCTACGCCCGGTGCCCGGGGGTGGAGATGCGCCGCCTGAAATGGGTGTTCGCCCTCTGGTCGGCGCCGATGCTGATCATCGCCCCGATCTTCAGCCGCGATGTCTACTCCTATGCGGCCCAGGGCGAGATGGTCAGCCACCACATGAACCCGTACCTGTACGGACCGTTCGAGATGGGCAACAACTCGTTCACCGCCCCGGTCGACCCGTTGTGGGGGAACGCCCCGGCACCCTATGGGCCCCTGTTCCTGCAGATCGACGGGTTCTTCGCCAAGGTCACCTTCCACAACGAGCTGGCCACCATCGTCCTGCTGCGGTTGCTGGCCTTCGCCGGCGTCTTGCTGATCGCCTTCTGCGTGCCCCGGTTGGCCGGCCTCTATCACCGCGACAAGGCCGAGATCTTCACGCTGGCGGTCCTGAACCCGGTGACCATCCTCCACTTGGTCGGTGGCGCCCACAACGACGCGTTGATGTTGGGCCTGCTGCTGGCCGGGATCACCGCGGCCAAGGAGAAGCGCCCGATTGTCGGCATCCTGTTCTGCTCCCTGGCTGCCGCCATCAAGGCCCCGGCCGCCTTGGGGCTCTTCTACGTCGGCTGGACGTGGCTGGGCACCGGGGTACCGGTGCGCGACCGGATCCGACCGGTGGTCACGGCCGGCCTGATCGGCGTCGGCGTGCTCGGGTTCTTCTCGTATCTCAGCGGGCTCGGCTGGGGGTGGATCGGCAACCTCGGAACCCCGGGAGTGGTGCGATCGTGGATGGCCCCGACCACCTCGCTGGCCCTGGTGGTCAACTGGATCGGCCACTTCCTCGGCCTCGGATTGCACCTGGGTGGTGTGCTGTCGGTCACCCGATTCCTCGGGCTGCTGGCCGCCCTGATCGTCGGCGTTTGGCTGCTGTTCAACAGCGACCGGATCGGCACCCTCAAGGCGGTCGGACTCACCATGCTGTTGTTCGTGATCCTCGGGCCGGTCGATCAGCCCTGGTACCTGTCGTGGGGTCTCATCCTGCTGGCCCCGGTGGCCCTCGGACGGCTGCGGTCCCTGATCATCGGGATCTCCATGGTCACCGCCTTCATCGAGTTGCCCGGCGCCACCCAGCTGTTGAACAGCCTGATCCACGGCGATCCGCTGTCGATCGTCCTCACCCTGTTGTGGGTGCTGTTCGTGCTGACCGTTCCGCTGGCCACCTGGGAGCGACGGGACCCGGTCCCCACCCCACCCTCGGTGCCGGTCCTGGCCAACGCCACCTAGCCGCTCCCTCGGCTTCCACCGCGACGGTGGTGGCTCCCGGCGGACCCGATCAGAGCATCCGCTGGAGCACCGAGACGTCGAGCCAGCGGCCGAACTTCCGGCCGATCTCGCGTTCGACGCCGACCAGCTCGAACCCGCAGGCCTGATGGAGGGCGATCGACGCGGCGTTGTCGTCGCCGATGCGGGCGACCATGGTGTGGAAACCGTGCCGGGTGGCCAGCCGGATCAGCTCGTCCAGCAGTGCCCGCCCCACCCCGGATCCGCGTTGGTCCGACCCCACGTAGACGGAATTCTCGACGCTGGTGGCATAGGCGGGGCGGTCACGGTAGATCGAGATGGATCCGAATCCGGTGATGACCCCGGCATCGTCCTCGGCCACGATGGCGGGATACGCCCCGCCGTGTTCGGTCAGCCACACCAGTTGCTCTTCCGGGTTTCGGGGGACGAGGTCGAAGGTCGCCGTCGACCCGGTTACCTCCGCGTTGTAGATGGTCCGGATGGCTTCGGCGTCGGAGAGGGTCGCCAGGCGAAGCTGCATCCGGTGATGGTAGCGAGTCGCCAACTCCCAGTGCGGGTGCGGCACGGTTGTTGACTATGATGGCCCGCTGCGGCTCCACCGGCCGCGCTGCCTCCTTAGCTCAGTCGGTAGAGCACCGCCATGGTAAGGCGGTTGTCGTCAGTTCGATTCTGACAGGAGGCTCGCCCAGGGCGGCGTAGCTCAGCTGGTTAGAGCGCACGGCTCATAATCGTGAGGTCGCCGGTTCGAGTCCGGCCGCCGCTACCATTTTGGGTGTTGGACAGGGAATGGACCGGGTCTGCCGGCCGGATCCAGGGCAGAACGATAGAGGAGCCACTGTGGCAAAGAACGAGAAGCGGATCCAGGTCACCTTGGCCTGTGAGGTCTGCAAGCGGCGTAACTACATCACCACCAAGAACAAGATCAACGACCGTGAGCGGATCGAGATGAAGAAATTCTGCCGGTGGGACCGCCAACACACGTTGCACAAGGAGACCCGCTGAGGGTCGGGTCCGAGAGCCCGGATCCTCCCGGGGTCGGGTCCTCGACCGGGTTCGCCCATCTCGACCTGGTCGAGCTCGCCCGGCGCGGGGACCGGGACGCCTTCGAAGCGCTGGTCAGGGTCACCTCGGGCGATGTCTACGCCTTGGCCTTCCGGCTCACCGGAAACGAGCAGGATGCCCGGGACATCGTCCAGGAGACCTACCTTCGGGCGTTCCGCTCCATCCGCAAGTTCCGGGCCGAGGCGTCTTTCTCCACCTGGCTCTACCGCATCGCCGCCAATTGCGCCGCGACCAGCCACACCCGTCGGAAGCGGATGCGGCAAGTGTCGATCGATACCGACCCCCGGTGCGCGGAATTGCCCGCCGATCCCGATCCCGATGCCATGGCGTCGGCCACCGTCGAACGAGACCGGCTGGTCAGGGCGTTGCGCACCCTTCCGCTGACCCAGCGGACGGTGATCGTGCTGCGGGACATCTACGGCCTAAGCCACGACGAGATCGCCACCGAACTGGGAATCTCCGGTGCCGCCACCCGGGTCAGGCTGCACCGGGCCCGCCGGCAACTCCGGGCCGCAGTGGCTCCCGAGCCAGTCGTCGCCGGCCCCCCGGGCCCCGAAGATGACCGCGGCGATGCCGAAGTGATCGCGGTGCGGAGGATCGAACCGATGGGAGACGACGCCCGTGCGGTGTGAGGACGTCGCCGAACTGCTGCCGGGAGCGGTGGACGGCTCCCGCACCGTCGACCGGCGGACCGTCCACCATGTGGCCTCGTGCCTCCGGTGCCAGGCCGAGCTGGCCCGGTACCACGGCCTGCTCCGGCGGCTGCACGAGCTCCGCTCCCACCGCCCCGACCTGCCCGCCGGGCTCATCGCCGATGTGCTCGATGCGCTGGATGCCTCGGTGGCCCGCCGGACGGTGCGGTCGGCGTTGGCCGGCCGGCGCTGGGCCTACGGCGGCGGGGCGGCCCTCGGGGCACTGGCCATCGGGGTCACCGTGGCCGTGGCCATCGGCCGGAGCGGCCGAACCGGTCGCTTGGGAATTTGACCCTTCCCAGTGGTAATCTTTCGCACCGCCCCTGCGATCGATTGGCCGTTCGCGGCATGGCGATCGACAGAGGGCAGTAGCTCAACTGGTAGAGCACCGGTCTCCAAAACCGGCGGTTGGGGGTTCGAGTCCCTCCTGCCCTGCTCTATCCCCGTTCCACAGGTCGAAGGAAGAAACAACACGTGAACCGAGAACAGAAACGCCTGATGCAGCGCCAGGGGCAGGACCCCGATGGTGAGTCCGCGCCCCCGCGAAAGGCAACCCCGGCCCGCCGCCCGCCCAAGCGCGACCCCTTCCGTCCGGGACAGTTCCTCCGCGAGGTACGCTCTGAGCTTCACCAAGTGGCGTGGCCCAACCGTTCTGAGGTCATCAACTACACGACAGTGACGGCTGCGACCCTGGTGGCGTTGATCGTCCTGATCTTCTTACTCAACTACGCCTTCTCCAAGGGCGTCTTTTGGCTGTTCAATACGTGATCGGTGTGACTGTGACCCAAGATGAGACAACCGCACCTCTCGGTGACGACGAGGAAGGGGCCGAGCCCACTGAGGCCGCCGACCCGGCGGCCGGCTCCGACGCGGGCGCCGGGCAACCCACCGACCAGGCGGAAGCGCTGGAGTTGGCGGCCGAGGAGGCCGAGGTAGGTCTGGGCGAGGCCACCGAGAAGGTGGAGACCGAAACCGTCCTGACCGTCGACGACGCCCCCTCCGAGGAGGACGAATGGGCCGATGACGACGAGCCGGTCACCGTCAGCCCCTATGACCAGCCCGGACGCTGGTTCGTGGTCCACACCTACGCCGGCTACGAGAACAAGGTGAAGTCGAACCTCCACAGCCGCACCGTCTCGATGAATATGGAAGATCGCATCTACGAGGTCGTC
This sequence comes from Acidimicrobiales bacterium, assembly GCA_035948855.1. Classification (GTDB taxonomy): domain Bacteria; phylum Actinomycetota; class Acidimicrobiia; order Acidimicrobiales; family RAAP-2; genus DASZIT01. Next base: position 14,238 of record DASZIT010000014.1, on the reverse strand, counting down.
ATCCCGATGGAAGACGTCGTGGAGTTCAAGAACGGCAAGAAGGTCGTCGTTCAGAAGAAGGTGTTCCCGGGTTACCTGCTATGCCGCTGCGAGCTCGACGATGACAGCTGGTCGGTCATCCGGAATACCCCGGGGGTCACCGGGTTCGTAGGCCCCGGCACCAAGCCGACCCCGCTTTCCCGCCGGGAGGTGGAAGGTATCCTGCAGGTGAAGGTGGAAGGCGGCGAGGCGCCATCCAAGCGCAGCCGCCCACGTCTCGAGCACGAGGTGGGAGAGACCGTGCGGGTCAAGGAAGGTCCGTTCGCGGACTTCTCCGGCCAGATCGCTGAGATCAACGAGGACCAGCTGAAGCTCAAGGTCCTGGTCAACATCTTTGGCCGGGAGACCCCGGTCGAACTCGAATTCAGCCAGGTCGCCAAGCTGTAGGCCGGCAGAAACACGTAAGGAGCAGTACCGATGGCACCCAAGAAGAAGATTCTCGCGAAGGTAAAGATTCAACTCCCGGCCGGGGGGGCTACCCCCGCGCCGCCGGTGGGCACCGCCCTCGGGCCCCACGGCGTCCAGACCATGGAGTTCTGCAAGCAGTACAACGCCGCCACCGAGAGCCAGCGCGGTTCCATCGTGCCGGTGGACATCACCATCTACGAGGATCGTTCGTTCTCCTTCGTCCTGAAGACCCCACCCACCCCGGCGTTGCTGCGGGCGGCGGCGGGCCTGGACAAGGGCGCCGCCACCACCGGCCGCGAACAGGTCGGCACCGTCACCGACGCCCAGGTGGCCGACATCGCCGCCATCAAATTGCCCGATCTCAACACCGACGATGTCGAGGCGGCCAAGCGCCAGGTGGCCGGCACGGCCCGGTCGATGGGTATCTCGGTCGCCGGCTGACCGCCGGCGACAGAGCACATTCGAGGAAACGGAGAAGCACCCGCATGTCCAGAGGAAAGAAGTACAAGTCGAGCCTTGCCCAGTTCGATCGCCAGGAGCTGTATTCGGCGGGTGACGCGGTGGACCTGGTCAAGGCCACCGCCAAGGCCTCGTTCGACGAGACGGTGGAGTTGGCGGTCCGTCTCGGCGTGGATCCCCGCAAGGCCGACCAGATTGTCCGGGGCACGTTGTCGCTCCCGGAGGGAACCGGTCGCACCGCCCGGGTCATCGTGTTCGCCGCCGGTGAGAAGGCCGCCGATGCCCGGAGCGCGGGTGCGGACGAGGTGGGAGCCGATGACCTGGTGGCCAAGGTCGCCGGCGGCTTCCTCGACTTCGATGTCGCCATCGCCACCCCGGACCAGATGGGCCAGGTGGGAACCCTGGGCCGGGTCCTCGGCCCCCGCGGCCTGATGCCCAACCCCAAGACCGGCACCGTCACCGACGACGTCGAGAAGGCGGTCACCGAATTCAAAGGTGGCCGGGTTGAGTACCGGACCGACAAGGTCGGCAACGTCCACATCCGCATCGGCAAGGCCTCGTTCGACCGGGCCAAGCTGCTGGAGAACCTGTTTGCGGTGATGGATGAGATCCACCGGGCCAAGCCGGCTTCGGCCAAGGGCCGCTATGTCCGAGGGGTGACCATCTCGTCGACGATGGGTCCCGGGATCCATGTCGACCCGCTACGGGCCCGACGGGTGGACGAGGAGCTGGTCGCCACCGCCTGATCGGCTGGGCATCCTGCCGCATTGCATTGCCGGGCTGGCACGCGCTAGCCTCGCACCTTCAAGATCGAACTGCCGTAGACCTCCGGTGTACCGGGAAACCAGTACCGAAGGGACCCTGTCCGGGTCCGCCTGATGAGGCGTTCCGCATGGAGCATCCGCTCCGGCGTCACCACTCGATGGTGTCTGCGGCCCAACCCGAGCAACCAAACTCGGCGGAGGGAACATGGACAATCCGAGGGCTGACAAGGTCGCCGTAGTCGACGAAGTGCGCGGTCGACTCGCCGCGTCCGATGGTGCGGTGCTCACCGAGTACCGGGGCCTGACGGTGTCCGAGTTGGCCGCTCTCCGTCGCGAGCTGGCCGCTGCCGGCGGCGACTACAAGGTCTACAAGAACACCCTGGTCCGGCTGGCGATAGCCGACAGCCCGCAAGAAGCGGTGCGCGACCTGCTGGTCGGCCCAACGGCGATCGCCTTCGTGCAGGGCGACGTCAGCGCGGTGGCCAAGGCACTCCGGGACTTCTCCAGGGGCAACCCGAACCTGGTGATCAAAGGCGGCATCGTGGGCGACGGGCTCCTCTCCGCCTCGGAGATGACGGTCCTGGCCGACCTCCCGCCCCGCCAGACCCTGCTGGCCCAGTTCGCCGGCGCCCTCTCGGCCCCCATGCAACAGCTGGCCGGGCTCATCGAGGCGCTGCCCCGGAACCTGGCCTACGGGCTTTCTGCCCTGCTCGACCAGAAGCGTGCCGAGGGCGGCGGAGAGCCAGAGGTAGCCGCCGAAGCCGCTCCGGCCGAGGAGTCACCGGCGCCGGCATCCGCCGAGGCCGCTGCGGAAGCCCCGGTCGCAGAGGTGTCCGCCGATGAAGCCCCCGCGGAAGAAGCATCGGTAGCTCCAGAGGCGGCCCCGGCTGAAGAGGCACCGGCGGAAGAGGCCCCGGCCGAAGCCGCTGCCGAGGAGCCCGCCCCCGAAGTTGCCGAGTCGCCGGCCGAGCCGGCCGAGTAGCCGTACCCAAACCGATTTACCGATCCCGATCAAAGAACAAGAAAGTAAGTAAGGAGCAATAAAATGGCAGGAACCCTGACCAAAGACCAGATCCTGGATGGCATTTCCGAGCTGTCCGTCCTTCAGCTGAGCGAGCTGCTCAAGGAATTCGAGGAGCGTTTCGGCGTAACCGCCGCCGCCCCGGTGGCCGTGGCCGCCGCCGCCCCCGCCGGTGGCGGGGATGCCGCCGACACCGAAGACGAGCAGGATGAGTTCGACGTCATCCTGGTCGCGGCCGGCGACACCAAGATCAAGGTCATCAAAGAGGTGCGCACGCTGACCAGTCTCGGGCTCAAAGAGGCCAAGGACCTGGTAGACGGCGCTCCCAAGCCGGTGTTGGAGAAGGTCAAGAAGGAAGACGCCGAGAAGGCGAAGGCGCAGCTCGAGGACGTCGGCGCCACCGTCGAACTCAAGTAGCTCCGGCTGGTTCCCGGTCGCCGATTGGATGGCGATCGGGAACCGGGTTGGGGTGCTGGCGGGCAGCCAAATCGGCCGTTTCCCCGGTCTTTTCGGGGGTCGGGCGGGTCCGGATCCCGGTCGAATCCTTGACGCCGGGCGGCAGACCTCCTACCCTGTCACTTGCTCGCTCCGGGGATCTGGATCCCGGGGGTTGTGGAATTGTGCGCGCCACGGTATGATTACCTGTTGCCGTGCCTGCTCCTGACGCCTTCCTCAGTATTTTGGCTGAATGACGCGCGCGTCGGCGCCCCTCCACCTACTCGAACCGTCCTCGTCGACCCCCGAGAGATACCGCTTTCAGCACCCGATGTACCGCTTTAACCCGTCGTCCCTGTCCCGTCGTCCTCAGATGTACCGCTTTAACCCGTCGTCGCCCCAATTACCCCAAACCTGGGAGGAGTAGGCACTTGCCTGCACGGTCCAACAGCCCGGAACGTTTTTCTTTTGCCAACATTGATGAGGCATTGCCTCTGCCCGACCTGGTCGCCATCCAGCGCGATTCGTTCCAGTGGTTCCTGGACAAGGGCCTGGCCGAAACCTTCAACGACATCAGCCCGATCGAGGACTTCACCGGTCAGCTGAGCCTCGAGCTCGAGTTCGACCCGACCGATCCCGACCTGCGCCCGCCACCCAAATTCTCGGTGGAGGAGTGCAAGGAAAAGGACATGACCTACGCGGCACCCGTCTTCGTTCGGGCCCGCTTCATGAACGCCAGCACCGGCGAGATCAAAGAGCAGACGGTGTTCATGGGTGACTTCCCGGTGATGACCGACAAGGGCACCTTCATCGTCAACGGCACCGAGCGGGTGGTGGTGAGCCAGCTGGTCCGTTCCCCGGGGGTCATCTTCCAGCCGGGGCGGGATGCCAAGACCGTCTTCACCGGGACCATCCACCCCTACCGGGGTGAGTGGATCGAGTTCGACGTCGAGGCCAAGCCGTCCAAGGACGTCACCGCCGGCTGCCGGGTCGCCCGCAAGCGCCGGCTCTCGCTGTTCGTGCTGCTGCGGGCCCTCGGCTACGAGGACCAGGCCTTCCTCGAGCGGTTCGTCCGGCACTTCGACTTCCTCGAAGGCCAATGGGAGAAAGAGCAGAATCTGGCTCCCACCCGGGAGGAGGCCCTCCTGGAGATCTACAAGCGCGCCCGCCCCGGTGAGCCGCTGTCGGTCGAGGCCGCCCGCCAGTACTTCGAGAACGCCTTCTTCAACCCCAAGCGCTACGACCTCACCCGGGTGGGTCGCTACAAGCTGAACCGGAAGCTGGGCCCGGAACTCGACCGCATCGAGGACATCTTCAAGATCAAGCTGGAGAAGCCGTCGCCGACCCAGGGGGTCCTGAGCCCGGCGGAGATCCTGGCTTCCTCCACCTACATGCTCCACTTGGCCAAGCACATGGCCGACGGCGAGTCGGGCTACCGCATCGACGACCAGGACCACTTTGCCAACCGCCGGATCCGGTCGGTAGGCGAGCTCATCCAGAACCAGGTCCGGGTGGGCCTTTCCCGGATGGAGCGCGTCGTCCGGGAGCGGATGACCACCCAGGACGTCGAGGCGATCACCCCGCAGACGTTGATCAACATCCGTCCGGTGGTGGCTGCCGTCAAGGAGTTCTTCGGCACCTCGCAGCTGAGCCAATTCATGGACCAGAACAACCCGCTGTCGGGCCTCGCCCACAAGCGGCGGCTGTCGGCGCTGGGCCCAGGTGGCCTGTCCCGGGAACGGGCCGGCTTCGAAGTCCGTGACGTCCACACCTCCCACTACGGCCGGATGTGCCCGATCGAGACCCCGGAAGGCCCGAACATCGGCCTGATCGGTTCCCTGGCCACCTACGCCCGGGTCAACGAGTACGGCTTCATCGAGACCCCGTACCGGAAGGTCGTCAACGGTCAGGTGACCAACGAGATCAACTATCTAGCCGCCGACGAGGAGGAAGAGCACGTCATCGCCCAGGCCTCCGCGGTGCTGGATGACAACGGCCGGTTCACCGAGGAGCGGATCCTGGTCCGCCGCGGCCCCCAGGGCACCGGCGTGCGGGTGGGAGCGACGACGACCTCCTACGGGACCACCTCGGAGATCGACTTCGTCCCGCCGACCGAGGTCGACCTCATGGACGTCTCGCCCAAGCAGATCGTGTCGATCTCGACGGCGCTGATCCCCTTTGTCGAGCACGACGACGCCAACCGGGCCCTGATGGGCGCCAACATGCAGAAGCAGGCGGTGCCCCTGGTGGTTCCCGAGGCCCCCTACATCGGCACTGGTGTCGAGGCCCGGGCGGCCCGGGATGCGGGCGATGTGGTCCAGGCCGAGGGCGAGGGCACGGTGGTCGACGTCTCCGGCGAGCAGGTCACCGTGGAGTACAAGGCGGGAGCCAAGGATCGCAACGGCACCGTGCTGGGCCGGAAGGTCTACCGGTTGGCCAAGTTCCGCCGCTCCAACCAGAACACCTCCATCAACCAGAAGGTCATCGTCGAGGAGGGCCAGAAGGTCAACGCCGGCGACGTGCTGGCCGACGGGCCCTCCACCCACAACGGCGAGCTGGCCCTGGGCAAGAACCTGCTGGTGGCGTTCATGCCCTGGGAGGGCTACAACTACGAGGACGCCATCATCCTCTCCGAGCGCCTGGTCAAGGACGACGTCCTCACCTCGATCCACATCGAGGAGCACGAGGTCGACGCCCGTGACACCAAGCTCGGGGCCGAGGAGATCACCCGGGACATCCCGAACCTGTCGGAGGAGATCCTGGCCGACCTCGACGAGCGGGGCATCATCCGCATCGGGGCCGAGGTCGATCCGGGAGACGTGCTGGTCGGCAAGGTCACCCCGAAGGGCGAGACCGAGCAGACTCCGGAGGAGCGGCTCCTGCGGGCCATCTTCGGGGAGAAGGCCCGTGAGGTCCGGGACACGTCGCTGAAGGTACCCCACGGTGAAGAGGGCAAGGTCATCGACGTCCGGGTCTTCGCCCGCGAGGACTCCCACGAGCTGCCGCCCGGGGTCAACCAGCTGGTCCGGGTGTACGTGGCCCAGAAGCGGAAGATCTCCGAGGGCGACAAGCTGGCCGGACGCCACGGCAACAAGGGCGTCATCTCCAAGATCCTCCCGATCGAGGACATGCCCTTCCAGGCCGACGGCACCCCGGTGGACATCATCTTGAACCCCCTCGGCGTCCCCAGCCGGATGAACGTCGGCCAGGTGCTCGAGTCGCACCTCGGCTATGCCGCCCGCTGGGGTTGGAAGGATGCCGGGGAGGTCGCTCGTACCCCGCTGCGGGGCACCGAGACCAAGACCCGTCCCCGGACCGAGCCCGCGGTGTGGGTCTCGACGCCGGTGTTCGACGGTGCCCACTGGGACGAGGAGGACGATGCCGGGAAGCACCCGACCATCCAGAAGATCTTCCGCAATCTGAACGCGGACGGGGTGGACGGGGCCATTCAGGTCACCGACGACGGCAAGTCGCAGCTCTACAACGGTCGGACCGGTGAGGCCTACGACAACCCGGTCTCGGTCGGCTACGTCTACATCCTCAAGCTCCACCACCTGGTGGACGACAAGATCCACGCCCGTTCCACCGGCCCCTACTCGATGATCACCCAGCAGCCGCTGGGGGGCAAGGCGCAGTTCGGTGGCCAACGGTTCGGGGAGATGGAGGTCTGGGCCCTCGAAGCCTTCGGCGCCGCCTACGCGCTGCAGGAGCTCCTCACCATCAAGTCCGACGACGTGCTCGGGCGGGTGAAGGTCTACGAGGCCATCGTCAAGGGGGAGAACATCCCCGAGCCGGGGATCCCCGAGAGCTTCAAGGTGCTCATCAAGGAAATGCAATCGCTGTGTCTCGACGTCGAAGTGCTGGCGCCGAGTGGAGAAGAGATCGAAATGCGCGAGCTGGACGAGGACGTGTTCCGCACGGCCGAAGAGCTGGGCATCGACATCAGCCGGCCTGAACGGGGCTCGGATGAGGAAGATGCGCGTCGTGCAGCGGAAAGGGGCTTCTGATGTTGGACGTCAATGACTTCGACCAGCTTCGGATCGGATTGGCCACGGCCGACTCGATTCGCGGATGGTCCAACGGTGAGGTGAAGAAGCCCGAGACCATCAACTACCGAACGCTGCGTCCGGAGAAGGACGGTCTCTTCTGCGAGAAGATCTTCGGTCCGACCAAGGACTGGGAGTGCTACTGCGGCAAGTACAAGCGGGTCCGCTTCAAGGGGATCATCTGCGAGCGGTGCGGGGTGGAAGTCACCCGGTCCAAGGTCCGGCGCGAGCGCATGGGCCACATCGAGCTGGCCGCCCCCGTCGTTCACATCTGGTACCTGCGGGGCACCCGCAGCTGGCTGGCCTACCTGCTGATGGGCACCGAGCCCCGGGAGGAGCTCAAGGCCAAGCAGCTGGAGAAGGTCATCTACTTCGCCGCCAACCTGGTCACCTGGGTGGACGAGGACAAGCGCCACGAAGACCTGCCCACCCTGGAGGCCGAGCTCCGCGACGAGATCGCCGATCTCGAGAAGAAGCGCGACCTCGACATCGACCGGCGCTTCAAGGTGCTGGAAGGCGAGCTGGCCGACCTCGAGAAGTCGGGGGCCAAGGACGCCGAGATCAAGGCCCGCCAGCGCAACGTCGAGAAGGAGATCGGCAGCGTCCGCGAGCGCTTCCAGAGCGAGATCGAGCTGGCCCAGCGTTCGTTCGACGAGTTCAAGAGCCTCCACTCCCGCAAGATCCTCGAAGACGAGATGCTCTGGCGCGAGTTGCGGGTCCGTTACGAGGACTACTTCGAGGGTGGGATGGGCGCCGAGTCCATCCAGCGGCTGCTCGACCGGATCGACCTCGACGAGGAGGAGATCAAGCTCCGGGCCATGATCGACGCTGCCGACGGGCGCAAGCCGCTCTCGGCCCAGCGCCGCCAGAAGGTCATCAAGCGGCTGAAGATCGTCACCGCCTTCAACCGGCGCGACGAGAACGGCAAGCGGGTCAACGGCCCGCGCTCGATGATCCTGGAGTCGGTCCCGGTCATCCCGCCGGACCTTCGTCCGATGGTCCAGCTCGACGGTGGCCGGTTCGCCACCTCCGACCTCAACGACCTCTACCGCCGGGTCATCAACCGGAACAACCGGCTGAAGCGGCTCCTCGACCTGGGCGCGCCCGAGATCATCATCAACAACGAGAAGCGGATGCTCCAAGAGGCCGTCGACGCCCTGTTCGACAACGGCCGGCGCGGGCGACCGGTGACCGGGCCCGGCAACCGGCCCCTGAAGAGCCTGTCAGACATGCTGAAGGGCAAGCAGGGCCGGTTCCGGCAGAACCTGCTGGGCAAGCGGGTCGACTACTCCGGCCGTTCGGTCATCGTGATCGGCCCCACCCTCCAGCTCCACCAGTGCGGGCTGCCCAAGCTGATGGCCCTCGAGCTGTTCAAGCCCTTCGTGATGAAGCGGCTGGTGGATGCCGAGTTCGCCCAGAACATCAAGTCGGCCAAGCGGATGGTGGAACGACGCCGCCCGCAGGTCTGGGACGTCCTGGAAGGGGTGATCAAGGAGCATCCGGTGCTGTTGAACCGGGCCCCGACCCTCCACCGTCTGGGCATCCAGGCCTTCGAGCCGGTGCTGGTCGAGGGCAAGGCCATTCAGGTCCACCCCCTGGTGTGCACCGCCTTCAACGCCGACTTCGACGGCGACCAGATGGCCGTCCACCTGCCCCTGTCCGCCGAGGCCCAGGCCGAGGCCCGGGTGCTCATGTTGTCGGCCAACAACATCCTGTCCCCGGCCACCGGTCGACCGATCACCGTCCCGACCCAGGACATGGTGTTCGGCATCTACTACGTCACGCTGATCGCCGACGGCGCCAAGGGCGAGGGCCGGGTCTTCCGGCACGCCTACGAGGTGGAGACCGCCTTCGACGCCGGGGACATCGACCTGCACGCCAAGATCATCCTCCGACCGGTACCCGGCACCCACATGGCCCAGTCGATCGCCCTGACCAACGGGGTCGAGCTCGACGCCGACGGCCAAGTGGTCGGCGACGGGGAGGGTTCGCTGGAGCTGGAGACCACCGCCGGTCGGTTGTTCTTCAACACCGCGCTGCCCGACGGCTACCGCTACATCAACGACCTGGTCGGCAAGCGCAACACCGCCATCGCCACCATCGTCGAGGAGATCGCCGAGGGCTTCCCCAAGTACATCGTGGCCGAGAGCCTCGACCGCATCAAGGCGCTCGGGTTCCGCTACGCCGCCCAGTCGGGTCTGACCATCTCCATCAACGACGTCCGGACCCCGCCCGACAAGCAGTCCATCCTCGACCGCTACGAAAAGGAAGCGGAGAAGGCGGAAGCCCAGTTCAAGCGGGGCATCATCACCGACGACGAGCGGCGCCAGAAGGAAATCGAGATCTGGACGTCGGCCAACTCGGAAGTTGGCCGGGCCATGGAGAAGTCACTCTCTGAACTCGCCTTCAACCCGTTGAACATGATGGTCGACTCCGGGGCCCGGGGTAACTCCCAGCAGATCCGGCAGATCGCCGGCATGAAGGGCCTGGTCTCGAACCCCCGGGGGGAGATGATCCCCCGGCCGATCAAGTCCTCATTCCGTGAGGGCCTGTCGGTGCTCGAGTACTTCATCTCGACCCACGGCGCCCGTAAGGGACTGGCCGACACCGCCCTCCGGACCGCCGACTCGGGGTATCTGACCCGGCGCCTGGTGGACGTGGCCCAGGAGCTGATCGTCCGGGAGGACGACTGCGGGTCCACCCGGGGCATCTGGATCGAGAACATCGTCCCCGACGAAGCCGGGAAGCGCTCCTATCTGGAGACCCGGGTCCATGGCCGGATCACGGTGGAGGCGGTCACCCTGACCGACAAGACCAAGATCGACGCCGGGACCCTGCTCACCGACGAGATCGTGGCCAAGCTGCGGGACGACCCGAACATCGACCGGGTCCGCACCCGCTCGGTGCTGACCTGCGAGGCCGAGCACGGCATCTGCGTCGCCTGCTACGGGCAGTCGCTGGCCACCGGTCAGATGATCGAGCTCGGCGAGGCGGTCGGCGTCATTGCCGCCCAGTCCATCGGCGAACCCGGGACCCAGCTGACCATGCGTACCTTCCACACCGGCGGCATCGTCGGCGAGGACATCACCCACGGCCTGCCCCGGGTGGTCGAGCTGTTCGAGGCCCGTACCCCGAAGGGTGCCGCGGTGCTGTCCCGGCAGTCCGGAGTGGTGCGCATCGAAGAGGAGGAGAGCGGCCGGCAGATCACGGTGGTGGCCGAAGGCGGCGAAGAGGAGACCGTCCTGGTCGCCCAGCGCGCCCACCTCGAAGTGGTCGACGGCCAGGATGTGAACGCCGGCGACGCCCTTGTCGAAGGGCCCAAGGACCCCAAGGAGCTGTTGGAGGTCAAGGGCATCCGGGAGACCCAGCAGTACCTGGTCGAAGAAGTCCAGAAGGTCTACCGCGACCAAGGGGTGTCCATCCACGACAAGCACATCGAGCTCATCGTGCGCCAGATGCTCCGTCGGGTACTGGTGGCCGATCCGGGCGACGCCCCGTTCCTTCCGGGCGAGCGGGTCGACAACCGGGCCTACGCCGAGGTCAACCGCCAGCTGGTCCAGGACGGGCAGCGCCCGGCCGAGGGCCGTCCCGAACTGATGGGGATCACCAAGGCGTCGCTGGCCACCGAGAGCTGGCTGTCGGCGGCCTCCTTCCAGGAGACCACCCGGGTGCTCACCGAGGCGGCCATCGAAGGCAAGTCGGACCAGTTGTTCGGCCTCAAGGAGAACATCATCATCGGCAAGCTGATCCCGGCCGGTTCGGGCATGGAGCGCTACCGGGACATCAAGTTGGAGATGCCCGGGGCCGAGGCCATGCCGGTGTGGGCGTTGGGCTCCGAGGGCGATGCCGGCACCGAGGATCTGGCCGCCTGGCTGCGGGACACCGGGGGAGACGCCTCACTGGGCGCCTTCAACTCGGATATCGACGCCAGCTGGCTGGGCACGCTGCCTAGTGCCGAGGATCTGGCCGACGGGGCTCCCAGCTTCGGCGGGGAGGACGCCCCGGCCACCCCGGAGGCCCCGGATTCGCTCGAGGCCGGCGCCTGATCCTGACCAACTGATCCGTATACTGGTGGGAGCCGGGAAGGCCTGCGGGGCCCTTCCGGTTCCTGCTGGTGTCGGCTTCCGCCGTCGTTTGCCCAGCCGAGGCTGATGCCGTAGCATTGACTGTTCGCGGACAGGCAGCAGTTGATGCTCGGTGCCCGTCGAAACACGAGTTCGCAGTACATTTCCGCAGCTTGGAGTTCAGGCTGTCTTCCACCCCGCAGTTCATAACCTAGAGGTAACGCGTGCCCACGATTTCCCAGCTCGTCCGCAAGGGCCGAGCGACCAAGCCGACCAAGAGCAAGACCCCCGCCCTCAAGGGCGCTCCCCAGCGCCGTGGGGTCTGTACGCGGGTGTACACCCATACCCCGAAGAAGCCGAACTCGGCCCTCCGGAAGGTGGCCCGGGTGCGGCTCACCAGTGGCCTCGAGATCACCGCCTACATCCCCGGCGAAGGCCACAACCTGCAAGAGCACTCGATCGTGCTGGTCCGGGGCGGCCGGGTGAAGGACCTGCCCGGAGTCCGCTACAAGGTCATCCGGGGCACCCTCGACGCCTCCGGAGTTCGTGAACGCAATCAAGCCCGCAGCCGCTACGGCGCCAAGAAGGAGTCCTGACGTGCCCCGCAGTGGTCCCGCCCCCCGACGCGAACTGATCCCCGATCCGGTCTACCACTCGGTGCTGGTCACCCAGGTGGTGAACCGGGTGCTGAGCCGGGGCAAGCGCACCCTGGCCGAGCGGATCGTCTACGACGCGCTGTCCGACGTCGGGGAGAAGTCCGGAAACGATCCGGTGGCGGTCCTGAAGAAGGCCGTCGAGAACACCCGACCCGAACTCGAAGTCCGCAGCCGCCGGGTTGGCGGCGCGACCTATCAGGTTCCCGTCGAGGTCCGGCCCCGCCGGGCCACCACTCTGGCCATCCGTTGGCTGGTGGGCTACTCCCAGCAACGCCGAGAGAAGACCATGGCCGAACGGCTGTCCAACGAGATTCGCGACGCCGCCAATGGCATCGGTGCAGCGGCCAAGCGCCGTGAGGACCTCCATAAGATGGCTGAGTCGAACAAGGCATTCGCCCACTACCGCTGGTAAGGCGGTGCGGGAACCGCACCTCTCACGCCGGCCACGACCTACGAGCACTACCCGAGAGCTGATCAATTATGGCTGAAACGCCCACCCGAACCCATTCCCTGACCCACACCCGAAACATCGGGATCATGGCTCATATCGACGCGGGCAAAACGACGACGACCGAGCGCATCCTCTACTACACCGGCAAGAACTACAAGATCGGTGAAGTCCACGAGGGCGCCGCCACCATGGACTGGATGGTCCAGGAGCAGGAGCGCGGCATCACCATCACGTCGGCCGCTACCACCTGCGTGTGGCACGACACCATCATCAACATCATCGACACTCCCGGACACGTCGACTTCACCGTCGAGGTCGAGCGCTCGCTGCGGGTGCTCGACGGCGCCGTCGCGGTCTTCGACGCGGTCGCCGGGGTGGAGCCACAGACCGAGACGGTGTGGCGCCAGGCCGACAAGTACGAGGTCCCGCGCATCTGTTTCATCAACAAGATGGACCGGACCGGCGCCAACTTCCAGCAGTGCGTCGACATGATCCGGGACCGCCTCGATGCGGTGCCGGCGGTGATCCAGCTGCCCATCGGGGTCGAAGGCGGCTTTCGCGGGGTGATCGACCTGGTCCGCATGCGGGCACTGGTCTGGCCCAACGACGACAGCATGGGCGAGGAGTGGTCGGACGAAGAGATCCCGGCCGACATGAAGGCGGAGGCCGAAGAGGCCCAGCACCAGCTGGTCGACGTGCTCTCCAACCATGACGACACCGTGATGGAGAAGTACCTGGCCGAAGAGGAGATCACCCCGCTCGACTTCCAGAATGCCCTCCGGGCGGTCACCCTGAAGAACCAGGCCGTGCCCGTCCTGTGTGGCTCCGCGTTCAAGAACAAGGGCGTCCAGCCCATGCTCGACGCGGTGGTGGATTACCTCCCGAGCCCCCTCGACGTCCCCCCGACGATGGGGATCGTCCCCCGCCACGAGGACCAGCTCCTCGAGCGGCCCTCCACCGACGACGCCCCCTTCTCGGCGCTGGCCTTCAAGATCATGACCGACCCCTATGTCGGCAAGCTGACCTACCTGCGGGTGTACTCGGGCTCTCTGACCAAGGGGTCGGGGGTGCTGAACTCCACCAAGGACCGCAAGGAGCGCATCGGCCGCCTGCTGCAGATGCACGCCAATACCCGGGTGGATCTCGATGCCTGCTTCGCCGGCGACATCGTCGCCGCCGTCGGGCTGAAGCAGACCACCACCGGCGACACCTTGTGTGACCCGGCCCAACCGGTGGTGCTCGAATCGCTGACCTTCCCGGAACCGGTGATCCACGTGGCGGTGGAGCCGAAGACCAAGGCGGACCAGGACAAGCTGTCCAAGGCGTTGTTCGCACTGTCCGAGGAGGATCCGACCTTCCGGGTCCACTCCGATGAGGAGACCGGCCAGACCGTCATCTCCGGGATGGGCGAGCTCCACCTCGAGGTCCTGGTCGACCGGATGCTCCGCGAGTTCAACGTCGACGCCAACGTGGGCAAGCCCCAGGTGGCCTACCGGGAGACCATCCGCAAGTCGGCGGAAAAGGTCGAGGTGCGCTACATCCGCCAGACCGGCGGCAAGGGCCAGTACGGCCACGTGGTGATCACCGTGGAGCCCACCGGCCCCGGCGGAGGCTACGAGTTCGTCGACAAGATCACCGGTGGCGCCATCCCCAAGGAGTACATCCCCTCCATCGACCAGGGCATCCGGGAGTCGATCACCTCAGGGGTCCTGGCCGGCTACCCGACCGTGGACATTCGGGTCATCCTGACCTACGGCTCCTACCACGACGTCGACTCATCGGAGATGGCGTTCAAGATCGCCGGATCGATGGCCGTCAAGGACGCGTTCCCGAAGGCCGATCCCGTGATCCTCGAGCCCGTCATGTCGGTCGAGGTGACGATGCCCGACCAGTTC
>DASZIT010000013.1:0-4315 GCA_035948855.1 Acidimicrobiales bacterium | reverse complement strand
GCCTCGAGGTGGTCGACGGTTTCCCCGTTCTCGACGAAGCTTTCCAGTCGTCGATCGCTGGCCTTTACATTGCCGGTTTCGCCTCCACTCGCGACTTCGGTCCATTCTTCGGCTTCACCAAGGGGTGTCCCGCTGCGGCCATGCTCATCGTCGACGACGTGCTCCGACGCATGTGACGACTCCCAGCACGTCGTCGGGGACCTCGTTGTGAGCGGGGCGAGTCTCCACTTCTGGAAGATCTTCGACCAGGTTCGCTTCTTCACCCTTGTCGACCTCTTCAACACCGAGGCCGACGCCGTGGCCGGCCGCGCCAAGGCCTGAGGGCAGGGCTCAAAGCCCACCGGATCAGGTGGCGCCGGTCAGCGGTCGGCGCCTGGCGCCAGGATCCCGGCGCGTCAGCGTTGTCCCGTCGCACGGCGGCGGAGCTCCCGGGCGTTGGCGGCCTTGGTCGCGTCGTTGCGGCGACGGGCACCGTCGGTGAAGTACCGGTGTCGCTCGATGAAGGAGAGTTGGCGCTCGTCCCAGTCGGCATCCGCATAGGTGGTCCCCGTTTCCGCCAGTTCCTCGCGCAGGCGCGCGTCACGGTCGAAGAACCGCTCCGTGCCCAGGACGAAGAGGTCGGCGTCACACACGATCTCCGCCACGATCCCTTCGGGTCGCTGCGGCAAGCGGGTGGCTAGGATCGCACCGGCCACCAGGGCGATGGCCTCGGCGTCGACACCGATGCGGACCAACTCCTCCTTGGCCAGCGCCGCGGCCATCTCTTCGTTGTCCTCGTAGCGCTCGACGAATCCGATGTCGTGGAACCACGCCGCCGTGACGGCTGACCTCCGGTCGTCGTCATCGAGCTTCTCGTCGGCGGCCAACAGCTCGGCGGCGGGTACCACCAGCTCGGTGGTGTGGGTCAAATCGTGGTAGCGGAGCCAGGACGGGAGACGGGATTCGAGTATGTGGCGTGCGGCCGCTGCAGCCCGCGCCGCCTCGTGCTCGGTCATCGCCACCCGATTCACGGTAGCGCGGCCTCGGCGTCGGACCCCGCTCGGCGGTGACTCGGGGGCGCAACGACCGGCGAGTTCGATCCGTGATCAGGGCGGGACGACGGTACTGCCGGCCACGGTCACCGTGATACCGGGACTGGTGGCCGTCCCCGTCGCGTCGGTGGCCACGCTCTGGAGCGTGTAGGTGCCTGGGGGTACGTCGGTGGTGTCCATGGAGGCGATCCACCCGTAGATCGTGGGGGTGGCCGTACCGACCACCGTGTCGGTCAGGGCGCCGCCGGTGAGCTCGAAGGTGACGCTGGTGGCGGGGGGAGTCCCCGTCGTGCCGGCATCGAGCACCGAACCGGCATGCAACGTGGCCCCAGTCGACGGGACCAGTACGGAGGTGGCGAGCGGGCTGTTGGCCACGGTCACGGTGATCGGCGCACTGTGCCCGGTGCCGCCGTTGGTTTCGTGGACCACGCTCCGCAGGGTGTAGACGCCGTTGGGCACGGTCGCGGTGTCCCATGTTCCGATCCACCCGTAGTACGTCAATGTGGAGCCCGAGATCACCGTATGTTGATCCGGACCACCCGAAGCCGTGAAGTCGACCTCTGCCGTCGTGGCCGGGGCCGCACCGGCGTCCAACAACTGTCGGCCGGACAGGGTGGCCCCGTCAGACGGGGTCAACATGCTGGTGAGGCTGCCCGGCTGGTTGCTCTCGGCCTGGTACGCCCGGCAGGGCTCGCCCCGCAGCGAGCCGCAGGCCGGCAGGGTCGGGGTGGCTGCGACGCCGGGCACAACGTTGACCACCAGCGACGAGGCGGTCACACCGCCGAGACCGACCTTGGCGCTCTGGCCGTGGTCGAGCGTGGCGAACTCCCAGACCGGCCGGTCCCCACCGGGAGCGGAGATCACGACCCGCAGTCCGGTACCCGGTCGGAAGGTGTGGACGACCGGATCGATCGGGATCTTCACCAGCGTGTAGTCACTCGCCGAGAGGTTTCGGGCGTCGCTGCCCAGGTAGCTCGGATCGGTGAACAGAGGTGTCGAGTCGGACAGGTCAACCTGGTTCGAACTGCGCAAGAAGCCCGAGGTGACGTACTCCTCCTGTGCGGCGGACGGACGGACCTCGGTGATGGTGGCCTGGAAGTCTTCGACCGGGGTGGCCGATTTGATCCAGAGGTCCAGCGTGGCTGGACCCACGATGGTGGTGGCCGTCGTGAACGGAGTGGTCTCGAACGCAATACCGTCGGTGGCGGGGACGGTCGTCCAGTCCCATCCGGGGTTGGCCGCCCAGGCGTTGCCACTGGCCGGCAAGCTCGTCGCCGGCCGCGCACTCGGATCCAAGGTGAAGGTGGCGCTCTTCTGCTGGGCGGGGGCGGTTGGATCCAGCGTTCCTTTCCGCCCGAGGTAGAGCGATTCGACCGTACCGGCCGGCGGCCAACTGGAGAAGTCCGCCGAATACGTCGACTGGATGTCGCCTGGTCCGGCCGATCCAGCTCCGTTGTCGAACAGGACCCGCACCAGTGGGGTCTGAGCGGCGAAGTCCGCCCGGGCGGCGGCCACGTCCGTGTCGCCGGTGAAGCGGATCGCCGGGAGCGGCGCCTGGGCCGAGACGCCCGAGGCGAAGCCGGTGAACCCGTCGAGGACGGCCGAGGCCAGCGCGCTCGGCGCCGTCGGGACCTCGTCGGCCACGTAGATGTCGAGGAACTCCAGCCAGCGACTGATCGTCTGCGGATCGGTCGAGTCGATATGGCCGCCGTTCACCATGTTCGAGTAGAGCGGCGTCGACTTCGGTACCGCATCGATCAACGCGGGCCATTGCGGGCCGGTCTGCTCATCTTGGAGGGCGCCGGAAAGGAAGATCGGCACCTTGACGTGGCTCGCCCACTCGCTCATGGATCGCGGATCGAAGAGCGATGGCTGGCGACCCGGTCCCGTCCCCGGGGCCACCAGCTGCGGCCCGACCAGGCTGGCCAGGCTCTCTGACTGGTTGTGGAGCGCCTGGTCGGCCAGGCAGGTCGACGAGGTTCCCCCGCTGGAGGCCAGTTCGGCGTCGATCTCGTAATAGGTCCACGGCTGGCCGACGTTCGCAACGGGCGTCGGGGATCGCTGGATCAGCTGGCCGTTCCGGTAGGAGGCCGCCCCTTGGGCGTCGTCGATGCGGGCGGCGATCCAGCTGGCCGCGAACCCGTCGTTGTAGATGCCGCCGGGATAGCCGGTGGAGAAGAGATCATCGGTGGGGCTCATAGGGGCGATGGCGGCGAGGTCGGGTGGGTCGGTGCCGGCGGAAGGAAACTCCGAAAGGCCTGAATAGCTGATGCCGACCATGCCGACCTTGTGATGGGCCACCCACGACTGGTGGGCCACAATCTCGACGGCGTCATAGGCGTCGTAGTCAGATGGGTATCCGAAGAGGTCGAAGGCACCACCGGAGCAGCCCGTCCCCCGCATCTGGAGACTGACCGTGGCAAAACCGGACACCCGGGCCAGAACAGACCCCACCGCGGTGGCGGTGTCTGGAAGCAGGTTCGGATCGCCGCAGTCGGTGCAGGGCGTATGGAGTGCCTGAGCGAGAATCGCCGGAATCGGGTCGGTAGGTCCGGCGACGTTGTAACCGGAGTACTCGATGACCGTGGGACAGGGGCTGGCGGCGGAACAAGTTCCGCCGTAGGGGTAGCGCACGGTGGCCGCCAGTTGGATGCCGTCTCTCATGGTGATGTAGTTCAGTCCCTGGTGCAGCGGCTGGCCGTTGTAAAGAGTTGAATCCGCGGCGGGGTTGACGCCGGGTGCCAGCACCGAGAAGGTCGACGTGTGCTGGGTGGTGGTGTTGTCGACCCATCGGTAGCCGGGCCCGGGGGTCAGGTTCCGGATGATCAGCGAGCCGAGGGAGTCGGCCGTACCGGGGTTGGCGACGTTCGACACGGCAGAGTTGTGCTGCATGAGGGTGATCCGGTCACCGGGATTGGCGCCGGAGAGCCACGCCTCATCGACCGAACCATTCGCCTGGAGCCTCGAACTGATTGCCGCCGCGGCGGTGCCGTGAACGAGGGGAACGAAACTGATGAGGCCGATGGCGACGGCGGCGAACAAGGTCGCCACCCTGGACAGCATCCCACAGCGGATTTTCATGACTGTCCCCCCGGACATCGGTGTGAACATCCCCGTTCCCGTTGACGGGGTGAGGCAGATCATGTCACACGATGCAATGCGGAACCTCAGTCGGCTCGTGAAACCGTGGCCGATCCCCCGGGCAGCGATGTCGTCCTTCGAGGCTCACCCGGCTGGCCCCGTTACTCTGTTGCCGTGCCAATGGATCTTGGCCAGCTTTATCG
>DASZIT010000012.1:0-17896 GCA_035948855.1 Acidimicrobiales bacterium | reverse complement strand
AAAGCCAAGGCGCTGGGCCGTCGGATGGACGAGCTCGAGTCCCGGATCGCCGAACTCCGCCAGCAGGAGGAGCTCGACGCCATCCGCCCCGACCTGGACGGGGATCAGATCATGGAACAGCTCGGGATCGGGCCGGGCCGTGAGGTGGGGCGGGCGCTGGCCTTCCTGCTCGAGCTCCGGATGGAAGAGGGCCCGCTCGGCGAGGACGAGGCGCGCAAGCGCCTGGCCGCCTGGTGGAAAGAGGAGCCGAAGGGCTGAGTCGCTCTGCTTCGGTTTCCGGCTGCGGCCTCAGGCCGGGTTGATCAATCCTCCGGCCACACCGGGCCGGCGTCTCCGGCGGCGAACGACTCGACCAGGTCATGGGCTTGGTCGTCGTGGTACTGCACCGGCGGCGACTTCATGAAGTACGCCGAAGGTCCGAGCAGCGGTCCGCCGATACCCCGGTCGAGGGCGAGTTTGGCGCAGCGGACGGCGTCGATGATCACCCCGGCCGAGTTGGGGGAGTCCCAGACTTCGAGCTTCAGCTCGAGGTTGAGAGGAACGTCACCGAAGTTGCGACCTTCCATGCGGATGTAGGCCCACTTCCGGTCGTTGAGCCAGGGCACGTGATCCGACGGTCCGATGTGGACGTCGTCCTCGCCCAGCACACTGTCCTCGATCTGGCTGGTGACGGCCTGGGTCTTGGACACCTTCTTCGACTCGAGCCGGCTCCGCTCCAGCATGTTCTTGAAGTCCATGTTGCCGCCCACGTTGAGCTGGTAGGTGTGGTCGAGGGCCAGACCCCGGTCCTCGAACAGGCGGGTGAGGATGCGGTGGACGATGGTGGAGCCGACCTGGCTCTTGATGTCGTCGCCGACGATGGGGATGCCGGCGTCCCGGAACTTGCGGGCCCACTCGGGATCCGAGGCGATGAACACCGGGATGGCATTGACGAAGCCGACCCCGGCCTGGAGGCAGGCATCGGCGTAGAAGCGTTGCGCCTCTTCCGAGCCGACCGGCAGGTAGCTGACCAGGACATCGGCCCGGGCCGCCTTCAGCGCGGACACCACGTCGACCGGCTCGATGGGGGACTCCTCCACCGTCTCCCGGTAGTACTTGCCGAAACCGTCGAGGGTCGGCCCCCGTTGCACGGTCACCCCCAGCTCGCCGACGGTCGCAAAGCGAATGGTGTTGTTCTGCCCGCCGAAGATGGCTTTGCCCAGGTCGGTGCCGACCTTGGCCGCGTCGGCGTCGAAGGCGGCCACGAATTCCAGATCGCGGACGTGGTAGCCACCCAACTCCACATGCATGAGGCCGGGAACCGTCTCCGACGGATCGGCGTCCTTGTAGTACTCGACGCCCTGGATGAGTGAGCTGGCGCAGTTGCCCACGCCGGCTATCGCCACTCGGATGCTGCTCATAATTCAATTCCCTTCGCTGCTGCGGAGCCGGTCCCGACGGTGCGGGTGCTGCGGCTGTCGGTTCGGGGTGCTGCTTGCTTCAACTTCTCGGACTCGATGAGGCTCTCGAGCCATGAAATGTCGTGCTGGGTGGTCTCGGTGCTGTGCTCCACCAGTGACCGGGTGTAGCTGTCGAAGTCGCCGCCGGCGGCCGCCCGGGCCTGGTCGGCGGCCAGCCGACGGATCAGCTGGTCCCGTCGCCGCTCGAGCAGGCCCAGCCGGGCCTGAGGGGCGAGATGCCGGGCGAAGGCCAGCCGGAGTCCGAAGCTGCGGGCCTCGTCGGTCCCGACGGGCTCCTCGGCGGCCAACAACTCTTCGAAGACCCGCCGGCCGGTATCGGTGATCCGGTAGACCTTGCGGGAGCGCTTGGTCCCCCGGGTGGAACTCCGAGCGGCGCCGGCTCGTCGGGACCGGAGGGCGGCCCGCTCACCGCCCAGGGAGCCGGTCAGGGGAATCGGCGCCGATGCCGGTTCCGGCGCCGGGGCGGCGGGGCTCGACTCGGTGCCGATCACCGCTCCCGACAGTTCGAGGCGCGAAAGGGCGGGATACAGCGATCCGAACGAGATGTTGGCGAACAGGCCGAGCTCGTCCCGCAGCCGCTTCCGGATCTCGTAGCCGTGGAACTCGTGTTCCGAGAGAAGGCCGAGAATGGCCAGGTCAAGCACTCAATACCCCGCGTCCGGCATGCCCCACGAGGGGGGTTGCCACTGGGTTCCGGCGGTCTTCATTTCAGAATGATATATCAGGTCGATATATCAATGCAACATATGTCGGGGGATGCTTGCGATCCAGCCTGCTCCCCATGGCCCTGGTTGCCGGACCGACTCAATTCTAGGGAGGGCTGGTGCTCCTTGATTGACCGGGGAAGACGGGTCGGTCGTCGCGCCCGATCGGTGGGCTGCGTCGGGGCGACCGCGAGGGTCACGATCCCGGCTCCGATGGACGGTCGGCCCCCCGACCTGCGGACACTTCTTGGGGCCAATTGTCAAGGGCCAATGGCCGCACTTTTATCCAGCCGAAGCGTTACCCTGACATGCGTGAGCTTTCGACAGGGAGGGCTCGGTGGTGTCCAGACATCCCCGACCGGAGGACAGGTCGAGTACCGCCTCGCCCGGAACTCCGTCGTCCGCGAGTACCGCAAGAGCCGGCTGTCCAAGCTCGACGTCTGTGACGCCCATCCGGAACTCCTTCGGGCCGCCCAGCATCTGGGGGCGCCCACCGGCGACGAGTGCCCGATCTGTGAGGAAGCCGAGCTGGTCGACGTCACCTTCGTGTTCGGGACCCGCCTTCCCCCCGGCGGTCGCTGCGTGACCTCCCGGGCCGAGTTGACCCGCTACTGGCGCCGGAAGGATCCCGTCGTCTGTTACGTGATCGAGGTGTGCACCGGCTGCCGCTGGAATCATCTCGTCCGGATGTACCCGGCCGGCGCCGGCGTGAAGGCGGTCGAGCGCCCGTCCCTGGGTGCCCGGGCCGCCGCCCCCCGCGGCTGAGCGTCCCGTCCCCGCCGCCGCTGTCCCTCCGAACCCCCGCCAGCCCACCTCGGTGGCATCCAACCACTAACCTTTAGGGCGCAGCAGTCTTCTGTGACACCTTCCCGGTGTCGACCATGCCGCCGGCAGCCCCAAAGGCGCTGGACGGCCGATCAGGAGGATCACTATCCATGCCCGAGACCCCGACGGCCCCCGCCCACGCGCCGATCACCGTTCCCAGCCTTCGCGCCACCAAGCGCCGTGACGGCCATCAGCCCATCGTGATGGTCACCGCCTACGACGCCCCCGGGGCCCGCGTCGCCGACGCCGCCGGCGTGGACGTGATCCTGGTGGGGGACTCGTTGGCCAACAATGTCCTGGGATATGAGGACACCCTCCAGGTGACCATCGACGACATGGTGCACCACACCGCGGCGGTGGCACGGGCCAAGCCGAGGCCTCTGATCGTGGGCGACCTCCCGTGGCTGAGCTACCACATCGACACCGCCGACACCGTGAGAAACGCCGCCGCCCTCATCCGGGCCGGCGCCGAGGCCGTGAAGCTGGAAGGGGGCCGCAAACGGGTCCCGATGATCGAGGCGCTGGTGTCGGCCGAGATTCCGGTGATGGGCCACCTCGGGCTCACCCCCCAGTCGGTGCACACCATGGGTGGCTACCGGGTCCAGGGGAAGGGGGACGCCGCCGCCGAAGCCCTGGCCGCCGACGCCAAGGCCATCGCCGCCGCCGGCTGCTTCGCCATCGTCCTCGAAGGGGTCCCCGAGGGTCTGGGGGCGACCATCACCCAGCAGCTCGACATCCCCACCATCGGGATCGGGGCGGGAGCCGGTTGCGACGGCCAGGTCCTCGTTTTCCACGACCTCCTGGGTCTGAACGCCACCACCCCCAAGTTCGTCCGGCGCTACGCGGAACTGGCCACCGCGGCCACCGACGCCATCGCCGCGTACGCCGCCGATGTCCGATCCGGGGTCTTCCCCTCCGATGCCGAGATGTACCACTAGGCGACCGGGCCAGCCGGCTGGGGAGGTGGACCACTACCCACCGGCTAGAGTGATCTGGTTGTTCAGCCACGTCCAAGGCGTGGCTACCAGTTCCAGTTCAGTTCCGACCTGCCCCAATTGCTGGGGCTCGGGTGTCCAGCACCCGATCCAGAGGGAGGTGAGCCGCTGATGCGGCCATACGAAGCAATGGTTATTTTTGATGCCGCGGCCGATGAGGCCTCGGTGAATGGAGTGCTGGACCGAGCACTCGGTGCCCTGAAGGCCAAGGGTGGCACCTCCGGGCGGGTCGAACGGTGGGGCAAGCGCACCTTCGCCTACGAGGTCGATCACAAGCGCGAGGGCTACTACGTGGTTATCGAGTTGACCGCGGAGCCTCCGGCAGTGGCCGACATGGAACGGATCCTGGTCCTGGCCGATGAGGTCATCCGCCACAAAGTCATGCGGTTGCCCGACAAGGTGGCCGGCCGGCGGGCCGAACGCGCCGCGGTTGCCGCCGCGTCGTCCAAGGAGGGTTGAGCAATGGCAAATGGAAACACCGTGTCTCTGGTGGGCAACATCACCCGCGATCCCGAACTCCGGTTCACCAATACCGGTCAGGCCACCGCCAGCTTCGGGTTGGCCGTCAACCGGCGTTGGCAGAATCGCCAAACCCAGGAGTGGGAAGAGGCCACCTCGTTCTTCGACATCGTGTGTTGGCGCGAGATGGCCGAGAACGTCGCCGAGAGCCTGACCCGTGGTTCCCGGGTGATCGTCACCGGGCGTCTCGAGCAGCGCAGCTGGGAGACCCCCGACGGCGACAAGCGGTCGAAGGTGGAGGTGGTAGCCGACGAGATCGGCCCCAGCATCCGGTGGGCGACGGCACAGATCACCAAGAACGAGCGTCGCGGACCCAGCCAGGGCGGGCAGGGCGGCCAAGGCGGGGGCGGCGGTGCCCCCGAGGGTGGCGGCCGTGGTTCGGCACCGTCGGGCGGCGCCAACACCGGTGACGCCGGTTACGGATACAGCGAGGAGCCCTTCTAACCATGCCGCGTAATAACGATCGTGGAAGCAGTAGCAACAGCAACACCCGCCGGGCCCCCAAGGACACCGGGCGTCGCATCAAGAAGAAGCCGTGCGCCATCTGCAAGGACCGCATCGAGTGGGTTGACTACAAGGACGTCAACATGCTCCGCAAGTACATGAGCGACCGCGGAAAGATCCGGGCTCGCCGGGTGTCGGGTAACTGCGCCCAACACCAGCGCGACATCGCCCTCGCCATCAAAACCGCCCGTGAGCTGGTACTGCTGCCCTACACCCAGCGGACCACCACCGAGCGCCCGGGTGGGCGCGGCGGCCGGGGCCGGGATCGCGACGGAGGCGGCGGCTACGGGGGCGGACAGGGCCGGGGTCGGCCCCGCTCCGATTCCGACGACACCCAAGGGACCCTGGCGGCCGTGGCTGACATCACCGACGAGGTCGCCTTCGGGGCCCCGGTCGATGATGTGGTGATCGAAGCGGGCGTCGATGACGACGCCGTCGCCGGCAATGGCACTGCCGTGGCCCCCGAGGCCGAAGCCGAGCCTGTCAGCCCGGAAGGCGAGGCCTGAGATGGCCAACGTCAAAGTCCTGTTGCGGAGTGACGTCGACGGGGTGGGAAAGCGCGGCGACATCATCGACGTGTCCGGTGGGTTCGCCCGCAACCACCTGTTCCCGTCAGGCAAGGCCATCGCCGCCTCGGCCGGCACCGAGGGTCAGGCGGCGGCCATGAGGAAATCGCGCGATCTGCGGGACGCCCGGGACCGTGAGTCGTCGGAGACGGTGGCCCGCACCCTGGTCGGCAACAGCATTGTGCTGCCCGCCAGGTCCGGACCCGGCGGCAAGCTCTTCGGTTCGGTTTCCACTGCCGACATCGTGAAGGCCGTCGAGGCCCAGACCGGTGCGGTGGTCGACCGGAGGAATCTGGTGCTCAGCGAACCGATCAAGACCGTCGGTACCCACAACGTCCGGGTCGAGCTGCTCGGCGGCGTCGTCTTCGAGTTGACCCTCGAGGTTTCAGCCAGCACCTGATCCCGGCGGTCGATGTTGTTGTCGATCGGCCGTGCACATCGTGGCTGGGATCCCTCGTTCACCGCGCGGGCGTCACTAAGATTCCTTCGTGGAGGCGGCGCGCACGGTGAAGGTGTTCGGCTCCAGCGGCCGTTGTGCGCGCCAGTTGCCCGCTCCTAGCGATCCCCCCGACACGCCGGGTGTCACACCCCCCCGAGATCATCGGAAGATGATCAAAAGATGTCCCCATCTTCGGGAACCTGTCCACTGTTGCTCCACAGTCCTGGCGCCTGATATCCGCAGGAAGACGCTCTCGACGTCCACAGGCATGACCAGTCAGGGTTAGAGCACCATGGTTCAGGCATTCGACGACATCCGCCCGCGCGGGCTCATCTCCTCTCCGAGCAGCCGGGGTGGACCCGCAGGCCGGATCCCTCCTCACAACCTCGAAGCCGAAGAGTCGCTGCTGGGAGCCATGCTCTTGTCCCGCGACGCCATCTCCTCGGCCATGGAGTTCTGCAATCCGGAGGATTTCTACAAGCAGTCCCACGGCCACATCTTCTCGGCCATCACCTCGCTCTACAGCCAGGGGGAGCCGGCCGACTGGGTGACGGTCACCGAGGAACTCCGGCGCCGGGGCCTGCTCGAGAGCATCGGCGACCCCTCGGTGTTCGTTTCGCTGCAAGCCAACACCCCGTCGATCGGCAACGCCGAGCACTACGCCAAGATCATCGAGGAGCACGCCCTGCTCCGCCGGTTGGTGTCGGTGGCCGGAGAGATCACCGAGCTGGGCTACAGCCTCCCCGAGGACGTCTCCCACGTGCTGGATAAGGCGGAGAGTCTGGTCTTCGATGTGGCCCAGCGCCGGGTGGTGGACTCGATGACCCCCCTCAAGGATCTGCTCGGGCAGAGCCTCGACCATCTGGAAGTGCTGTTCAGCCGGGGCGAGGCCATCACCGGCCTGGCCACCGGCTACACCGATCTGGACGAGCAGTTGGCCGGATTACAACCCTCCAACCTCATCGTGGTCGGAGCCCGTCCGGCCATGGGGAAGACCAGCTTCGCCTTGGGGATGGTGGCCAACGCCGGCATCAAGCTCAACAAGCCGGTGCTCCTCTTCTCGCTGGAGATGAGCCACATGGAGCTGACCCAGCGCCTGCTCTGCTCCGAAGCCAAGGTCGACGCCTCTCGGATGCGGACGGGCAAGCTCCACGACGCCGACTGGACGAAGATCGGCAATGCCATCAGCCGGATGAGCGAGGCCCCGATCTTCATCGACGACAATCCGAACCTCACCGTGATGGACATCCGGGCCCGGGCCCGGCGCCTGAAGAGCCGGGAGGGGCTGGGTCTGGTGGTCGTCGACTACCTCCAACTGATGACCGGCCGGCACGGGGCGGAGAACCGCCAGGTCGAAGTGTCGGAGATTAGCCGGGGACTGAAGATCCTGGCCCGCGAGCTCGAGGTGCCGGTGGTCGCCCTCTCCCAGTTGTCCCGGAACCTGGAAGCCCGTCAGGACAAGCGCCCGATGCTCGCCGACCTCCGGGAATCCGGTTCGATCGAGCAGGACTCCGACGTGGTGCTGTTCCTCTACCGCGACGAGATCTACAACCCGGATTCGAACGAGAATCAGGGGATGGCCGAGATCATCGTGGCCAAACACCGTAACGGTCCCACCGGCGTCACCCGCCTGGCCTTCATCGGTCAGTACGCCCGCTTCGACAACATGGCCCGGATCTGATCGGAGCCTGAAAGCGGCCCGCTGTCGCTCGCCGGGCGAAGCCGATTCAGCTCCCGGGCGCGGACAGCGACGTTGTCGTCTCGTCGGACAGCGCGACGAGAGCCCGACTGCAGAGCGAGGCGAGCGCAGGTTGGAGGGCCCGGGCTCCGTCGAGGTCCCCGGTCACCCCCAGCTCCTCGATCTGTGCCGCGACCGCGGCGAGGCGGGTGGCACCCAGGTTGCCGCTGCTGCTCTTGAAGGAGTGGGAGGCCTGTCGGAGGGCCCCCGGGTCGTGGTCGGTGAGGGCATGATCGAACACGTCGAGATAGCGGTCGACGTCGTCGCGGAACAACAAGACGAGGTCATCGAGCAGAGCCGACCCCCCGAGGTCGCGTAGGCCGACGATGATGGCTTGGTCAAGGTCAGGCCCGTTGTCGTCCGCCTGACCGATGATGCCCGGGCCTTCGAACGGAACCGGTGGGCCGGCGGCGACGGTGTCCGCCGGGATCAGGTCGCGGATCGGTGCCCACCGCTCGAGTACTGCTGCCAAGTCTTCGACTTTCAGGGGTTTGGCCAGGTAATCGTCCATGCCCGCCGCCCGCGCCCGCTCTTCGTCTTCGCTCATGGCTCCCGCCGTCAAGGCGATGACGGGAAGGCGTGCCCCCCCGGCTTCCTGGCGACGGATCTCTGCTGTCGCCGCGTAGCCATCCATCTCCGGCATCTGGCAGTCCATGAGGACGACCGCATAGGCCCGGCGGTGCACGGCTTCGAGGGCCTCGGCCCCGTTGGCGGCCACGTCCACCCGGTAACCCAGCTTTTCCAGGTTCCGGGCGGCGACCTTCTGACTCACCGGATTGTCCTCCACCACCAGGAGGCGGGGGCGGTGCTTGGCCCGGGCCTCGGCAATGCTGTAGGCGGTCAGCACCGTCCGGTGGGGAGCACTCTCCGGCATGCCCATCGCGGTGGTCAGGGCATCGTGGAGAGCGGACTGGCGGATCGGCTTGGTCAAAAAGGCGTCGATATCGGCTTGCCGAACGGTCTGGGCATGGTCAGAGCGACCTGACGAGGTCAGCAGCACCAGTTTGACGCCGGCCAGGGAAGCATCGGCCCGGATGGCCCGGGCGAGTTCCAGGCCGTCCATCCCCGGCATGTGGTAATCCAATATCACCAGGGCATAAGGCTCCCCTCGCTCCGCCGCGTCCCGGAGCATGACCAGGGCCCGGTCACCGCCGTTGGCTGTCGCCGGCACCATTCCCCACCCCTGCAGGCTCTGCTCCAGGATGGTGCGGTTGGTGTCGTTGTCGTCCACCGCCAATACCCGGACGCCCTTGAGGTTGGGACTCCCCAGTGCCAGGCGTGGGCCGGGCGCAGCCGGCGGGAGGGGAAGGACGAACCAGAAGGTCGAGCCACGCCCGGGCTGGCTCCGGACCCCGATGCGCCCGCCCATGAGTTCGACCAACTGACGGCAGATGGCCAGGCCCAGACCGGTGCCGCCGAATCTCCGAGAGGTGGACGCGTCGACTTGGGAGAAGCTCTGGAACAGCCGGGCCTGGTCTTCGGGGCCCATGCCCATCCCGGAGTCGGTCACCTCGAAGCGGACCAGGCTGGGTTCCTCGGGCTCGGTGCCGTCGAGACTGACATGGACCACCACCTCGCCCACCTTGGTGAACTTCACCGCGTTGCTGACCAGATTCAGGAGAATCTGGCGCAACCGGCCCGGGTCGCCCGACACGTCGGAGGGAACGTCGTGGTCGATGAGGGTGGCCAACTCGAGACCCTTGGCATGGGCTTGTTCGCCCAACAGGTCGGCTCCCTCCTCCACGACTGTCCGCAATTCGAAGTCGAGCGTCTCGATCTGCATCTTTCCCGCCTCCATCTTGGAGAAGTCGAGGATGTCGTTGATGACGGTGAGCAACGCCTCGCCCGAGGTTCGGGCGGTCTCGGCGTATTCGCGCTGCTCGAGAGTGAGGGGGGTGTCGAGCAATAGACCGGTCATCCCGATGACCCCATTAAGGGGAGTGCGGATCTCGTGGCTCATGTTGGCCAAGAATTCGGACTTGATCCGGGCGGCCTCGAGGGCACCCCGGCGGGCGGCGACCAGGTCCGCTTCCATCGCCTTGCGTTCCGTCACGTCGGTCAGATAGGCAAGCATGGCGGGGGGGCCCGATTCGGACGGCTCATTGTGCAAGGTGGCATACACCCAGCGGTAGTCGCCGGCGTGGTGGAGAAGGCGGAATTCGAGATCGGCCCCGTTGTCGAGCATCGCGGCTACGAAGGCTTCTTCCAACCGCTGACGATCGTCAGGGTGAAGCAGGGACAAGAGATTTCGATCGGCGACGACCTCCTCGGGGGAGTAACCGAAGATCCGTTCGGCGTTGGCGCTGACGTACATGGCTCGCCAGTCTTCGGTGCCCTCGTGCTCCGGCGATACCCGGAGCACGACAACGGGGCTGGCGGTGATCAGGTGATCGAGAAAGTCCTGCGCGTCACGCAAGCCGCGGCTCTTCTCGGTGAGCAGCACGCTGGCGTTTCCCAAGGCTGCGCCCAGCCGGCCAACTTCGTCCTTTCCGGATGGCAGATCAGTGAGGGGGATCTCGTCCTGGAGGCGATCGGCGTTCTCCTGGAGCCGCCTCACCCGCCGGGAGACGCTGATGCCGAAGAGCAGAGAGGCGGCGACGCCGCCGGCCAGGCCGAGGCTGATTGCGACGCCAATGGCCACGTTGAACCAGGTGGCGATGCGGTTGGCATCGGCCGTGCGGGCCGCCTGCAACCCCGCCTCGACGCGGTCCATTTCGGTCAGCTCGGCTCGCACCGCGTCCATTGACGTTTTGCTCTGATCCAGGAGTCCGAGTTCGGCTGAAGCCGGCACCGAGGCGCCCAGGAGCGCCTGCAGGTGGCCCAGGCGGACAGCGGCCAGCGACTGCAGCTGCTGGGCACGGCGCGTCTCGCTGGGATCGTCCTTCACCAAGTTGACCAGCTCAGCTATGTCACTGTCCGTGCTCGCCTGGGCTGCGTCGAAGGGCTGGAGGAACGAGGCTTCGTGGGTAAGGAGGAAGCCCCGCACACCGGTTTCCGCGTTGACGAGGTCGACGGTGACGCTCTGAATCGCCGAGCGCACGGCAGTGCTCTGGTCAACCCTTTGGTCCGCCTGTTTGTCCACTTGCTGAAAGCCGGCGAAGAGCGTGCCGGCCAGGGCCAAGGCCGCCAGGGGCACGGCCACGACGGCGAGGCCCTTGGTCCGCAGTCCCCAGTTCTCCCACCGCCGTAGGAATCGTCGTCTTGGTCCGATCATGGTCTGGCGTCCCTTGCCTCGGGCGCGCTCAATCCGGCTGAGCCACCGCTGGGGAGATACATCGGCATTTCGGAGCGATTCAGTGAGGTCCAAATGGCGCCGAGCCGGCGGCGGGGAGCGTTGGGCGGCCTACGCCTATGACCTGATGCGCCCCGAACCGGTTGTCCCAGTCCAGGCGCGATTTCGGCCGGCTTCATTCCCCCGTCCCTGTACGGCCTTGAAGCTCACCATGGGCGGCGCCTCGAGGTAGGCGTCCCAGAAGCCGGGAGCGAAGGCGGCCCTGCCTTCGGGGGATACCGTGGGCATGACCCAATCGAACGACGCGAAGCCGGCGGTGGAGAACTCGTCCCGGTAGGCGTCGGTCGGTAGGTAGTAGTTGTCGAGCTCGAACCAGGTGCTGTCGGGATTGAAGAACCGGTAGGTGACGGTGCTGCCTTCATCGGGGTCGCCGGTGCCAATTTTGACGAAACCGTATGGCCGGTACCGCTCGAAGTCGGCCGGAGGATTCTCGGGATAGTCGTTGCAGCCAACTACCAGACCTCCGGGCCGGACCAGTCGGGCCACACTCTCGATCAGAGCACGCAACTCGCCCCGGCTGGTGGCGTAGTTGAACAGGAACGAGCAGAAGGCGATGTCGAACCGTTCTCCGAGGTCGACGTTGGCCACGTCGGCGAGGACATACTCCACCCCAATCGGCGCGGCCTCCTCGGCCCGCCGGGCCAGGGAGACCATCTCGGGTGAAATGTCGACCCCTACCACCCGCGCCGCCCCCCGGCGCCGGAGCTTGCGGGCGTAGATGCCATCGCCGCAGGCCAGGTCCACCACCGAGAGCCCAGCCAGGTCGGGCAGCAGCCCGAAGGTGGTGTGCTCCTCGACGTGGAGGCGGAACGGGAGCAGTTTCGACTCCTGGTACTCGGGCCCGATCCGGTCGTACTCCTCGGCCACGTGGTGGAAGTCGGTCACTGCCGTCCGACCGTACACGGTGGACGACGGTCAGCTGGCTCACACTGGCCAGATGACACCGCAATGGGACAAGCCGTCGCGCTCTCAATTCGACCGGCGAATGGGCGTGCGGGTTGAGGCTTCCTCAGTAGGGAGCGCGGAGGTCTTGGAACATCGGGAAATGACGAACGTTTCGTGTCAGTAGGCGCGAATCGATGTGGATGGCAGTGGCGGCAATGGCAAGGTCAGCACCGTCGATCGTGTGATGACCTGGGAGCCATTGACGGCCCAGGGCGCCGGCTTCCTCGGCCACCTCGGCGTCGACCGGATGCCAGACCAGTGTCGACAGCAACGATCGGGTCACGTTCTCCTCGGCCGGACGCATACCGGCGAGAACTTCCAATCGCGTGATCTCGCTGGCGTGCAACGGCTCGGCGAGGTGCTCCTCCTCAAGAAGTTCTGCGGCACCTTGGTGGCCCCGGAGGTAGTCGATCAGCACCGAGCTGTCGACCAACGCGGTCAAGAATCGAGCTCCTGCAGTCGAGATCCGGAGCGCAGCTTGTCCACCCATGCCTCCCCATCCAATTCGCGGTCCTTCCAGGAGCCGAATGCCTGACGCATGGCGGCGAGGTCGTCCTCACTGGAGCGCCGTACTACGTACATCGTCTCAACCGCCTCTCGGATGAGGGCCGAGATCGATCGACCCGTACGGGCAGCCTCTGCATCGAGTGCCTTCCGTTCCTCGCTGGTGAGTGAGATTTGGGTCCTCTGCATGATGTAAGTATACATCACATCCGCCGGGGAGTCAGCCCTGGGACGGTCCTCTCGTCGCCTCTCGGCGCTGCCTTCCTCCGCTTGTCTCAGAACCGGTTCACGGGTTCGTTCCCTTGGCGGGCAGGCGGGCAGCGATGGCCTTGATGACCGCGGCGCTGTCCATCACACACTGATGGCTGGCGAGGACACCGAAGGGGTTGTTGAGCGCCGCCACCGGCGGTTCGGCCGGGTCGATGTAATTCGGCGATCCCGAGGTGGCCGGCAGGCCGTCGGCACCGACCAGCACCTGGGAGATCAGGCCGGCCGCCGGGTTGTCGGCGATCAGGTAGACGTTGTCGTTGGGCGTCCCCACCGGGACATAGACCGAGGTCTTGCCCTCCTTGGCCAGGATGGCGGCATCGTTCTTCACCGCGTTGTTCCAGGAGGACTGGAACTGATCGAGCAGGGCGGTGGACGCCGGGATCTGGATGGTGCTGAGCAGGGAGGCGACCTCGGCCTCGTTCTTGATGCCGTTGATAGGACTGTCCAGGGAGAAGATGCCGGCGACTTCGGCCTGTTTGGAACTGGCGAAATCGTTCAGGAAGTACTGCTCGGCGACATAGCCGCCCTCGCTGTGACCCACCACGATGACCCGGGCGGCGGGCCACAGGGCGTGGACCTGGTCGACCTCGGTGGCAATCGCCGGGGCGATGGTTTGGGGCAGGGTGGTGGAGGGCAGGCTCGAGGGATACGCCGCCACGGTGACCGTCGGGTGGGCGGCGGTACCGGTCAGGTGCACGCCGTTGTAGCTGAAGGGCAGGATCAGCGCCCCCGCGCTGCGCAGGGTGGTGACCATGTTGGGCTGGGCGGTGCAGCCCGGCGGCTCCTTGGTCGGGTCGGGGTCGAAGGTCGACTCGGTGGTGGTGAGGGCAGCCGAGGTCTGGGTCAGCGGGTTGTAGGTGCTGTCCGGGAGCGAGCTGCCGAATCCGCCGATGAGGATGGCCACCGACGTCGGACCGCTGGCGTTCGGCGTCGCGGTGGTGGAGGAGCAGCCGGTCAGGGCGATGGCCGCGCCGGTGGCGACGGCCACCAGCCCACGCCAGCCGGGCCGGTGGACGGCAGGCCATGCCCGGAACAGACCAACCCCGTTCATCACTACGAATGTAACCACAGAAGGGCCCGGCCGTACTGGAGCGAAACGGCCTACCTAGCCGCCTCTCGGTGCCGCCAATCTCCGGGTGAAGGCGCCGATGTGGTCGCGACCCACGTCTCCGACCCGGGTGCAGGCGAACCTCGGTTCGGTGGGCAGGATGTCCGACACCACGAAGAGCTCGGCGATGGTCCCTTGGGTCAGTTCCTCGTTGCACACGAAGGTCGGGAGCAGGCTGATGCCGTGCCCGCCTTCGACGGCGCCGACCACCGCCCGGAGGTCGGGGGCGATGAGCCGCAGGTCTGCGGCGAACGGACGGCCCAATCCGGACAGCCAGAACCGCCGGGTCAGGGGCAGCTCGGCGCTGTAGGCGACCCAGGGCTTTCCCACCAGCCACCCGGCCAGCTGGGCGATGGTTGCCAGCTTGCGGGACGGGATCATCGACGGGGGAGCCACCAGCACGAAACGCTTGGTGTCGATCGGGGTGGCGGCGATCGATCGGCGGGCGGGGGTGGTGCTGGTGACCGCCACATCCAGCTCCCCGCGCCCGAGTAGCTCGATGACTTCGTCGTCGCTCCCGAAGCTGGCCACGATGGCGGGCCCCGACGGATCGAACCTGGGCACCATCTCGAACGAGAAGTACTCGGCCGACGACCCGAACCGGATGGTGGGCGGGGCGGAGGCGGCCCTCCCGCCGTCAAGATCCACCAGCACCGGTTCGAGACGGTCGAGCTGCTCGGCCACCCGGCCGTAGAGCTCGCGGCCACGGGGGGTCGGCTCCACGCCTCCGGCGGTTCGGATGAACAGCGGAGCGCCGGCGTTGCGCTCGAGCCCGCTCAGGTGCTGGCTGGCCGCCGGCTGCGAGAGGCCGCGGAGGGCGGCTCCGGCGGTCACCGATCCCGACCGGTAGATGGCGACAAAGGTGCGGAGCCATTCCGACGCTGCCATTCAGTTACCTTATATCAACTCCAAGGAATACTTCTTTGCTAATACATGAACTGGGGCACACACTGGGAGAATGGCGACTATCCCTTATACCCACGGCCATCACGACAGCGTGCTTCGGTCCCACCGCTGGCGCACCGCTGTCAACTCGGCCGGCTATCTGCTTCCCCACCTGGCGCCGGGGATGTCCCTCCTCGACGTCGGCTGCGGCCCGGGGACCATCACCGCCGACCTGGCCGCCCGGCTAGATCCGGGCCAAGTGGTGGGCCTCGACGGCTCGGCCGAGGTGATCGACGAGGCCCGCACGCTCGCCGCCAACGGACCGCCCGGGTTGACCTTCGAAGTCGGCGATCTCTTTGACCTCGACTACGAGGACGGGACCTTCGATGTGGTCCACGCCCACCAGGTGTTGCAACACCTGGGCGACCCGGTGGCCGCGCTGGTCGAGATGAAACGGGTGTGCCGGCCGGGAGGGTTGGTGGCGGCCCGGGACGGTGACTACCCGGCGATGATCGCCTATCCGTCGTATCCCGAACTGGACCGGAGCCTGGTCGCCTACCAGGCCGCCACCCTGGCCAACGGCGCCCAGTGCGACGCCGGTCGGAAGATCCTCGGCTGGGCCCACCGGGCCGGATTCACCTCGGTCGTCCCCTCCGCCTCGGTGTGGTGCTTCGCCACCGCCGAGGACCGGGACTGGTGGGGCGACCTCTGGGCCGACCGG
This sequence comes from Acidimicrobiales bacterium, assembly GCA_035948855.1. Lineage (GTDB taxonomy): Bacteria > Actinomycetota > Acidimicrobiia > Acidimicrobiales > RAAP-2 > DASZIT01. The sequence continues at coordinate 2,421 of DASZIT010000012.1, read as the reverse complement.
TTCACCAAATCATCGCTGGCCGACCAGCTGCTAGCTCGCGGCATCGCCACCCCGGCGGATCTCGAGAGCTTCGCCCAGGCCTGGCGGGAGTGGTCGGCTGAGCCCGACGGTTGGTTCACCGTTCTCCACGGCGAGGTCATCGGCACCGTGTGACCCGGGCGCCGGTAGACGGAACCGCCGCCGCCTCAGGTCAGGCCGCGTTGCACCCCGGCCAGGAACCGGTCCGGCGCCTCGATCATCGGGAAGTGGCCGACCCCGTCGAGGATCTCAACCGTCGCATCCGGCCGGGCCTCCTGCAGGCGGTCGACCATGGCCACTACCGCGATGGGATCGTCGGCGCCCCAGACGACATGGAGCGGTGACGGGTGGTCTTCGATGGCCCCGGTGAACCTCGACTCGCTCCGGCGCCGTTCTTCGATGTAGCGGATGGTCCGGGGGAGGAGCAGGAGGCCGCCGGACCGGGCGGCCAGCTCACAGGTTCCCTCCAGCTCTTCCGCGCTCACCTCGGACGACGGGCTGCAGATGGCGGCCAGACTCGCGGCCAGGGTGCCGGCGTCCATCGGGGCGGCATCGTCGAGTCGCTGGTCGGGCAGGCTCAACAGGAATTTCTGTCCGTCGCTCAGGTGGGCCATCCGGATGTAGATGCTGCCGTTGGTGAGCACCCGGCGGACGATCTCCACCGGCCAGCGACCTTCCTCCTGGCGGGCTAGGAGCTCGCCGCCCACGGTGTCCCCGAAGTCGTGGGTGAGGAGGGAGATCCGGTCGAGGCCCAGCCGCTCGGTGAGGGCCACCGCCACCTCGGCCTGGATGTCGACGGTGTAGGCCAGGTCGGGCTTGGCCGACAACCCGTAGCCCACCATGTCGAAGAGGACCACCCGCCGGTCCCGGGCCAACTGGCCGACGATCTGGTGGAAGTCGAAGGAGGAGGTGGGGAAGCCGTGGATGACCAGCAGCGGCTCATGCCCGGCCGGATCTGCGGCGTCGATGTCGACCACGAAGACCTCGAAACCGGCGAGAGGGATCCGCCCGCCCCGGGTCTCCCACTGGTCGGAGGCGGCGGTCACGTCAGCAACCGGTCGGTGAAGAAGGACAGCACCTGGTCGAGCGCCGCCCGGGTTGGGGTGCCCTCCCGGTCGTCGAGGTCCTCGGTCAGGACCGAGTGGGCCATCGACTTGTGGCCGTAGGGATTCCCCGCCGACGAGTCGAGCTCCACCGCGATGAATCCGTCACCCAGCACCTCCTGCAGATGTTCGAACCGGGCGTGGGGGCTCATGCGGTCACCGGTGAAGCGCAGGCCGAGCACACAGGTGCCGGCCGCCACCCGGTCCTGGACCCGCCGGAGGTCGGCATCGGAGATGCCGAGATCCCAGCTGTGCCGCTTGCTCACCGCGAACGGCACCGACGGCTGGCTGAGCACCGGGGCGACCACCACGTCGTCGACCATCATGGCCAGCGCGAAGCCGCCGGTGAAGCACATCCCCACCGCCCCGACTCCCGGTCCGCCACAGGTCTGGTGCTCCGCCTTGGCCAGGGCCCGCAGCCAGGTGGTGATGGGGCTGGCCTTCTTCAAAGCCAGGGTGGTGAACTCGCGGGAGATACAGGCTTGGGCCAGAGTGCCGACGGTGTACCCGACGGTGGGTCGGCGGCCGTCGTCCCCGAAGACGTGGGGCAGCACTGCGGTGCAGCCGACCGCCGCCACCTTCCGCCCGAAGTCGGCGACGTGGGGAGTGATGCCGGGCATCTCGCTGATGACGATCACCGCCGGTCCGGAACCCATCCGGTAGACGGCCCGGGTCTTGCCCTCGGCGGTGAAGCTGCCCTTCTCGAATCCGTCCAGTGCATCGACCATGGAAAGAAGCTAATGGCCGCCGGTCTCCCCCGTCAGGAACGCCGCCCTCATTTCCCGGAAAAGTGCTGGTGACCGGCCTGGATCACGCTCTCGGCGGCCGGGGGTCGGGCCAGGGCCAGGGTCGCCCGCACCGGGAGGTGGTCGGAGCCGGTGCGCTCGGCGATCCGGGTGTCGATGACGGCCACCGAGGGGGTCACCAGCAGGTGGTCGAGCTGGCTGTGGGGACGGAAGGCCGGCCAGGTGCGCCCCCGGATCACCCGCCGCCACCCCCGGAAGAACGCCGACAGCGGGGGGCCCCACATGTTCATGTCGCCGGTGAGGACGGCAGCCCCTCGGCTGGTGTCGGCCAACGCCGCCCGGAGCCGTTTGAACTGCACCGGCGAACGCTGCAACAGGTGGGACATGTGGGTGCCGACCACCGTCATCGACCCGTCACCCACCGGAACCGTGCTGGCGATGGCCAACCGGATGGAGGCGTCGGTCTTCAGCTGGCCCAACGGGATCACCTGGCGGTGGGTGACCGGCACCCGGGTGAGCACCGCCAGCCCGAAGGTCCCGAGGCCGTAGTCCGG
>DASZIT010000011.1:0-34772 GCA_035948855.1 Acidimicrobiales bacterium | reverse complement strand
CGCCGGGATCCAGGAGGCCCTCTCGGGCGGCGTCCTGGCCGGCTACCCCATGGTCGACGTCCGGGCCACGCTCACCTACGGCTCCTACCACGACGTCGACTCCTCGGAGATGGCCTTCAAGATCGCCGGGTCGATGGCCATCAAGAAGGCGGCCAACCTGGCCAGCCCGGTCCTCCTCGAGCCGGTGATGGCCGTCGAGGTCACCACGCCTGAGGAGTACATGGGCGACGTGATCGGCGATCTCTCAGCCCGCCGAGGCAAGGTCGAAGGGATGGAGCAGCGGGGAAACAGCCACATCGTCCGAGCGCAGGTACCGTTGAGCGACATGTTCGGCTACGCTACCGATCTGCGGTCGCGTACCCAGGGGCGTGCGACGTACTCGATGCAGTTTCACGCGTACACCGAAGTCCCCGAATCAATCGCCAGGGAGATCATCGCCAAGGCGCGCGGAGAGTGAGTACCACACCGCAGTAACGATTTCATCCATTACAGACTGTTATATGAGGAACGACGGAAGGCATCCGCCTCCGTCCTGGCGGGCCCGAGGGGGTGCCGCCCGAGACTAGGGAGCATTACCCCAGCCATGGCCAAGCAGAAGTTTGAGCGCACGAAGCCCCACGTCAACGTGGGAACGATGGGACACATCGACCACGGGAAGACCACGTTGACCGCGGCCATCACCAAGGTGCTGCACGACAACGACCCCACCACCAACTTCACGCCCTTCGACCAGATCGACAAGGCGCCCGAAGAGCGTCAGCGGGGCATCACCATCTCGATCGCCCACGTGGAATACGAGACGGCCAACCGCCACTACGCCCATGTCGACATGCCCGGCCACGCCGACTACATCAAGAACATGATCACCGGCGCCGCCCAGGTCGACGGGGCCATCCTGGTGGTCTCCGCTGCCGACGGCCCGATGCCCCAGACCCGTGAGCACGTGCTGCTTGCCCGTCAGGTCGGTGTCCCCTACATCGTGGTCGCCCTGAACAAGGCCGACTCGGTCGACGACGAGGAACTGCTGGACCTGGTGGAGCTCGAGGTACGCGAGCTGCTCAACGAGTACGAGTTCCCCGGCGACGACACCCCCATCGTCCGGGTCAGTGCGCTGAAGGCCCTGGAGGGCGACGCCGAGTGGAGCGAGAAGATCACCGAGCTGATGTCGGCGGTCGACACCTTCATCCCCGAGCCCGAGCGGGACATCCAGAAGCCGTTCCTGATGTCCATCGAGGACGTCATGTCCATCACCGGTCGAGGCACCGTGGTCACCGGCAAGATCGAGCAGGGTGTGGTCAAGGTGGGTGAGGAAGTCGAGATCGTCGGACTCCGGGACACCCAGAAGACCACCGTCACCGGCGTGGAGATGTTCCGAAAGCTCCTCGACCAGGGGCAGGCCGGCGACAACGTCGGGGTGCTGCTGCGGGGGACGAAGAAGGAGGACGTCGAGCGCGGCCAGGTGCTGTGCAAGCCCGGGTCCATCACTCCCCACACCAAGTTCGAGGCCACCGTCTACGTGTTGAACAAGGACGAGGGTGGGCGGCACAAGCCGTTCTTCACCAACTACCGCCCGCAGTTCTACTTCCGCACCACCGACGTCACCGGGACCATCAGCCTTCCCGAGGGCACCGAGATGGTGATGCCGGGCGACAACACCGAGATGACGGTGGAGTTGGGCAAGCCGATCGCCATGGTCGAAGGTTTGCGGTTCGCCATCCGTGAGGGTGGTCGCACCGTGGCCTCGGGCCGGGTCACGAAGATCCTCGCCTAGATCGACGATTGTGAACATCCCCCCGAGAGGACGCCGCACCCATGGCCGCTGAAGGCCCCCGCCAGAAGATCCGGATTCGCCTCAAGGCGTACGATCACGAAATTCTCGATCAGTCCACCGAGAAGATCGTCCAGACCGTGCTGCGAACCCAGGCCAAGGTGCTGGGCCCGGTGCCGCTCCCCACGGAGAAGCACCGCTACACGGTGATCCGCTCCCCTCACAAGTACAAGGACAGCCGCGAGCACTTCGAGATGCGGGTCCACAAGCGCCTGGTCGACATCGTCGAGCACACCCCGAAGACGGTCGACTCGCTGCAGCGGCTCGACCTCCCGGCTGGGGTGGACATCGAGATCAAGATCCAGACGGTCTGAGCGGCTGTCAGCGGCCTTCCGTCTCTGGCGGCGGGGGCTGAATTTGGTGTAGCGTAGCCAGTCGGTCCGAAATGGGGCCGAGAAGCGACAAGGACGTGTCCGAGCGCCCGCCGAGTTGAACGGTGGGGACCTTGGGCCAAACCAGGCGAGCGCTCTGCTCGGTTCTACCGAGCGGAGCGTCTGCATGTGAACCGGCAGCTTCGGTTCCGGGGCGGAGACGCCTGGCCAGCAGTACCAATCGGCACCGGTCGGTGTCGAGCAGAACGAAGAACCGAGACGGAGATTCCGCAGTGGCCACCAAGGCGATCGTGGGCGAAAAAGTTGGCATGACCCAGATCTGGGACGACCAGCACCGGGCCATACCGGTGACGGTGGTACGCGTCGCGCCGGTCCGGATCGTGCAGGTCAAGACGGCCGAGGCCGAAGGGTATGCGGCCCTGCAGGTCACCTGGGGCTTTCGCCGGTCATCCGGTATGAACAAGCCCGAGCGGGGGCATTTCGACAAGGCGGGGGTGGATCCCGGACGCCACCTGGTTGAGCTTCGGATCGACGATGTGGCTGACTACGAGGTCGGACAGGAGCTCACCGCCGACCTGCTGCAGGCGGGCGAGCTGGTGGATGCCATCGCGGTGTCCAAGGGGAAGGGCTTCGCCGGTGGGATGAAGCGCCACAACTTCAAGGGCCAAGGGGCCTCGCACGGTACCCACAAGAAGCACCGTGCCCCCGGTTCGATCGGGGCCTGCGCCACGCCCTCACGGGTGTTCAAGGGGACCCGGATGGCCGGACGGATGGGCGGACAGCAGGTGACCACCCTGAATCTCGAGGTGGTCCAGGCCGACCCGGAGCGGGAGCTGGTGCTGGTCAAGGGGGCGGTTCCCGGACCCCGGGGCGGCCTGGTCGTCCTGCGTGACGCCGTGAAGACCCCGCTGGTCAAGGGGAGTGCACGGTGAGCACCACCTCGGCATTCGACATCGATTCCGCCTCCCCGGCCGAAGTCCGCCGTTTCCTCCGGCCGGAGCCGACCCAGCACCGGGTGGACCGCCGTTCGATGGACGGAGCCGTCCTCGGCCAGGTCGACCTCGACCCGGCGTGGTTCGGCATCGAGCCCAATCTGGCCGTGCTCCACCAGGTGGTTACCGCCCAGCTGGCCGCCGCCCGTTCCGGCACCCAGTCGACCAAGACCCGGGCCGAGGTTCGTGGCGGTGGCGCCAAGCCGTTCCGGCAGAAGGGGACCGGCCGGGCCCGACAGGGCTCGACCCGTTCACCGCAGTGGATCGGCGGTGGGGTGGCCCTCGGCCCGAAGCCCCGCTCCTATGCCCAGAAGACCCCCAAGAAGATGATCCAACTGGCGTTGCGCTCCGCGCTCTCCGACCGGGCCTCCCAGGGCCGGGTGGCCGTGGTCGACGCCTGGACCTTCGACGTCCCCCGGACCAAGGACGCCATTACCGCCCTGGACGCCCTGGGCCTAAAGGACCGGGTGCTGGTGGTGCTCGGCGAAGAGGACGGCTATGCCGACCGCTCGTTCGGCAACCTGCCGGAGATCCAGAGGCTGGTGGTCGGCGAACTGAACGCCTACGACATCCTGGTCAACGACTGGGTGGTGTTCACCGATGCCACCCTCCCCGGAGGTGCCGGTGCCCCGGCGGCGGCTGAGACCGACGCCGAGCCCGAGATAGTGGCCGAGGCTCCGGCTGACGCCGACACCGAAACCGAGGCCGAGGCCGAGACCGACACCGAGACCGAAGGGAGCCCATCGTGAGGGATGCCCACAACGTGCTCATCCGACCGGTGGTGTCGGAGAAGTCGTACGCCCTGATGGACGAGAACGTCTACGTGTTCGTGGTCGAGCCGGCGGCGACCAAGATCGACGTGCGTCACGCCGTCGAGCAGGCGTTCGGGGTCCGGGTGGTCAACGTCAACACCCTCAATCGCAAGGGCAAGACCAAGAAGAACCGGAAGAACAACACCATCGGACATCGCTCCGACACCAAGCGGGCCATCGTCACCCTTCACGAGGGTGACTCAATCGACCTGTTCGAGAACTGAGAGACCGAGGATCATGCCGCTCCGTTCACGCAAGCCCACCAGCCCCGGTCGCCGGTTCCAGACGGTTTCGGATTTCGCCGAGATCACTACCGACCGGCCGGAGAAGTCCCTGCTCGCCCCCAACCCGTCCACCGGTGGCCGGAACAGCCATGGCCGCAAGACCGCCCGTCACCGCGGCGGCGGCCACAAGCAGCAGTACCGGATGATCGACTTCAAGCGGGACAAGGACGGGGTTCCGGCCCGAGTTGCCACCATCGAGTACGACCCCAATCGCAACGCCCGGATTGCCCTGCTCCACTACCTCGACGGCGAGAAGCGCTACATCCTGGCGCCGGCCCAGGTCAAAGTGGGCGACCTGTTGCAGTCCGGTCAGGGCGCCGACATCCGCCCGGGCAACGCCCTGCCGCTCCGCTACATCCCGGTTGGCTCGGTCGTCCACAACGTGGAGCTCCGTCCCGGCGGTGGGGGAAAGATGGGCCGGGGCGCGGGGATGAGCATCCAGCTGGTGGCCAAGGAAGGTGCCTACGCCACCCTGCGGCTGCCTTCCACCGAGATGCGCCGGGTGTCCATCGACTGCCGGGGAACGCTCGGGATCGTGGGCAACTCGGAGGCCGAGTTGATCAAGATCGGCAAGGCCGGCCGTAACCGGTGGAAGGGCAAGCGCCCCCAGACCCGAGGCGTGGCCATGAACCCGGTCGACCACCCGTTGGGTGGCGGCGAGGGCAAGTCTTCCGGTGGCCGCCACCCGGTGTCGCCGTGGGGCAAGCCCGAGGGCCGTACCCGTTCACGGGGCAAGGAATCCGACAAGATGATCGTCCGCAGACGCCGCACCCGCGGTGCCCGCCGGTAGGGAAACAGAGGGAACGCCACACCATGCCTCGCAGCCTGAAAAAAGGTCCGTTCGTCGACGACCACCTCATCAAGAAGGTGGATGTCCTCAACGCGGCCGGGGACAAGAAGGTCATCAAGACGTGGTCCCGCCGCTCCACCATCATCCCCGACATGGTCGGCCACACCATTGCCGTCCACGACGGGCGCAAGCACATCCCGGTCTACGTGACTGAGTCGATGGTCGGGCACAAGTTGGGCGAGTTCGCCCCGACCCGGACCTTCAAATTCCACGCCGGCCAAGAGCGAGCGGGGAGGCGCTGACGTGCCCGGAGTAAAGACCAACGAGCGCGAGGGGACCCGGGCGGTCCTCCGCCACAGCCGGATGTCGGCGTACAAGGCACGCCAGGTGCTCGACCAGATCCGCGGCCTCGACGCCGATCGGGCCCGGGAGACCCTGGACCTCGGCGATCGGGAAGCCGCGGCGGTGATCGGGAAGGTGCTGGCCTCGGCGGTGGCCAACGCCGTCCACAACGACGGCCTCGATGCCGAGGAACTGTTCGTGTCCGCCTGTTACGCCGACGAGGGGAGCACCCTGAAGCGGTGGCGCCCGCGAGCCCGCGGCCGGGCCACCCGGATCCGGAAGCGGACCTGTCACGTGACCATCATCGTGAGCCGCCTGCCCGAGGATCGCATCGCCCGTCGGCGGGCCAGGCAGACCGCGGCCGGGGCCCAGCGCTCCCGCCGGGTCGCCGGATCGAGGCGGAGCCGGAGGTCGGAGACGACTACCGACCAGACCACCGCACCGGTCACCGACCACGACACCGGAGCCGAAGCCTGGCCGGAGGACGCCGTCGAAGCCAACGATGTGATCACCGAGACCGAGGCCGGCCCGCTGGAAGAGACCGACTTCGAGACCGAGATCGACGCCGAGGCGGACGACGACATCGATGAGCTCGAGGACACCGATGAGGACGCGGAAGAGGACAGCGAAGTGACCGACGTCGAGGCTGGTTCAGGCATCGACGAGGACGCCGACGCTGACGCCGGCGGCGAGACGAAGGCGAAATCCAAGAAAGAGAAGGGCAAGTAGATGGGCCAGAAGGTCAATCCCTACGGGTTCCGGCTGGGCATCACCACCGACTGGAAGTCCCGATGGTTCGAAGAGAAGAACTATCAGAACTGCGTGATCGAGGATTGGAAGATCCGCGATTACCTCATGTCGCAACTGGAGTCGGCCGCGGTCAGCCGCATCGAGGTCGAGCGCACCCGTGACCGCCTCCGGGTGGACATCCACACCGCCCGCCCGGGCATCGTCATCGGCCGCCGTGGATCCGAAGCCGACCGCCTGAAGAAGAAGATCGAAGAGATCACCGGTCTGAACAATCGGATCCAACTCAACATCCAGGAGATCAAGCAGCCGGAGCTGGACGCTGCCCTCATCGCGCAGGGTATCTGCGATCAGCTGGCCCGCCGGGTGGCCTTCCGCCGGGCGATGAAGCGTGCCATCCAGACCGTGCAGAAGGCCGGCGCCCTCGGCGTGCGGGTGCAGTGCTCCGGTCGCCTGGGTGGCTCGGAGATGGCCCGCCGGGAGTCCTACCGCGAAGGCCGGGTCCCGTTGCACACGCTGCGGGCCGACATCGACTACGGATTCCGGGAGGCCAAGACCACCTTCGGCCGTATCGGCGTGAAGGTGTGGATCTACAAGGGCGACGTGCTGCCCTACAAGATCTCGACCGACGACAAGATCAACCGCGAGGCGGCCATGGCCGTGGGTGAGACCTCGGGCCAGGGGGGCGAGGCTCCTCGCCGCCTGATCACCGCCGGTGGCGGCCGCCGCCGCGCCGAGCAGGGTGCTCCCGGGAGTGTGATCAGCGTCGATGCCGAAAGCGCCGATGGGGCCGACGAGACCGATGATCTGATCGACGAAGCTCCGGCCGACATCGTCGCCACCCCGGCGGTCCCCGACGAGCTCGAGCGCATCCTCACCGAGGACGAAGAGATCGAGCGCCGGACCCGGGAGCATCACGAGACGCCGCACTTCCGCAAGGAGGTCGACTGATGTTGATGCCCCGCAAAGTCAAGCACCGCAAGCAGCAGCGCGGTCGCATGAGCGGCAAGGCCAAGGGCGGGAGCTCGGTGACGTTCGGCGACTTCGGCATCCAAGCCATGGAGCCGGCGTGGCTGACCGCCCGTCAGATCGAAGCCGCCCGTATCGCCATGACCCGGCACGTGAAGCGTGGCGGGAAGGTCTGGATCCGGGTCTTCCCCGACCGTCCGGTCACCCAGAAGCCGGCCGAGACCCGGATGGGCTCGGGCAAGGGCAATCCGGAGCACTGGGTGGCAGTGGTCAAGCCGGGCCGCATCCTCTTCGAGCTGGCCGGGGTCGAACCCGAACTGGCCAAGGAAGCCATGGATCGCGCCATTCAAAAGCTTCCGTTCAAGGCTCGCTTCGTGATCCGTCCCGGAACCCATGGGACGTCGGAGGTACAGGTCTGATGGTCACCTCGCTGGAGATTTCCGAATATGACATCGAAGAGCTGGAGACCCAGCTCTCCGAGACCCGCCGGGAGCTGTTCAACCTGCGCTTTCAGCTGGCCACCGGCCGGCTGGACAATTTCTCGCGGCTCAACCACGTCCGCAAGGACGTCGCCCGGATGATGACCGAGCTCCGGGCCCGGGAGATCGCCGAGGCCGAGGGTCTGGCCGAAGAGGAGATCCCGGCCCACCTCGCCGCGGCCCGTGTCCGGTCCGAGGACGCCGCGCTGGGACGCACCCGGACCACCGCCTCCGAACGCCGGGCGGCGGCCAGAGCCGAAGCCGAGGCGGCCGAGGCCGGCGACGAGATCGACGACGACGGTGAGCTGCAGCTCCAGGAGGAGCTCGAGGACACCGACGACGACCAGGCCCTGGCCCGCGCCGAGGAGTCCGACTCCGAGGACGAGTTCGACGCCGAGTCCGCCGAGGATGACGTTTCCGATGCTGCCGGCGCCGAGGGCGCGGCCTCTGACAAGAAGAAGAAGGCGTGATGGCTGAGCAACAGACCACCGAAACCGAGACCCAGGAGCGGCCCAACCGACGCAAGGTTCGGGAAGGCACGGTTGTCTCTGACCAGATGCAGGCGACGGTCATCGTGGCCGTGGTCGAGCGCGTGCGCCATCCCCGCTACGGCAAGACCGTCCAGCGGACCAAGCGCCTGTACGTCCACGACGAGCAGAACGAGGCCAAGATCGGCGATCGGATCCGGGTCATCGAGACCCGCCCGCTGTCCAAGCTCAAGCGCTGGCGCCTCATGGAGATCCTGGAGCGTGCCCGGTGATCCAGCAAGAGTCTCGACTCCGGGTGGCCGACAATTCCGGCGCCAAAGAAGTCCTGTGCATCAAGGTGTTGGGTGGCTCGCGCCGCCGCTACGCCTCGATCGGGGACGTCTTCGTGGCGACGGTCAAGGACGCCATCCCCGGGGCCGCGGTGAAGAAGGGCGAAGTCGTGAAGTGCGTCGTCGTCCGGACCAAGAAGGAGAAGCGCCGTCCCGACGGCAGCTATATCCGCTTCGACGAGAACGCCGCCGTCTTGATCAACGACCAGCAACAACCACGCGGGACCCGTATCTTCGGCCCGGTCGGCCGGGAGCTGCGCGACAAGCGCTTCATGCGGATCGTCTCGCTGGCACCGGAGGTGTTGTAGATGCGTATCCGCAAGGGCGACAAAGTCCAGGTAATGAGCGGCAAGGACAAGGGCAAGCAGTCCGAGGTCATCCGCGCCATCCCGTCCGAGGGACGGGTCATCGTCGAAGGCGTCCACGTGGCCAAGCGCCACGCCAAGCCGACCCGCGCCACCATGCAGGGCGGCGTGATCGACAAGTTCATGCCCGTCTCGGTGTCCTCGGTGGCCATCGTGTGCGGCTCCTGCGGGCCCACCCGCATCGGCGTCCGGATCGACGAGCAGGGTCGCAAGCTGCGGGTCTGTCGCAAATGTGGAGGTGACCTGTAATGGTGGCCGACACCCGAACCCGTCCCCGCCTCAAGCAGCGCTACGACGAAGAGGTCCGCACCCAGCTCAAGGAGTCCCTGGGTCTCGACAACATCATGCAGGTCCCCCGGCTCACCAAGATCGTCATCAACATGGGCGTCGGCAACGCCACCCAGCAGAAGTCCCTCATCGAGGGGGCCATGCGCGACCTCGAGATCATCAGTGGGCAGAAGCCGATCGTGACCCGGGCCAAGCAGTCGATCGCGGGGTTCAAACTCCGGGAAGGCCAGGAGATCGGGGCCAAGGTCACCCTCCGCGGCGATCGGGCCTGGGAGTTCCTGGACCGGTTGGTGGCCATGGCCATTCCCCGCATCCGTGACTTCCGGGGGCTCTCGCCCCGTTCGTTCGATGGCCACGGCAACTACACCTTCGGGGTGACCGAGCAGCTGATCTTCCCGGAGATCGACTACGACCGCATCGACACCACCCGGGGGATGGACATCACCATCGTCACCACCGCAAGCACCGACGACGAGGGCAGGGGATTCCTGGCCGCGTTCGGTTTCCCGTTCCGCAAGGAGAATCAGTAACCCCATGGCGAAGAAGGCCTTGATCGAAAAGCAACAGCGCACACCCAAGTTCAAGGTGCGCGGCTACACCCGCTGCCGCCGCTGCGGCCGGCCGAAAGCCGTCTACCGCAAGTTCGGGCTGTGTCGTATCTGTCTGCGAGTGATGGTCCACGCCGGGGAGATCCCGGGCGTCACCAAGGCCAGCTGGTGAGGGGAGACGACAGCCGATGACGATGACTGACCCGATTGCCGACATGCTCACCCGTATCCGGAACGCCAACACGGCCCACTTCGACACGGTCAAGATGCCCGGCTCCAAGCTCAAGGAGTCCCTGGCCGCCATTCTGGTGGACGAGGGCTACATCTCCGGATTCAAGGTGGACAACAGCGTCACCTCCCCGGGTAAGACCCTGGAGATCGAGATGAAGTACGCCCCCGATCGCGCCCGGACCATCTCCGGCATCAAGCGGGTGTCCAAGCCCGGCCTCCGAATCTACGCCCGCGCCGACAAGATCCCCCGGGTCCTCGGGGGCATGGGGGTGGCGGTGGTGTCGACCTCCAAGGGCCTGATGACCGACCGCGAGGCCCGGAAGCGCCGCATGGGCGGCGAGGTGCTCTGCTATGTCTGGTAACCGCAGCCTCCGTGCCGTGGCCGGACCCCGACCCGAGGGCGGCCGCTGATGTCCCGCATCGGACGTTCCCCGATCGCGGTGCCCTCCGGGGTGTCGGTGGCGGTGGACGACAACAACTTCGTGGTGGTCAAGGGCCCCCAGGGCGAGCTCAGCCGGTCGGTTCCCGCGGCCATGAGCATCCGCACCGACGGGGACGAGGTGGTGGTGGAGCGACCTGACGATCAGCGTCAGAACCGCGCCCTCCATGGCCTCACCCGCACCCTGGTGGCCAACATGGTCGACGGGGTGACCCAGGGCTTCTCCAAGGAGCTCGAAATCGTCGGGGTAGGCTATCGGGCCCTCCCGAAAGGGCCGGGGGCGCTGGAGTTGGCCCTCGGGTTCTCCCACCCGATCAACGTGAAGGCCCCCGACGGTGTCACCTTCGAGGTGCCGACGCCGACCCGGATCATCATCAAGGGAATCGACAAGGAAAAGGTCGGCCAGGTGGCGGCCGACATCCGCAAATTACGGAAGCCCGAGCCCTACAAGGGCAAGGGCGTCCGATACGCCGGCGAGCGGGTCCTCCGCAAGGCCGGGAAGGCAGCGAAGTAATGGGTACCGCAACCGATCACAAACTCGAGCTCCGGGTCCGCCGGCACAAGCGGGTCCGTCGCAAGCTGGCCGGGTCCGCCGTCCGGCCCCGCTTGGCCGTCTTCCGGTCGAGCAAGCACATCACCGCCCAGATCGTCGACGACGACGCCGGCCACACCCTGGCCTCGGCGTCGACGGTGGAGTCAGACCTGCGGGGCAAGCCCGGAGGCACCATCGAGGCCGCCCAGGCGGTGGGCAAACTGGTGGCCACCCGGGCCAAGGCCGCCGGCATCAACACCGTGGTCTTCGACCGCGGGGGGTTCACCTATCACGGACGGGTGGCGGCACTCGCCGATGCTGCCCGGGCCGAGGGTTTGGAGTTCTGAGGATATGACCGAGCTGCAGTACGAAGAGCGCACCATCCGGGTGAACCGGGTGTCCAAGGTGGTCAAGGGCGGCCGCCGCTTCAGCTTCGCCGCCCTCATGGTCGTCGGCGACGGCAACGGCAAGGTCGGCCTGGGTTACGGCAAGGCCAAAGAGGCCGGGTTGGCCGTCCAGAAGGGCATCGAGGAAGCTCGCAAGAACATCTTCGACGTCCCGCTGGCCGGGACCACCATCACCCACCCCGTGCTCGGCGAGAGCGGAGCCGGCCGGGTGATGTTGAAGCCGGCTGCCCCCGGTACCGGGGTGATTGCCGGCGGCGCCGCCCGGGCCATCCTGGAGATGGCCGGCATCCGCGACATCCTGGCCAAGTCCCTCGGCTCCTCCAACGGGATCAATGTGGCCCACGCCACCATCGCCGGGCTCAAGTCCCTCAAGCGCCCCGACGAGATCGCCGCCCTCCGGGGCAAGCCGGCCGAGGAGATCATCCCCGGCGGCGTCCTGCGCGCCTACCGCGAGCGGCAGCGCCAGGGCGACCTGTTCACGGAGGTGAGCTGAGATGGCCGCGGCCGCGGACAAGTCGACCACCACCGAATGGCTGCGGGTGACCCAGGTCCGGTCGGGTATCGGCACCAAACCCAAGCACCGGGGCACGCTGCGAGCCCTGGGCTTGCGCGGGATCGGACGCACCAATGTGCTGCCCGACCGCCCGGAGATCCGCGGGATGATCGCCCGGGTCCCCCACCTGGTGGAGGTCACTGAGGCGACTCAGGACGAAAGAGGTACACGATGAAGGTCCACGAGCTCCGGCCTCCGGCCGGTTCCACCCGACCCCGCCGCCGGGTAGGTCGCGGCATCGGCGGCAAGGGCGGAAAGACCGCCGGGCGGGGCACCAAGGGCCAGGGTGCCCGCGACACCATCCCCATGGGTTTCGAGGGTGGGCAGTTGCCTTTGATGCAGCGGATCCCGAAGCTGCGGGGTTTCAAGAACCCGTTCCGGATCGACTACACGCCGGTCAACGTCGGTGCCCTCGACGCCATCGAGGGTGACACCGCCGACCTGGCCGCCATCGTCGCCGGCGGGCTGGCCCGCAAGGGCGCACTGGTAAAGATCCTGGGTGGCGGGGAATTGACCCGCGCCATCCGGGTCGAGGCGCACGCCTTCTCGAAGACGGCGGAGGCGGCCATTACCGCTTCCGGTGGATCCATCACCGTGGTCCCGCTGCCCTTCGGCCACGGTCGACCGCCCGCGCAGGGCAACGCCCTCACCAACCGGTAGCATCGGCGGACCGTCCGGCGTCTAGGAGCCCCATGCTCGCCAGTTTGGCCAACATCTTTCGGATTCCCGACCTTCGCAAGAAGGTCCTCTTCACGTTGATCGTCATCGCCATTTATCAGTTTGGCGCCAACATCCCTTCGCCGTATGTCGACTTTTCCAAGATCCAGCAGCTGACGGCGGCGTCCAAGTCGTCCGGCGTGTTGGGCTTCCTCAACCTGTTCTCGGGGGGCGCGCTCACCCGGATGGCGGTGTTCGGGTTGGGCATCATGCCCTACATCACCTCCAGCATCATCATCCAATTGCTGGCCACGGTGATCCCGAAACTCGAGCAGTGGCGCGACCAGGGCGCCATCGGCCAGAAGAAACTGACCCAGACCACCCGCTACCTGACGGTGGCGCTCGCCCTCATGCAGTCGACCGGTCTCGTCTACCTGTTCCATAAGGGCGGGGGCGGACTGTTCGGTTCCACTTCGAGCATCGACCTCATCCTCCACTACTCGATCTGGCGGGCCGGGTTCATCGTCCTCACCCTCACCGCCGGCACCGCCTTCGTCATGTGGTTGGGCGAGCTCATCACCCAGCGGGGCATCGGCCAGGGGATGTCCATCCTGATCTTCGCCAACGTGGTGGCCGGCATCCCCACCGGCATGAACTCCGTGCTCCAAGAGGGCGGGAGGATCAAGTTCGGGGTCATCATCGCGGTGTCACTGGTGCTGCTGGTGGTGATCGTCTTCGTGGATCAGGGCCAGCGCCGGATACCGGTGACCTTCGCCAAACGGGTTGTCGGCCGCAAGATGTACGGCGGGTCCAGCACCTACATCCCCTTGAAGGTCAACCAGGCCGGGGTCATCCCGATCATCTTCGCCAGCTCGGTGCTCTATATCCCGGTGCTGCTGTCGAACATCGTCCCCTCGGCGTATTTTCGGAACTGGGTCAACCACAATGTGACCCCGACCAGCCTCTTCTACATCCTCAGCTACTTCATCTTCATCCTGCTGTTCACCTTCTTCTATGTGTACGTGGCCTTCGACCCCCACCAGCAGGCGGACATCATCCGAAAACAAGGTGGGTTCATCCCCGGCATCCGGCCCGGGCAGCAGACCGAGAAGTACCTGGCCCACATCCTGAACCGGATCACCTGGCCGGGGGCTATTTTCCTCGGTGGCGTGGCCGTGGTGCCGTCGCTGTTGATGGCTGCGTGGAACATCAACAGTTACCCTTTCTTTGGAGTCACACTCTTGATCGCCGTGGGCGTGGCATTGGAGACGATGAAGCAGATCGACAGCCAGCTCATGATGCGAAACTACGAGGGCTTCCTCAAGTAAGTGGTACCCGGCGCCAGGCTCATTGTCCTCGGCAAACAGGGGGCGGGCAAGGGGACACAGTGTGTGCGCCTCTCCCATCACTACGTGGTGCCGCACGTCTCCACCGGGGACATGCTGCGGGCGGCGGTGAAGCAGGGGACCCCGCTCGGCATCAAGGCCAAGGACCAGATGGATCGGGGCGAGCTGCTGGGCGACGATCTCATCATGGAGATGGTGGCCAGGCGGCTCAACGAGAGCGACGTCCGGGCCCGGGGATTCGTCCTCGACGGCTGCCCCCGCACGGTGGCCCAGGCCGAGGAGCTCGCCGCCATTCTCAGCCCGCTGCAGCTGGACGCGGCCGTCGACATCGAGGTCCCGACCACCCAGGTGCTCCGTCGGCTGGCCGCCCGGCGGGTGTGCGTCGACTGCGGAGCCAACTACTCCACCATCACCCCGCCGCTGATCAACTGGACCTGCGACGTCTGCGGTGGCGAGGTGATCCAGCGGGAGGACGACCAGGAAGAGGCCATCACCCGCCGCCTCGAGCTCTACGAGGTCCAGACCGCCCCGCTGATCGACTGGTATCAGGAGCGGGAGCAGCTGGCCCCGGTCAGCGGCACCGGCGCCCCCGACTCGGTGACCCGCCGGATGATCAAGGCCATCGAGGACCGGCGCGGCCGCCGTGGCCGGCGGCTGGCATGAGAAACTGGTGCCGATGAGACGGAATCGCGACGAGCTGGCCAAGATGCGCCGGGCCGGGCGGGTGGTGGCGGAGATCCACGCGGCCACCCGGGAGGTGATCCGCCCCGGGGTGACCACCGAGGAGATCGATCGGGTGGCCCGGGAGATCCTCGAGAAGCGGGACGCCAAGTCGAATTTCCTCAACTACCACGGCTTCCCGGCGGTGGTGTGCACCTCGCCCAATTCCATGATCGTCCACGGGATTCCGTCGCCGGAGGTGGTGCTGGTCGACGGCGACATCATCTCCATCGACTGCGGGGCCATCATCGAGGGCTACCACGGCGATGCCGCCTATACCACCGGGGTGGGGGAGGTCTCCGCCGAGGCCACCCGGCTGATGGAGGTGACCAAGGCCAGCTTGTTCGCCGGCATCGAGCAGCTCACCGAGGGGAACCGCCTCCACGAGGTGGGCCGGGCCGTCCAGCAGGTGGCCGAGGCGGCCGGGTTCTCAGTGGTCCGCGAATATGTCGGCCACGGGATCGGGACGGCCATGCACGAGGACCCCCAGGTCCCCAATTACTGGCCGGGGACCCCGGGACCGATGCTGAAGACGGGGATGGTCTTCGCGGTGGAGCCGATGGTGAACGCCGGGGGGCCGGGCACCGAACAGCTCGACGACGGCTGGAGCGTGGTGACCGCCGATGGGCGGCTGTCCGCCCATTTCGAGCACACCATCGCGGTCACCGACAACGGGCCCGAGGTGTTCACCGTCCTCTGAGGGCCGGGAAATAGCCCCCGGGAAGCCCGGCCGGGCCGATCGAACTGGCAATTTGCCGCCGAGCAGCTAGAATAGCTATTCGGCTCGCCGCCGGTGTGTGATGGCGGGTCGACCCCGCTTCCGGTCGTGCCCCAGCTGGTGTGCTTCCGATGGCGGTGCGGGCAGATCATCAGGTCGCGATCTGCGCTGCACGCTGGCCTTTTGGCCGAGCGGACAAGAACGACAGAGTATCGAGGAGATTCACCTGCCCAAACCCAAGGAAGACGCCATCGTGTTAGAGGGAACGGTCGTAGAGCCGCTCCCCAATGCCATGTTCCGGGTCGAACTGGAAAATGGCCACAAAGTGCTGGCGCACAGCTCCGGGAAGATGCGGATGCACCGCATCCGGATACTCCCGGGGGACAAGGTCCAAGTGGAGATCACTCCCTACGACCTGGCCCGAGGACGGATCACCTACCGCTATAAGTGACGGGTGCCACCGGCGGGTCGAAGCCGGACGGCGGCGAGGGCAGCAGGCGAAGCAAGAGCAGTACGAGACAAGGACGGAAACGTGAAGGTTCGACCCAGCGTCAAGCCGATGTGTGAGAAGTGCAAAGTGATCCGCCGTCACCGGCGGGTCGTCGTCATCTGCGAGAACCCCCGCCACAAGCAGCGGCAGGGTTAGGTCTCGCGGACCAGGCAAGGAACGAAGGAAGGCATTAGTGGCCCGCATCTCAGGCGTAGACATCCCCCGCGAGAAGCGGCTGGAGATCTCGCTCACCTACATCTACGGCATCGGCCTGACCACGTCGCAGCGCATCTGCGACGCCACCGGGACCAACCGCGACACCCGGGTCCGCGACCTGACTGACGAGGAGGTCACCCACCTCCGCACCTACATCGACGCCAACGTGGCCGTCGAGGGGGACCTTCGGCGCGACGTGTCCCAGGACATCAAGCGCAAGATGGAGATCGGCTGCTATCAGGGCATCCGCCATCGCAAGGGCCTGCCCGTCCACGGCCAGCGCACCCATACCAACGCCCGCACCCGCAAGGGACCGAAGAAGACGGTCGCCGGAAAGAAGAAGGTCCGCAAGTAATGGCCAAGACCACCAAGCCGGGTGCCGCCCGTCGGCCCCGTCGCCGCGAGCGGAAGAACATCACCTACGGGATCGCCCACATCAAGAGCTCCTTCAACAACACCATCGTCTCCATCGCCGATCCCGAGGGCAACGTGCTCGCCTGGGCATCGGCCGGCAACGTCGGGTTCAAGGGCTCCCGGAAGTCCACCCCCTTTGCCGCCCAGCTGGCCGCCGAGCAGTGCGCCAAGCGGGCCATGGAGCACGGCGTCCGCCGGGTCGACGTACTCGTCCGGGGCCCCGGCTCCGGTCGGGAGACCGCCATCCGGTCGCTGGCCGCCGCCGGCATCGAAGTGGCCGGCATCAAGGACGTGACCCCGATTCCGCACAATGGCTGCCGCCCCAAGAAGCGGCGTCGGGTCTAACCGGGGAACCAAGGGACGTAAGGACTACACATGGCTCGTTACACAGGACCTGTCTGCCGGCTGTGCCGGCGGGAGCGCACCAAGCTCTTCTTGAAGGGTGAGCGCTGCTATTCGATGAAATGCCCGGTATCGGAAGCGGTGACCGATCGCCACAGCCGCGCCTACCCCCCGGGGGAGCACGGCCGGGATCGCATGCGCCAGGGGTCGGAGTACCTGGCCCAGCTGCGGGAGAAGCAGAAGGCCCGCCGCATCTACGGCCTCCTCGAGCGCCAGTTCCACAACCTCTACGTGGAGGCCTCCCGGGCCCCGGGCATCACCGGCGAGAACCTCCTCCGGATGCTCGAGCAGCGCCTCGACAATGTCGCCTTCCGGGCCGGATGGGGAGCCAGCCGGTCCCAGGCCCGCCAGTTCGTCCGCCACGGCCACGTCCTGGTCAACGGCAAGCGGGTCACCATCCCCAGCTACCGGGTCCGCCAGCACGATGTGGTCTCGCTGAAGCAGTCGTCCCGGGAGATGTTCCATGTCCGCCGGAACATGGACACCCTCGATCGCCAGCTACCGCCGTGGCTGGAGGCCGAGGGCGACCGCTTCCAGGTCAAGGTGTTCTCGCTGCCACTCCGCGAGCACATCGACGAGCCCGTCCAGGAGCAGCTCATCGTCGAGCTGTACTCCAAGTAGTCCCATCCGGACATTCGCATCACCGACTAACCCGCCCATCCGAACCCCCATCATCCCCACGCATCACACTGCCGAGGAGCCACGATCCGCATGCTCATCATCCAACGCCCCACCGTCGAAGCAATCGGTGAAGAAGAAGACAATCGCCAACGGTTTGCCGTAGGCCCGCTCGACCCCGGCTTCGGCCACACGCTCGGCAACTCGCTGCGGCGCACGCTGTTGTCGTCGATCCCGGGTGCGGCCATCACCCAGGTCCGGTTCGACGAGGCCCTCCACGAGTTCACCACCCTCCCGGGCGTGAAGGAGGACATCACCGACCTCATCCTCAACCTCAAGGACATCCTGATCCGGGTGCACAGCGACGAGCCGGTCACCGTCCGCCTCGACAAGCGGGGGCCTGGCGACGCCACCGCCGGCGATCTCCAGCTGACCGCCGATGTCGAAGTCCTCAGCCCCACCCAGCACATCGCCTCGTTGAACGCCAAGGGCCGGCTGGCGGTGGACCTCACCGTCGAGCGGGGCCGCGGCTATGCCTCGGCCGACAAGAACAAGCGCTCGTCCACCATCGGGGTCATCCCCATCGACGCCATCTTCTCGCCGGTCCGCCGGGTGGCCTTCACCGTGGAGCCGGTCCGGGTCGAGCAGTCGACCGACTTCGACCGCCTGGTGCTGGACATCGAGACCGACGGGTCGCTGACCCCCCGGGAGGCGCTGGCATCGGCCGGTGACACCCTCCGCACCCTGGTCGGCCTGGTCGCCGACCTCGAGGACGAGCCCCAGGGCCTCGAGCTCGGAGAAGTCGGCTCGGTGGGCGCCGGATCCCCCGACCTCGACCTCCGCATCGAGGACCTCGACCTCACCGAGCGTCCGCGCAACTGCCTCAAGCGGGCCCAGATCAACACCATCGGCGAGCTGGTCGAGCGGACCCTCGACGACCTGTTGAACATCACCAACTTCGGGCAGAAGTCACTGGACGAGGTCCTCCAGAAGCTCGACGAGCGGGGTCTCGCCCTCCGGGTCAAGGACTGATCGGCCGTGCTCGGCACGCCGAAGAAGGGCCGCCGGTTCGGCGGCAGCTCCGCCCACCAGAAGGCGATGATGGGCAACATGGTCGCCTCGCTGATCGCGGCCGAGTACCTGGTGACCACCGAGGCCAAGGCCAAGGCCCTGCGCCCGCAGGTCGAGAAGGTCATCACCGCCGCGGCCAAGGGGGGCATCGCCCGCCAGCGCCAGGTGGTCGCCTTCATCCGGGACAAGGACATGGCCCACAAGCTGTTCGAGGAGATCGGCCCCCGCTACGTTGAGCGGCCGGGCGGCTACACCCGCATCCTCAAGCTGGGCAACCGCCCGGGTGACAACGCCCCGATGGCCCGTATCGAACTGGTGTGACTGAGGAAGGGGCTTCCCCGGAGGGGGGAGCCCAGCCCGAGGTCGTCCGCTGGCGCCTCCGGGTCGCCTACGACGGATCGGGGTTCCGGGGTTTCGCCGCCCAGAACGGGCATCGGACGGTGGGCGGGACGCTGGCCGAGGCCCTCAACCGGGTGACCCAGACCGAGGTGGCGCTGACCTGCGCCGGGCGCACCGATGCCGGGGTGCACGCCCTCGACCAGGTCGTCCACTTCGACCTTCCCGTCCCGGTGGCAGCCAAACTCGACCCGGCCGCGGTGATGCGCTCGGTGAACCGGCAGCTGGCCCCCGCCGTCGTGGTCCGGGAGGCCGGCGAGGTGCCGCTGACCTTCAGCGCCCGCCGGTCGGCGACCGGGAGGAGCTATCGGTACCTGGTGGTCAACGGCCCGGTGGCCGATCCGCTGCTGGCCAAGGTGGCCTGGCACGTCGCCGACCCGCTCGACCTCCGCACCATGTCGGCCGCCGCCGACGCCCTGGTGGGCGAACACGACTTCCGGGCCTTCTGCCGCCGGGCCCCGGGGACCACCGCCGACGACCCGATCTTCCGGCGGGTCACCGACGCCCGCTGGTCATTGGTCGACGGGTCCCGGGGGAAGGCCCTGGTCCCGGTGGAAGGACGGCTGCTGGCCTTCGAGATCGAAGCCAACGCCTTCTGTCACCAGATGGTCCGCTCCCTGGTCGGGACGCTGGTCGACGTGGGCCGGGGCCGAAAGCGCGCCTCGGACATCACCTGGATCCTGCGGTCGGCCGATCGCCAGCAGGCGTCCCAGCCGGCACCTCCGGGGGGCCTGACCCTGATGGCGGTGCGTTACGGCGACGAGCCGGCTTGCTCACCAGGGTGATTTGGTCGTATCCTGGTAAGTCGCTGGCCTAGCCGTTACGCGGGCATTTCCCTGGGGTCAGCGCCCTGTACCTGCGGGAATCTCGTCCCGGCATCACCGAACCAAGGATCTTTTGTGCGCACGTTCTCTCCGAAACCCAGTGATATCACCCGTGCCTGGCACGTGGTGGACGCCGACGGGCTGGTGCTCGGGCGGCTGTCCACCGAGGTGGCGTCCATCCTCCGGGGCAAGCACAAGCCCATCTTCGCCCCCCACGTCGACACCGGCGATCACGTGATCGTGATCAACGCCGAAAAGGTGGTGCTGACCGCGGGCAAGGCCGAGTCCAAGCTGGCCTACCGCCACAGCGGCTACCCGGGCGGCCTCTCCTCGACCCCCTATGCCGAGCTGATGGTCGAGCGGGCCGACGAAGTCGTCCGCAATGCGGTCCGGGGCATGCTCCCGAGGAACCGGCTGGGCCGCCAGATGATCGACAAGCTCAAGGTCTACAACGGCCCCGAACATCCCCATGCAGCACAGTCCCCTCAGCCTCTGGAGTTTCCGGGCGCCCGCCGTACGGTGTCCGTTCGGAGCGGCGCGTAATCGCCGACCCATCGGGCCGATAGCAACAATCGACAACTAGGAGCACTTCGTGGCCAACGCCGCCCCTCTCTGCCAGACCACCGGACGACGCAAGCGGGCGGTGGCGCGCGTGCGCTTCCGTCCCGGGCAGGGCGCCATCACCGTCAACAAGCTCAAGTTCGAGGACTACTTCACCTCGGCCACCCACCGGATGCTGGTGACCGAACCGCTCCGGTTGACCGAGACCGCCGAATCGTGGGACATCGACGTGACCATCGACGGCGGTGGGGTGTCCGGTCAGGCCGGCGCCTTCCGGATGGGAATCGCCCGGGCGCTCATCGAGATGGACCCCGAGCTCCGGGGGGCCTTGAAGAAGGCCGGTTTCCTCACCCGCGACTCGCGGGAGAAGGAATCGAAGAAGTACGGCCTGAAGAAGGCCCGCAAGGCGCCTCAGTACTCCAAGCGGTAGGCCGATGGGCCGCGCACGATTCGGCACCGACGGTGTACGGGGAGTGGCCAACGCCGAGTTGTCGCCAGAACTGGTCCTCGCCCTCGGCCGGGCCACAGCGCGCAAGCTGCTGGCCACCACCTTCGTCGTCGGCCGGGACACCCGCCGCTCGTCGCCGATGCTCCAGGCCGCCCTCTCCGCCGGGCTGGCCGGCGAAGGGGCGGACGTGATCGACGTCGGGGTCCTGCCCACCCCGGCCATCGCCTGGCTGTCCGCCACCCGCGACATCCCCGGCGCGGTGGTCTCCGCCTCCCACAACCCGTTCGCCGACAACGGCATCAAATTATTCGGGCGGGGCGGGACCAAGTTGTCGGTGGAGGCGGAGGCCGCCATCGAGGATGAGCTCGACCAGGTGCTCGATGCCGCGGTCAAGGGCCCCCGGAGCCCGGAGGGATTCGGGGTCGGCCGATTGATGAGCGAGCCGGGTGCTGCCGATGACTACCTCGTCCACCTCGACTCACTGCTGGAGGGCCGCCGCCTCGACGGGCTCAAGCTGGTGGTCGACGGGGCCAACGGCGCGGCGTCGGAAATTGCCGCCCGCCTCTACGAGCAGGTGGGGGCCGAGGTGATGGCCATCGGTTGCGAGCCGGACGGCGCCAATATCAACGCCGGCTGCGGCTCCACCCATACCGACACCCTGGCCGGCGCGGTGGTCGAGCACGGCGCCGATCTGGGACTGGCCCTCGACGGCGACGCCGACCGGCTGCTGGCGGTGGACGCCACCGGGGCGACCATCGGCGGCGACGAGCTTCTCGCCCTGTTCGCCATCGACCTGGCCGAGCGCGGCCAACTGGCCGGCAACACCGTGGTGGTGACGGTCATGACCAACCTCGGCTTCACCATGGCCATGGAGAAGCGGGGGATCAAGGTCAAGCAGACCCCGGTGGGCGACCGCAACGTCCTGGCCGCCCTCGACAGCGATGGGCTGGCGCTGGGCGGGGAACAGTCGGGCCACATCATCTTCCGGCGGTTGGCCACCACCGGTGACGGGCTCCTCACCGGCCTGCTGCTGGCCGATCTGATGTCGAGGTCGGGGAAGCCGTTGGCCGAGCTCCTCGACGGCCTGGTCGACCGGGTTCCCCAGGTGCTGCTGAACGTGGCCGTCCCCGACCCCGGGCTGTTGTCCACTGCCAATGCGGTGTGGTCGGCGGTGGCCGAGGAGGAGGCCCGCCTCGGCGTCGAGGGCCGGGTCCTGCTCCGGCCGAGCGGGACCGAGCCGTTGGTGCGGGTGATGGTGGAGGCGACCGGCGACGGGGTGGCCGAGGCCATCGCCCAGCGGCTGAGTGCCCTGGTCAGGCACGAGTTGCAGGCGGCGGCGGCCCCTCCGAGCCAACCAGCCAAGTAGCCTCGGACCCAATGTGCGGCATCATCGGGATCACCGGAGGCGGAAAGACTCTTGACGTCCTGCTCGAGGGCCTGACCCGGCTCGAGTACCGGGGCTACGACTCCGCCGGGCTGTCGGTGCTCTCGACCACCGCCGGTGACCGGCCGTGGCGGGCCCGGGCGGCCAACGGCACCCGGTCGCTCGAGGATCTGAAGAAGCGGGCCGAGGACGCGCCGGCCGACGCCTCTACCGGCATCGGTCACACCCGCTGGGCCACCCACGGCCGGCCGTCGGAAGGGAACGCCCACCCCCACGCCGACTGCAGCGGCCAGCTCGCCCTGGTCCACAACGGGATCATCGAGAACCACCTCGAGCTCAGCGACGAGTTGGTCCGGGCCGGACACCACCTGGAGTCGGAGACCGACACCGAGGTGCTGGCCCACCTGATCGAATCGGACCTCGCCGCCCGTCCCGAGGACGGCCTGGTCGGCGCGGTGCGTACCACCCTCCAGCGGGTGCGCGGCTACTTCGCCATCGCGGTGATCCATGCCCGCGAGCCCGACCTGATCGTGGCCGCCCGCCGGGTCTCCCCGTTGGTGATGGGGCTCACCGAGACCGAGGCGTTTCTGGCCTCGGACATCCCCGCCCTGCTCGGGCACACCCGATCCTTCCTGCTCCTGGAGGACGACCAGATCGCCGAACTCCGTCCGGGGTCGATCCGGGTCACCACCCTCGACGGGGCCGAGGTCGTCCCGCCCGAGCGCATCGTCGACTACGACCTGGATGCCGCCCGGAAGGACGGTTTCCCCGACTACATGAGCAAGGAGATGCACGAGCAGCCGATGGCGGTGGCCAACACCCTGCTCGACCGGGTCCTCCCCAACGGCACCCTGGCCCTCGACGAGGTCCGCATCTCCGATGACGAGCTTCGCTCCGTCGACAAGGTGTTCATCGTGGCCTGCGGCAGCAGCTACCACGCCGGGCTGATGGCCAAGTACGCCATCGAGCACTGGGCCCGGCTGCCGGTGGAGATCGACATCTCCAGCGAGTTCCGCTACCGGGACCCGGTCCTCGACTCCCGGACCCTGGTCATCGGGGTGAGCCAGTCCGGGGAGACGGTCGACACCCTGCAGGCCCTGCGGGAAGCCCGCCGGTGGAACGCCAAGATCCTGGTCATCTCCAACGTGGTGGATTCGTCCATGACCCGGGAAGCCGACGCGGTGCTCTACACCCGGGCCGGTCCGGAGATCGGGGTGGCGTCGACCAAGACCCACCTGGCCCAGATCGCCGCTCTGGAGATCCTGGCTCTCTACCTGGCCCAGACCCGGGGCACCCTCTACCCCCACGAGGCCCGGGAGTTCCTCGACGCCATGGGCGCGCTGCCGGCCAAGGTGGAGACGGCCCTGAGCCGGGCCGCCGACGTGGAGGCGGTGGCCACCACCTATCGCGACTCGCCCAGCTTCATCTTCCTCGGGCGCCACGTCGGGTACCCAGTGGCGCTGGAGGGCGCCCTCAAGCTGAAGGAGCTCTCCTACCTCCGGGCCGAGGGATTCCCCGCCGGGGAGCTCAAGCACGGGCCCATCGCGCTGGTGGAGCCGGGGACGGTGGTCATCGGGGTCGCCACCCGCACCCGGCTGTGGGAGAAGATGATGGCCAACGTGGCCGAGGTGAAGAGCCGGGGGGCCACCGTGATCCTGGTCGGGAACGACGGCGACGAGGAGACCGCCCGGCAGGCCGACGCCGTCCTCTGGGTCCCCGGGACCCACCAGCTGTTCGCCCCCATCGTCGACGTGGTGCCCCTCCAGCTGTTCGCGTACTCGATGGCCAAGCTCCACGGTCTCGACGTCGACCGCCCCCGCAACCTGGCCAAAGTCGTCACCGTCGAGTGAAGGCCACCGTCGGATCATGGGCACCGGGACCGAGCCGATCGACGGCACCGGTTTGATCGGCATCGGGGTCGACGCGGTGGAGGTCACCCGACTCCGGCAGGTGCTGGCCCGTCGCCCCTCGATGGCCGGCCGGCTGTTCACCGAGGACGAGCTGGCCTACTGCACCCGGGCCACCGACCCGATCCCGCGGCTGGCCACCCGGTTCGCGGCCAAGGAGGCGACCATGAAGGCGCTGGGGGTAGGCATCGGGGCGTTCCGGTTCTCCGAGGTGGAGGTGGTCCGGGTGGGCCTGGGTGCCCCGACCCTGCGGCTCCACCATGCCGCCGCCGACCTGGCCGAGCGGTCGGGCGTCTCGAGTTGGCACCTGTCGCTGACCCATACCGGGGAGATGGCCATGGCCTTCGTGGTGGCCGAGGGTGCGCCCGCGGCCCGGGCCGCGTCCTAGCGGGTGCCGTGCAACCGGTCCTGACCGTCTCCGAGATGCAGGCCGTCGATCGGGCGGCCCAGGCGTCGACCCCGGTGGAGGTGCTCATCGAACGGGCGGGCCAGGCGGTGGCCGGCGCCGCCCTCCAGATGATGGGCGGGACCTACGGTCGCCGGGTGGTGGTGCTGGCCGGCAAGGGGAACAATGGGGCCGACGGCCGGGTGGCGGCCGCGAAGCTCCGGCGCCGAGGGGCCCGGGTCACGGTGGTCGACGCCGGCAAGGCGGTCGACGGGGAGAATTGGGACCTGGTCATCGACGCCGCCTACGGGACCGGATTCCGGGGCGAGTACCGGGCCCCGACGTTCCCAGCCGGTACCCCGGTGCTGGCCGTGGACATCCCGTCCGGCGTGCTCGGCGACACCGGCGAGGCGTCCGGATCCCCGCTCCGGGCCAACCGGACCGTCACCTTCGCCGCCCTCAAGCCCGGCCTCCTCCAGGGCGACGGGGTCGAGCTGGCCGGCCGGGTCTCGGTGGCCGACATCGGTCTCCCGGTCGGTCACCCCCAACTCCAGTTGCTGGAGGACGCCGACGTGGCCGACCTGTTGCCGCCCCGCCGGCGGAACGACCACAAGTGGAGCTCGGCGGTTCTGATCGTGGCCGGTTCGCCGGGGATGACCGGCGCCGCCGGTCTGTGCGCTCGAGCGGCCATGCGCACCGGAGCGGGGATGGTCCGGCTCGGGGTGCCCGGGAGCGACATGGCCGGCTCCCCGGCGCCAGAGGCGGTCAGCGTGGCGCTTCCCGGGCGCGGCTGGTCGGAGGCGGCCCTCGAGGCCGCCCGCCGGTGCTCGGCCATCGTGGTCGGCCCGGGGATCGGGCGCGATCCGGATACCGCCGAGCAGGTGCGCCGGCTGGTGGCGGGCGCCGACGTCCCGGTGGTGGTGGACGCCGACGGGCTCTTCGCCCTGGGCGGACTCGACGACGCCCATCCCATCGACACCAAGGCGCCGGTGGTGCTGACCCCGCACGACGGCGAGTACCAACGGCTGATGGGGGCGCCACCGGGTGCCGACCGGTTCGAGGCGGCCCGCCGGCTGGCCCGGGCGGCGGGCGCGGTGGCCCTGGTCAAGGGATCCACCACCGCGGTGGCCGAGCCGACGGGCGCGGCCCGGGTGTCGACGTCCGGCTCGCCCCGGTTGGCCACCGCCGGCACCGGCGACGTCCTCTCCGGGGTGATCGGGGCGATGTTGGCCCGGGGGGTGGCCCCGCTGGAGGCGGCCGCCCTGGCCGCCCACGTGCACGGTAGGGCCGCCGACCGGGGGCCAAAGCAGGGGTTGGTGGCCGGCGACCTCCCGGTACTGGTCTCGTCGGTCCTCTCCGATCTCGGTGGTGCCCGTCCGGGTCAGACTGGTCACCGTGGCTGACCGGCTGCGACCGGCGTGGGCCGAGATCGATGTGGGCGCCGCCCAGCGCAACGCGTCGCTGCTCGGCCGTTTGGTCGGCCCGTCCGAACTGTGTGCGGTGGTGAAGGCCGACGGGTACGGGCACGGGGCGGTGGCCCTGGCCCAGGCGGCGCTGGCCGGGGGCGCCGGCTGGCTGGCGGTGGCCCTGGTCGAAGAAGGAGTGGCGCTCCGGGAGGCGGGGATCGAGGTCCCCATCCTGCTGCTGTCCGAGCCGCCGGTGGCCGCCATGGGAGAGGCGCTGGCCTGCCGGTTGGTGCCCACCGTCTATTCGTCGGAAGGTGTCCGGGCGCTGGGCCAGGCGGCGGCAAACGGCACCCACGGCCTGGTGGACGTCCATCTCAAGGTGAACACCGGCATGCACCGGGTGGGCGCCGACCCGGAGAGGACGGTGGCCCTGGCCACCGCCATCGCCGCCGACCCGCAGCTCCGCCTGGCCGCCCTGTGGACCCACCTGGCGGTGGCCGACGGGGTGACCAAGGCGGACCTCGAGTTCACCCGCGACCAGCTGGCCCGGTTCCGGGCGGCGCACGACGAACTGCTGGCCGCCGGCCTCCGGCCGCCCCTCAGCCATGTCGCCAACTCCGCGGGGGCCATCGCCTTCCCGGAAGCCCGCCTGGACATGGTCCGGTGTGGCATCGCCCTCTACGGGTTGAGCCCCACCCCCGAGCTGGCTGCCCAGCTGTCCGATGCCACCGGGGGAGGCCGGCTCGAACCGGTGCTGTCACTGCGGGCCCAGGTGTCGATGTGCCGCTGGCTCGACAAGGGGGAGCGGCCTTCCTACGGGCGCCGTCGCCCGCTCGACGACCGCTCGATGGTGGCCACCGTGCCCCTCGGCTACGCCGACGGCGTCCCCCGCCGGCTGTTCGACACCGGCGGTGAGGTGCTCATCGGAGGCGTCCGTCGCCCGCTGGCCGGGGTGGTGACCATGGACCAGATCGTGGTCGACTGCGGCGCCGGCGATCCCGAGGTCCACCCGGGCGACGAGGTGGTGATGATCGGACGCCAGGGCGGCGAGGAGATCACCGCCACCGAGTGGGCCGACCGGCTCGGCACCATCAACTACGAGGTGGTGTGCGGGATCGGTCCCCGGGTGCCCCGGTTGGCGGTGGGCGCAGACGGCTGATCCCGCCGATGATGAAGTCGGCCGCTGACTCGGCGGCGGTGTCGTATTCCACCTGACCGGCGAGGACCTGCTCGGTCACGGCCACCAGCAAGCCGATGGTGCCGGTGGTCAAGGCGACCAGGGCGGCCGCCGATGTCCCGGTGAGCCCGAACGGATCCACCAGTTGGCGGGAGAGGTCGACCATGGCCCGGAAGGAGCGGATGGTCACCAACGGATCGCCGGAACCCCACGGCTCCCGGAAGAGCAGACGGAACCCATCGGGCTGGTCCACGAAGAAGGTGAGGAACGCCTCCACCCACCCGCGGATGCGAGCGTCGACGCTCGCCGACCGGCCCAGTGCCTCGCCGGTGGCGGCGCTGAGGTCGGCCAGTAGCCCGTCCATCACCGCCGCCATGATCTCGGGGCGGCCGTCGGGGAAGTAGTGGTAGAGGAGGGTCTTGGACACCTCGGCCCGTTCGGCGATCTCGGCCAGTCCGCTCGTCGAGTAGCCCCGCTCGGCGAACACCTGGCGGGCGAAGCCCTTGAGGATGACCAGGCGGGCTTCGGGGTCCATCCTCACCCTGGGTCGTGCCGCAGGTGTCACTGAACCCTCCCCCGACCGGCGACCATCGTCGGATCGCTCCTCGTCCCTCTGGCAGCATAGGGCGGTGCCACCTTGGGAAAAGGCCTGCTCGGCACCTCGACGGTGCCCCCCCGACCTCGACGGCGGGCGGTAGTCTGACGCCCACCCGCGAGGGAGTCGTGGTGTCACCGGCTTCCCGATTCCCTGTTCGGAAGGTCGACCGTCGATGAGATCACCCCGCCGACACCTCGCCGCCCTGATGGCCGGAGCGGTGTCCCTGGCCCTGGTGGCCACCGCCTGTACGTCGGCGACCGGGCAACCCCCGTCATCGACCGGGAATCCGGGCGCCGGGACCTTGGCCCCGGCGGTGGCCGCCGTCGACCCGCCGGTCACCACCACCCCGTCCTCGCCGGCCCAGATCTACCCGGTGGGCCACGATGTGTCCGACCCGTTCCTCACCACCTGGAACGGCCGGTACTACTTGATCGCCAGCGAGGGGGGACCGGGGACGATCATGAACGTCCCGATGCTGTCCGGGACCGCGGTGGGCGGATGGGGGCCGATCTTCGATGCCATGCCGTCGCTCCCCGCCTGGTCAGCGCCGGGCTTCACCTGGGCGCCCGACCTCCACCATTTCGGATCGACGTTCGTGCTGTACTTCACCGCCCTGGTGAAGTCCACCTCCCCGGCCATGGAGTGCATCGGTTCGGCCTCCGGGTCGTCCCCCCAAGGTCCGTTCACCCCGGCCGCCAGGCCGTTCATCTGCCAGGTCAGCCAAGGCGGGTCCATCGATCCCCGGGTGTTCACCGACAGTGACGGGACCAACTGGCTGCTGTGGAAGTCGGACCAGAACATCGCCGGGGCGACCGCCCCGACCAAGATCTGGTCGGCCCCCCTCACCGCCGACGGCCTGGCCTTCACCGCCCCGCCGACGGCCATCCTCCAGCCGAGCCAGGCCTGGCAGGGAACCATCGTCGAGTCGCCCGACCTGGTGAAGGTGCAGGGGACCTACTGGCTGTTCTACTCGGGCAATTGGTTCAACACCCCCAGCTATGCCACCGGCGCGGCCCGGTGCGCGGGACCGACCGGTCCCTGCAGCGAGATCTCGTCGACCCCGCTGGTGGCGTCCAACGCCCAGGGGGCGGGACCCGGTGAGGAGTCGGTCTACGCC
This sequence comes from Acidimicrobiales bacterium, assembly GCA_035948855.1. GTDB lineage: Bacteria > Actinomycetota > Acidimicrobiia > Acidimicrobiales > RAAP-2 > DASZIT01. The sequence goes on along the minus strand of DASZIT010000011.1, from coordinate 6,162 downwards.
AGCCCGGCCGGGGTCTGGCTGCTGTACACGCCGTGGCACTCGGACTCGCCGAAGTACGACGCCTCGCCCCGGCCGGTGGCCATGGTCCGGCTCGGGTTCGGGACCACCGGCCCCTACCTCGCCACCTGGGCGGATCCCCCCGCGCCACCGGCGGTGGTCGTCCCGCCCGCCCCGACCAAACCGTCCTCGGTGAGGATCGCGCCGCCGACCAGCTGAGGGCGACCGATCAGTTGGCCCAGATCAGCGCGGCGACGGTCTGGGGGCGGCTCATGCCCTTGAGCGCCACCTCCCGTTGCTCGCCGAAATGGAACTCCCCGGTGCCGGCCACCAACTGGGCGGACAGCGATGACACCAGGATCTCGTCGGGAACCGCCAGGCCGGCGATGCGGCTGGCGACGATGACGGTGTGACCGAAGTAGTCGTCGTCGACCTCCATGGCCTCCCCGGTGTGCAGCCCGATGTGGACCCGGATCGGCTGGTCGGGATGGGCCAGGGTGTGTTCGCGGAAGGAACGCTGCATGGCGACCGCACACCGCAGGGCCCGGGACACCCCCCCGAACGCGGCCATGAACCCGTCGCCCTGGACCTTCACCTCCCGCCCGCCGTGGCCACCCAGCAGCGAGCGGACGATCCGGTGGTGCTCGGTGACCAGGGCCTGGGCCGACCGGTCCCCGAGGCGCTCGGTGATGCCCGAGTAGTCCACCATGTCGCTGAACAGGATCGTCACCGTACGGTCGCCGCCGTCGCCGGGTTCGGACCCCGGTGCCGCGGGCGCAGCTACCGGGTCGCGACGATCGTCCCGCAGGGCCGGGCGGTCGGCGTGCCGGTCCACGTGTCCACGGTGACGATCGAACTGATCGGCGCCACCTTCGTGGCCCGGGTCCAGCGACGGAGCGCCCGAGGCGCGATCAAGCGACCGGTCGTCGACTCGGTCCCGGGCGCCGCGGCCGCTGGGCCGACTCCTCACCTCGACTCCGCCCATGATCGGAAACGCCCGGATGATGATCCGGGGCGACCCCGGGATGATCGGGATGTCCCGGATCCTCGAGTTACGGCCGCCCATGACCGCGAACCCCGCCAGTTCCACATCGATGCCCTCGGGCACGATGATGTCGATGCCGCCCATGATGGCGAAGGCGTTGATCACCGCTTCGGAACCGTAGATCTCGGCCTGCCGGAGGTCGAGTACGCAGCCCCCCATCACCGCGATGGCGGTGGTGTGGTCGCCGACCCGCCACCGGCCCTTGGCGGTGGCGCCGCTCATGACGGCCACGATCCACCGACGGACGTGGCGACGGGTCGCTTCCGGCTCGGGTTCGGGTTGGGCCGGGAGATCGGCGACCAGCGCCTCGAGCTCACCGCGGGTACGGGCGGCGAGGGCGCTGCCCACCCGCTCGGAGAACTCGTCGAGGGTCAGCCGGCCCACCACCACGTGTTCGCGCAACAGGGTCACCGTGCGATCGCGGTCGGCGTCCGCCGCCCGCTGGATGGGTTGCCGAGCCGGGCCGGGGGCGGGGTCGGCGTCGCCGGATGGCTCGATCCCGTCGGTCACGGGTCTCAGTTTGCCGCGTCCGGGAACGCTTGACGAACGCGTCGGCCCACGTCAACGGGCGGTACCATGCCAGCGTGCCGGAGACGACCGAACTGGCCCGTCTGGCCGGGGAGGCGGCCGGGTGCACCAAGTGTGCGCTGTCCGCCCACCGCACCCAGGTGGTGTTCGGGGTGGGCAACCCCGACGCCGACCTTCTCTTCGTCGGCGAAGCCCCCGGGCGCGACGAGGACCTCCAGGGCGAGCCCTTCGTCGGGCGCTCGGGCAAGCTCCTCGACCGGTTGATGGCCGAAGAACTCGGCATCGACCGGAGCCGCTGCTACATCGCCAACGTGGTCAAATGCCGGCCCCCGGACAACCGGGATCCGAGACCCGAGGAGATCGCCGCCTGCCGACCGTATCTGGTCGCCCAGCTCGAGCTGATCAAGCCGGTGGTGGTGGTGACCCTCGGCAACTTCGCCACCAAGCTGCTGCTGGAAACCGACCAGGGCATCACCCAGATGCGGGGGAAGGCGTATCCGTTCGGCGACTCCCATCTGGTGCCGACCTACCACCCGGCGGCGGCGCTGCGGTCGGGTGGGGCGGTGGTGGCCCAGATGCGGTCCGACCTGATCCGGGCCAAGCAGTTGCTGGGTTGGTCATCGTGAGCCCGCCGGCAGCCATCGTGGCCACCACCACCGGCCCCGAGGAGACCCGGTCGTTGGCCGCGGCCATCGCCCGGCTCTGCGAACCCGGCGATGTGCTGCTGCTGGCCGGGGACCTCGGCAGCGGCAAGACCACCTTCGCCCAGGGCTTCGGCCGCGGCCTGGGCGTGACCGAGCCCATCACCAGCCCGACCTTCGCGCTGGTCAGGCAGTACCCGATCGGCGACAGTGGCGACGTCGGGAGGGGCACCGCGCTGAAGACCCTGCTGCACGCCGACGTCTACCGGCTCGATCATCTGGCCGAGATCGCCGATCTCGGACTCGGGGAACTGGTCGAAGAGGGGTCGGTCGCCCTGGTCGAGTGGGGGGACATGGCCGAGCCGGTGCTCGGCCCGGGGTCACTGTCCCTCCGCCTCGACGCCGGGCCCGGGGAAGCCGACGACCGCCGCGCGGTGACGATTGTGTGGTCGGGCCCGAGGTGGGCCGATCGCTGGGAGCGGCTGTCCGAGGTCGTCACCCCCTGGGCAGTGGTCCGGTGAACCTCCTGGCCATCGAGTCGGCCACCAGCCTGGTCGGGGCCGCCTTGCTGGCGGACAGCGGCTCGGCCGCCGAGCGCAGCCACCAGGAGGGTCGGATGCACGCCGAGTCGCTGGCCCCGGCCATCGAGGAGGTCTGTGCCCTCTCCGGGTTGACCGTCCGGGAGGTCGAAGCCATCGCCGTCGACGTCGGACCCGGGCTGTTCACCGGGCTGCGGGTCGGCGTCGCCACCGCCAAGGCACTGGCCCAGGGCTTGGGCATCGGGGTGCTGGCCGTCAGCAGTCTGGACATCCTGGCCGCCGGCGCCGATGCCGAGTCGGGATCCGACGAGGCCCGCACGGTGGTGGTGGCGGTCGACGCCCGGCGGGGGGAGGTGTTCACCTCCCGCTACCGTTTCGACGGCGCCGCCCCCCGCCCGGGCGACGTCCTCGATCCGGCTCCGGCCCGGCTGTCGCTGCCGCGGCTGGTCACCCCCGAAGCCCTCACCCAGAGCTTGCTCGACATGGATCGGGGTCCGGGCGAGCGGGTGCTGATCGTCGGGGATGGCGCGGTCAGATACCGCCACCTGTTGGCCGACGCCGGAGCCGGCGACCTGGACCTGGTCGAGCGGGTGTCGTCTCCCTCACCGCTCACCCTGGCCCGGTTGGCCCGGCGCCGTCTGGACGCGGGTGCGGAGCTGGCCCGTCCCGCCGACGTGGTCCCCGACTACCGGCGGGAGGCCGATGCCCGAATCAACTGGGAACAGCGGATCCCGCCGACCGGGACCGGCCATGCCCATGAGCGCTGACCCGCCGCCGGCCCGCCACGAGGTGGTGATGGCCCCGATGCGGACCAAGGACCTCCGCGGGGTCTTGCGGATCGAAACCGAGGTGTTCCCCCAACCCTGGTCCCACCGGTTGTTCGTCGAGGAGTTGGCCCAACGCAAGTCCCGGGCCTACCGGGCGGCCTGGATCGGCCGCGACATCGTGGGGTTCGCCGGCCTGATGCTGATCGACGACGAGGCCCACGTGAACAACATCGCGGTGGACCCCCGGTGGCAGCGGCGCGGCCTCGGGACCCTGATCCTGCTGGACATGACCCGGGTCGCCCTCGAGCTCGGGTCCCGCCACCTGACCCTGGAGGTCCGGGTGGGCAACGAGCCGGCCCTCGGCCTCTACCGCCGGTTCGGGATGGCCCCGGTAGGGGTTCGTCCGAACTACTACCCCGAGACCGGAGACGACGCCCTGATCATGTGGGTACGCGACGTCGACTCGGAGACCTACGCCCGGCGGCTGGACGCCATCGAGGCGTCCCTGCCCGACGACCTGGCCCTGACCTCCCGGCGTTGACCGGCCGGCGGCGATCGCTATCCTCGCTTCGATGACCACCGACCCGATCCCTGGCATCCACCGGGTGCTGGGCATCGAGACCTCCTGCGACGAGACGGCGGCGGCGGTGGTCGACGGTGGCGCCGTCATCGCCTCGTCGGTGGTGAGCAGCCAGATCGACCTGCACGCCCGTTACGGGGGGGTGGTGCCCGAGCTGGCCGGCCGGGCCCATGTGGAACTGCTGACCCCGGTGGTGGCCGACGCCCTGGATGCCGCCGGCAGCGACACCTCGGGGGCGGGCATAGACGCGGTGGCGGTCACCTACGGACCCGGCCTGATCGGCTCACTGCTGGTGGGGGTGGCGGAAGCCAAGGCGCTGGCGCTGGCCTGGGATGTCCCCTTCGTCGGGGTCAACCACCTCGAAGCCCATCTGTTCGCCTCCCTGCTCGAGCAGCCCGATCTCGGATGGCCGCTGGTGGTGCTGCTGGTGTCCGGCGGCCACACCCTGTTGGTGGAGGTGTCCGCCCCCGGGCGCTACCGGCTGCTGGGGGGCACGGTCGACGACGCCGCCGGGGAGGCATTCGACAAGGTGGCCAGGTTCCTGGGCCTCGGCTACCCCGGGGGACCGGCCATCGACGCCATCGCCGATGACGGTGACCCGACGGCCTTCGCCTTCCCCCGGGCGTTCCTGGACGACGGCTACGACTTCTCGTTCAGCGGGTTGAAGACCTCGGTGGTGAACATGGTGCGCAAGCATCCCGAGTCGGGCACCGCCGACGTCGCCGCGTCGTTCCGCCAGGCGGTGGTGGACGTCCTGGTGGCCAAGGCCCGCCGGGCAGCCCGGGATGTCGGGGCCAAGGCGTTGTGCCTGGCCGGAGGGGTGGCGGCCAACTCCTTGCTCCGCCAGCAGGTCGAGCTGGCCTGCGCCGAGGACGGGATCGGGGCATTTCTCCCCACCCGGGCCCTGTGCACCGACAATGCGGCGATGGTGGCGGCCGCCGGGTGGTGGCGGTTGGCGAATGTCGGGCCATCGGCACTGTCGTTGGGGGCGGACCCCAACCTCCGGCTGGTGCCGACCGCCTGAAATCCCGGCGCGTCGTCCCTGGTAGGCGTCAAATCTGCCGATCGTGTTGCCTCTCGGCGGTCGGGTCGCTATGTTGGCACTCGCAACCCTAGAGTGCTAATACGTGCCACAGGAGGCCCGATCACATGAGTCTGCAGCCCCTCGACGATCGCATCGTCGTCCGTCCCGGTGAATCAGAAGAGACCACGGCTTCAGGCCTGGTGATACCCGATACCGCCAAAGAAAAGCCCCAACAGGGCGAAGTCCTCGCGGTTGGCCCCGGCCGCCGTGCCGAGGCCTCCGGTGACCTGATCCCCCTGGATCTGGTCGTGGGGGACACCGTCGTCTATTCCAAGTACGGCGGCACTGAGATCAGCTCCGATGGCGAGGACCTGCTGATCCTCTCGAGCCGGGATGTGCTGGCCAAGGTGGTCAAGTAATGCCGAAGATCCTCAAGTTTGACGACAACGCCCGGCGCAGTCTCGAAACCGGCGTGAACAAGCTGGCCGACACCGTGAAGGTGACCCTCGGGCCGAAGGGCCGCAACGTGGTCATCGAGAAGAAGTTCGGGGCTCCGACCATCACCAACGACGGCGTGTCCATCGCCCGCGAGGTCGAGTTGGACGACGTATTCGAGAACATGGGCGCCCAGCTGGTCAAGGAAGTCGCCACCAAGACCAACGACGTCGCCGGTGACGGCACCACCACTGCCACCGTGCTGGCCCAGGCCCTCATCCGTGAGGGACTCCGCAACGTCGCCGCCGGCGCCAACCCGTTGGGTCTGCGCAAGGGCATCGACAAGGCGGTCGAGGCCGCGGTCAAGTCCATCAAGGAGCAGTCGAAGGAGATCGACTCCAAGACCGAGATCGCTCAAGTGGCCGCCATCTCCGCGGCCGACACCGCCATCGGCGAGGTCCTGGCCGACGCCATCGACCGGGTGGGCAAGGACGGCACGGTGACCGTCGAAGAGTCCAACACCTTCGGGATCGACCTCGAGTTCACCGAGGGAATGCAATTCGACAAGGGCTACCTGTCCCCGTACTTCGTGACCGACGCCGAGCG
>DASZIT010000010.1:0-23112 GCA_035948855.1 Acidimicrobiales bacterium | reverse complement strand
AGGATCACTCAACCCAAGGGTCCCCAGTGCCGATATTGGAAGCAATGCCTTCCGTAGAGATCGTCGCGGGAATCCGCCAGCAGAGAGTCTTGCTGATCAACGATGACATCGACGTGCAACCGGCCCTTCGATCGGCACTCGTTGCCGGGGGGTGGACGGTTGACGTAGCTGTGACTGACCAAGGGGCGGTCGTCATTGCTGAACAATGCCAACCCGATGTGGTCCTTCTCGATCTCGGGCTGAATGGCGGGAAGGGGCGTGAGGTTCTGGCGGCCTTGAAGTCCTCGCCGGACACCGGCACGATACCGGTCGTCGTGCTCAAGACGCCGGCGGAAGGGTCGTGGATGGGCAGCCCGCTGCGGTCGGGAGCCCAGGATTGTATCCAGCCCCCTTTTTCCCCGGATGACCTCGATGCCCGGCTTTTAGCCGCGCGCCAGGTGGGGATCGAGCGTCGGCAGATGCAACGGACTCAAGAGAATTACCGACAATTGCTGGGCGCCGCCGGAGACGCGGTCTTCTCGATCGACGCCGAGGGGATCGTCACCTTCATCAATGCCGGGGTGACTTCCATGCTCGGGAGAGAAGAGGGCCAGATCCTTGGGCGGCACATGTTCGAGTTCATGGACGAGGAAGCCCAAGCCGTCATGACTGCGCAGTTGAAAGAGGGCCAATTGGGGAAGCTCGGTTCTTACCAAAACCGGTTCCTCGATGCCTCGGGTACTGCAGTCCGTGTCCAGGTGGCGAGTATGCCGGTCTATGAGGCGGATGGGACCTACGCCGGGAGCGTGGCGACGGCGACCAATCTGAGTTCCGAGCTCGTTGCCGACCAAGCCCTGACGATTGGCGAAGCCAAATACAGGTTGTCATTCGTACACGGGCCAAGCGGTATGGCCGAGGTTTCCCCGGACGGGCGATTCGTACAAGTAAACCCGGCGCTTTGCGAGATCCTCGGCTACACCGCCGAGCAGCTGTGTGCGATGACGCCGGCCGACGTCAGCCACCCCGACGATGCAGAAGATACGCGTAGTGATCTTTCCGAGTTGGATCGATTGGCGGCCCCTGGGGTTGCCTCCAGGAGCTTCCAGCAGTTCAGTGCCGAGAAGCGCTACGTGCACGCATCCGGGAGAGTGGTGTGGTGTGCCGTCAGTGCATCTGCCGTATTCGACGACGATGACACACTGGCCTTTGTCTTGACCCACTTCGTTGATATCACGGACAAGAAGGCGACCGAACGTCTGCTCGTCGAGTCCGAAAGACGCTCGCGGGCGATCTTCGATCTGGCGCCTGTGGGCCTGGCCGAATTGTCGACAGACGGCAGTTTCACCCGCGTCAATCCCGCGGTTTGCGACATCTTCGGCTACTCGGGCGATCAGCTGCTGTCAATCAATCCGGCCGAGCTCAGCCATCCCGACGAGGCCGAGATGATTCGTGACATTGTCGCCGGCCTGTCAGAGAGCGACTCCATCGAGGATTTCAACTACACGAGGCGGTTTATCCACGCCGACGGGCAGGTCAAATGGTGCGTCGTGCGCGGCGTTCGGATCCATGGAACCGACGGAGCCAGCGATCATTTTCTGGCCGGCTATCTCGACATCACCGATCGAAAGGAGTTCGAACGCCAGCTCGAGCACTTGGCCGCGCAGGCGAATGAAGCCTCCCAGCTCAAGTCCAATTTCTTGGCCAACATGAGCCACGAGATCCGGACGCCAATGATCGGTGTCATAGGAATGGCGGAGCTCCTACTCGAGACCGATCTCGACGACGATCAGCGCGACTACGCGGAGACCGTACGCAGTTCAAGTGCCGCACTCATGACCGTCATCAATGGAATCCTCGACTATACGAAGATTGAAGCGGGAATGGTAGACATCGAGGAAGTCGAATTCAGCGTGCAGACCGTGTTGCACGACGTACTTCACCTGTTGACACCCCAGGCGGAATCCAACGGGCTGAAGTTGGTGGGAGTTGTTGGCGACTCGGTCCCGGCTGTGGTGATGGGCGACCCATTTCGGGCACGTCAAGTCCTGTTCAATCTGGTCGGAAATGCGATCAAATTCACCCGGGAAGGGGAAGTTTCCGTCCATGTCACTGAGTTCGAGTCTCTCGGTGCCGACGTTGTCCTTCGCTTCGAGGTCGCGGATACCGGCGTTGGGATCAATGCCGAACAGCTGGATCGGATCTTTAACCCGTTTGTGCAGGCGGACATGTCGACGTCCCGCAAATATGGAGGCAGTGGGTTGGGTTTGTCGATCAGCGGCCAACTCGTCGGCCTGATGGGAGGCGACTGCGGGGTTTCGAGCCAGCTCGGCAAGGGAAGCACATTCTGGTTCACCATTTGTGTTCGCACCGCTGAAGACGGCCCGACGGAGAAGGCGCGTCCGAGGGAACTCGTCGCCGACTCAGACCAGCTTCGTCCCCGTCAGACCGCGAATCACTGCTGACACGATCAATTCCGCACCTGAGTATGCCCGCCACCGCCACCGACGGCGTGGCAGCCGTCGGACGGTCGAGCGAGTAGGTAGCGAGCGAGTCAGCCGACTTTCTGACCGTTGGCGGTGAGAGTGACGTCGATGTTGCCCCGGGTTGCGTTCGAGTACGGGCACACTTGGTGGGCAGCCGCGACGAGTTCCACCGCCTGCTTGGCATCCTGAATGCCCGGGAGGGTTACGTCGAGTTCGGCGGCAATGGTGAAACCCCGTTCCTCAGTAGGTAGGAGGCTGACGCGACTGTCGATCGAAACGTCGCCTACCTCGACCTTCTCCCGACGAGCCACTGCTCCAAGGGCGCTCTCGAAACAAGACGCGTAGCCGACCGCGAACAGCTGCTCAGGGTTGGTGCCACCTCCCTCACCCCCCATTTCCTTGGGCGATCTGAGTTGGACGTCCAGCATCCCGTCACTCGTGACGCCATGACCGTTGATACGGCCACCCGTGACTGAAGCTTCCGCGGTGTAAAGGACCTTCGCCATCTCGGCCTCCATTCTTGGGATGCAGGCAATCGCGCCTAGGGCGTCGGCGCAATTGCCCCATTCACATTGGGATTCCCTCGGAGGTTATCCGGACTCGGCCGGGCCTCCGACGGCCGCGGAGCAGACGCTACTGAGACTTCGGCTTGGCCGGATGACTACCCAGCTACCGGCGTTTCCGGGCAGATCGGGAGCCGGTCGCGGCCTCGATCTCACCTGCCTTGCGGCACAAAATGGTCAGTCGTCGGCCTCGGTCGAAGGTGGATGTTCGCCGGGGGAGGGCGGACGCCTCAGGAGTGGGTTGAGACGAACCATCGACGAGAGGGCGTCGGTCAACTCCCCGACGGCGCCGATGACCAGGTCGGTGGCCGGGGACCCGACTTGTTCCCGCAGGACCCGATTTACCTCTTCGACCTGGCGTCGGGTGTCGGCCACACCCCCCATGTACAGCTTGGTGAACTGCTCGAGGGTGTCGGTGGCGTCGAGCAGGCGGGTGGTGATCCGCTGGAAATTGGTGACGCCTTCCCGGAACTCCTGAAGGGTGGAGGGGAGGGCCACCAGCTCCGAGGTGACCTGCCGCCGCCAGGTGTCGAGGCGATCGAACCAAGACATCTCCGGCAATACGGGCACAGGCTCATGCTACCCCTTCGACCTCGGGAAAGACCGGCGCCAGGCATGAAGGGTACCGGCAGGGCACGCCGACCTAGAGTTGTGGTGCCATGCAAACGTCGACGACCGAGCTGATTGTGATCGGAGTGCTGTCGATCCTCTGGGCGGCCATCGGGTACCGCCTGTCGGAGGGGGTTCGAAAGCTCACCGGGCGCACGCCGTGGGGGCTGCCGTCGCCGGTGTGGGCGCTGTTGTGGTTCTTGTCGGTGGTGCTGGGTCTGGTCCTGTTCCTGATCGCCAGGGCCACCGACGCTCGAAGGGCGGTTCGGATGGGCCCCGGGCACCCGGGGGTACCGGGCGAGTCACTCGGGACCGGCCCCACCGCGCCGATGGCGAAACCCATCCGGGCGGGTTCACAGTTTCCGGCCTACCCCCGTCCAGCCAACTCGCCCGGGCTCGGCGAACCGGAACCCTCGCACCTGCCCCCACCGCCACCGCCAACTCCCCAAGCTGAATCCGGGACCCAACCGGTGGCGGCGCCGGATCCTGCCCCCGCGACGCCAGGGGCCCCCGAAGCAGGGGCTCAGCCGCTGCCGCCCCCCGGCTGGCATCCAGATCCGAGCGGACGGTTCCACTACCGCTGGTGGGACGGCACCATGTGGACGAGCCAGGTCTCCCTGAGTGGGCAGCATCTGATCGACACCAATCCTGACCAGCGGATTGGCCAATACTGAGCGGTCAGAGACAGTGTGTCAATCACATCCGGAAACGGATGGAGGGAGGGGATCGAGATGGCCATAGCCAGTACTGCCGATGTGGTGCGCCACGCGGCCGAGGATGACCTGCCGTGGGTGGATGCCACCGGCGGCATCTGGTTGAAGGTGTTGCGGGTTGACGTGGCCAACGGGGTCTGGGTGGTGCGCAACCGCTTCGAACCCGGAGTCCGCCTCCAGACCCACCGGCACACCGGCGCGGTCGACGGCTTCACCATCTCGGGCCGGTGGCACTACCTCGAATACGACTTCTACAACAGTGCCGGGTCGTACATCCGGGAACCCGCCGGGTCGGTCCACACCCTCGACGTTCCCGACGACAACGAGGGGCTCACCGATGTGCTCTTCGTGATGGAGGGGGTCAACCTCAACCTGGCCGCCGATGGTTCGGTCGAGAGCGTGACCGACGGGGCGGGCACCCTGGCTGCCTACGAGGCTCTGGCGGTGGCTCAGGGATTCGACCCACCCACCGGCGTGCTCATCGGGTGACGGGGTAACCCGGATGTCCTCGGCCACCCCGGCGGCGTCGGAAGCCTCGGACGGTCAAACCGGCGGCACCGGTGCCTCCGACACCGGCAGCACCGACGACCTGACTGCCCCACTCATCGATCCGACCTTCTACGCCGGCGACCCGTTCCCTCTGTATGCCCGGCTGCGGGCGGAAGCCCCGGTGGTCCGCAACCCCACCCTCGGCTTCTGGGTGGTCAGCCGGCACGCCGATGTCACCGCGGTCTCCCGGGACGCCGACACCTTCTGCTCGAGCAAGGGGGTCATGGTCTTCGAAATCGGCAACGAGTACCCGACGCCACCCACCATCATGCATACCGATCCGCCCGACCACACCCGCTACCGGGCCCTGGTGCAGCCCGGGTTCCGTCCGAAATTCATGCGAGGGCTCGAAGATGCCATCCGGGCCCGGACCAAGGTGCTGGTGGACCGGCTGGAGCCGGGCGAACCGGTCGACATCGTGTCGGAACTGGCGGTTCCTCTACCGCTGCAGGTCATCAGCGACCTCCTCGGTGTCCCCGAGCATGAATGGCCGCGGTTCTTCCGCTGGTCCGAATCGGTGATACCCGGCGCTACCGACTGGCCGGAGGAGGAACGTCAGGCGCTCAGCGCGGAGATGGTCGAGTACCTGTTGGCCGCGGCCGCCGGCCGGCGAACGGCGCCGGGCTCGGACATCATCTCGGAGTTGGCGGCCGCGGAAATTGACGGGGACCGTCTCTCCGATGCCGAACTGGCCATGTTCTTGGTGCAGTTGCTGGTCGCCGGGAACGAGACCACTCGCAACATGGTGTCCGGGGGACTGGTCGCGTTTGCCGAGACCCCGGGCGAGTGGGCGGCGCTCCGGGCCCAGGTGGCGGATTCGGCACCCCGGGCTCTGGCCATCGCCACCGAGGAGATGCTGCGGTGGACGACGCCGGTGGTGTCGTTCATGCGAACGGCGACCCGGGACACGGTCGTCGGAGACCAAGAGATCTCCCGTGGCGACCCGGTATTGATGTTGTACGCCTCGGCCAACCGCGACGAAGCCGTGTTCGGATCGTCGGGTGAAAGGTTCCACAGCGCCCGGGACCCGAATCCCCATCTGGCCTTCGGGTTCGGCGCCCACTTCTGCATCGGGGCGGCGTTGGCCCGCCAGGAGGGCAGGATCGTCCTCGAAGAACTCCTGGCCCGCTTCGGCTCGGTGGAGTCAGCTGGCCCGGTGGAGCGGACTCCGTCGCCGGTGATCGCCGGCGTCCGGTCGGCCCCGATGGTGTTCGGTACGCCGGCTACCTGATCGCCCCAGTCGCCTGAGCGCCCGGGTCCCACGGGTCCACCCGGAGAGCTGAGCCGGGGCGAGTACCGGGCCGATGAGCTACCGGCTCCGGTCGGTCAGTTGGCGGCAGTGAGGGTCTTGGTCTGCTGCTCGCTGAGCTCGACGGTGGCGGCTCCGCAGTTCTCCTCGAGGTGGGGGACCGACGAGGTGCCCGGGATGGGAAGCATGACCGGCGAACGGTGGAGCAGCCAGGCCAGGGCGACCTGTGAGGCGGTGGCCCCGGTGGCGCTGGCGATCTGGTCGAGGGCGCCGCCCGGCCGGGCCAGGTTGCCCGAGGCAATCGGCGCCCAGGGGATGAACCCCAGACTCTCAGCCTCGCAGTAGTCGAGCACCGCCTCCGATTGCCGGTTGGAGAGGTTGTACATGTTCTGCACGCTGACCACTGGCACCGTCGCCCGAGCCGCCTTGATTTCTTCGACCGACACCTCGGAGAGTCCCACGTGGCGGACCTTTCCTTCGGCGATGAGGTCGGCTAGCAGGCCGAACTGCTCCTCGGCCGGCACCTTGGCGTCGATGCGGTGGAGCTGGAAAAGGTCGATCCGGTCGACGCCCAGGCGCCGGAGGCTCATCTCGCATTCTTGGCGCAGATACTCCGGACGACCCACCGGCCACCAGTCGCCGGGTCCGGTGCGTACCAATCCGGCCTTGGTGGCGATGGTCAGACCATCGGGGTAGGGGTGGAGGGCCTCGCGGATGATCTCTTCGCTGACGTAGGGCCCGTAGGAGTCGGCGGTGTCAATGAGGTCGACACCGAGTTCGACGGCCCGACGAAGCACCCGGATGCACTCAGCCCGATCGGCCGGTTCGCCCCAGATCCCGCTCCCGGTGATGCGCATCGCCCCGAAACCGAGGCGGTGCACCTTGAGTTCCCCCAGGTTGAAGGTCCCGGACTGGGCGATCGGCTGTGCGTCTGTGGCGTTCTGGTTCGGCATGGTTCCGTTCTACCCGGAATCTGCCCGACCCGAACACCCGGACTACCCGAACACCGGGCCGACTCGGCGACGGCCGCAGCGCACGGTCCCTGGGGGGTGAAGCCCGGACCGGGTAGCTACGCCACCGGGTCCAATTCATCGAAGATCCGGTGAACAAATGGCGCGCTCGGCCCGTATTCATTGGCAGGACGTACATCTATCGACTCGTAGCCACGACGACGGAGGACCACGCCATGCACCAGGGGACCCGGGACCTCGAGAGCCGGCTGGCCTCCTCGGGAGGACCGTCGCCGGAAGGGGCCGAAGGTGCCCGCCGATGGGCGAGTCTCTTCGCCCGGCCTGCATCCCGGCGGGTGGCGGTCGGCGCCATTCTCTCGGTCGGACTGGTGGCCGCCGCCTGCGGTTCGTCGACGACATCGGCGGTGTCCAACACCGCGACCACCGGATCGAAGGCCACCACGGCACCCGCCACCGTCATCGGGTCGACGACCAACCCCACCCTGGGCAGGATCCTGGTAAACGGGTCGGGGGCGACCTTGTATCGCTTCACCGCCGACCAGAACGGGCAGAGCTCGTGCACCGGCGCCTGTGCCCAGCTCTGGCCTCCATTCACGGTCACTGCCGGATCGCAGCCGAAGGGGGCCAGCGGAGTGGTGGGCGTCTTCGCGACTTCCAAGCGGGCGGACGGGACCACCCAGGTGACCTACAACGGGTCACCGCTGTATACCTTCAGCGAGGACAAGACGGCCGGCTCAACCGCCGGACAGGGGGTGTTGGGGATGTGGTTCGTGGCCAACGTCTCGGCGACTCCCGCCGCGGCCCCGACGACCACCGCCCCCGGCTCGAACACGACGACAACGCGGGCGCCGTCGACGCCGGCCATTACCCCGACCACCGCAGGTCAGCCGGCACCGACCAGCCCGGCTCCGACCTCTCCGCCGCCCACCGCTCCACCCACCACCAGCCCCCCGCCCACCAGTCCTCCCACCACGGCACCGCCACCGCCGCCGACCACAACCCCGACGACCATGGGTTACGGATACTGAGCCTCTGAGCCGTCTGGGTGTGCTGCCCTGTTCCTGTCGTCGGCTCTGACCGCGATCGCCGACGTTAGGGCGAGCAAATGACTGCAACTAGGGGTCGCAGGCTCGTCGCCTGGGCGCTGGTCGGCGGTCTCGCCCTGGTTCTGGCTGCCTGTGGCGGAGCCGCGAGTTCGACCACGCTGGGTCTGGCAACCGCTTCCCAGGCGCCCTCGGCGGCCGACATCCGCGCCTATGTGGCGCAGGTGGAACGGGTCCGGCTCCCGGTGAATCGGCTGCTCCTGGGGGCCGATCCCATCCTTGACGGCTACCGGGCCCACAGCCTCACCCCGCAAGCCGCCGGCGACCAGATGTCGGCACTCGAGCAGCAGTTCGCCGCCTATGTGGTGGCAGCCGAGTCCCTCGACCCTCAGAACCCCACCCTTCGGACACTGAACGCGCCCTACGCCAACACCTACTACCTCGAGGACAACTATCTGAGCGTGTTGGCCGCCGACCTTCCCAGCGGTAGTTTCGATGGCCTTCCGGACACCCAGAACGACCAGCGGCTGGCCATCATCGAATGGCGGACCCGGCTCCAGGTGGTGGCCAATGCCGCCGGGGTGCGGCTGCCGGCCGACCTCCAACAGGCCGGCCGGGGGGAGATCGCCCCGTCACCCACCGGCAGCTGATCAGCGGACCCGGACAAGCCCCAACCGGCGTCGGGGTGAGCCTCAGGTAGCCTCGGCGACCGTGGACTTCGACCTCTCCCCCGAACTGACCGCCCTCCAGGAAAGCGTGCGCCGCCTGGCCCAGGACAAGGTCAAGCCCCGGGCTCGGGAGATCGACACCACCAGCGAGTACCCCCAGGACATCTTCGACGCCTTCCGGGACGCCGACCTCCTGGGGCTGTGCCTTCCCACCGAGCTGGGCGGTTCGGGGGCGGGGATCCTCGGCCTCACCATCGCCATCGAGGAGGTGGCCAAGTACTCGAACTCCGCCGCCCTGATGCTGCTGCTCACCCGGCTGCCGGTGGGGCCCGTCCTCATCGCCGGCAACGACGATCAGAAGAAGCGGTACCTGCCGGGCATCGCCACCGGTGAGGTGCGGGCGGCCTTCGGGCTGTCCGAGGCCCAGGCCGGGAGCGACGTGGCCGGGATGCGGACCAAGGCGGTGCCCGACCCCGACGCCTCGGGCGGCTGGATCCTGTCCGGCACCAAGTGCTGGATGTCCGGGGTGCGGGAGGCCGACTGGTACACGGTGTTCGCCAAGACCGGCGACCCGTCGTCCCGCCAGCACGACTCGATCACCGCCTTCATCGTGGAGCGCAACTGGGACGGGGTTTCGGTCGGGCGGACCGACCACAAGATGGGCGTGCACGGGGTCGACACCGGTGAGTTGGTGTTGGACAACGTGAGGGTCCCGGCGGAGAACGTCATCGGCGAGGTGGGCGGCTTCCGCCTGGCCATGCTCGGTCTCAACGCCATGCGACCGATCGTGGCCGCCCGGGGGATCGGGTTGGCCGAGGGCGCGCTGATGTATGCCACCGACTACGTCCAGCAGCGGGAGGCGTTCGGTGGAGTGATCGCCGACTTCCAAGGGATCCAGTGGGAGATCGCCAAGGTGGCCGTCGACATCGAGGCGGCCCGGTTGCTGACCTACCGGTCGGCGTGGCTGGCGGACCAGGGCAAGTTCACCAAGGAGTACGTGCCGTTCCTGTCCATGGCCAAGTACTACGCCACCGAGCTGGCCGTGCGGGCCTCGGGCCTGGCCGTCCAGCTGTTGGGCGCGGCCGGCTACATGGAGGACCATCCCACCGAGCTCTGGTACCGGGACGCCCGCCAGCTGACCATCGTGGAGGGGACCTCCCAGGTGCAGCTGGGGCTGATTGCCCGGGGGGTGCTCGCCCACGACCTGTGGTGGGACTGACGTTGCCGGTGACATTCGAGGACCTGGGCGGTTGGCCGGGGGTGCTGAGCCGCCTGCTGGCCGGCACCTCGCTGACCACCGACGAAGCCGAGTCGGTCCTCGGGAAGGTGTGGTCGGGGGAGGCATCGCCCCCGCAGATCGCCGCCCTGCTCACCGCGCTCCGGGCCAAGGGCGAGTCGGTGGAGGAGATGACCGGCTTCGTGCGGAGCATGGTGGCCCACGGGGTGCCCCTGCCGTTGCCCGAGGGAATGGATGTCGTCGACACCTGCGGCACCGGTGGCGACCGATTGCGCAGCATCAACGTCTCCACCATCGCCGCCCTGGTGGTGGCCGCCACCGGGGCCAAGGTGTGCAAGCACGGCGGCCGGGCGTCATCGTCGGCGGTGGGGGCCGCCGATGTGCTGGAGGCCCTGGGGGTGGTGGCCGACCTCGGCCCCGCCGGGGTGGTCCGCTGCATCGAGGAAGTGGGCATGGGGTTCTGCTTCGCCCCGCGCTTCCATCCGGCCATGCGCCATGCCGGCCCGGTCCGCAAGGAGCTCGGTATCCCCACCGTGTTCAACTTCCTGGGCCCCCTGGCCAACCCGGGACGGGCCCGCTACCAGGTGGTCGGGGTCAGCGACAGTTCGATGGCCGACAAGATGCTCGGGGTGCTGGCCGCCAACCAGGCCGAACGGGCCATGATCGTCTACGGCGACGACGGGCTCGACGAACTGAGCACCACCGGCCCGTCGACCGTCCATGAACTGCGGCGGAACCTGACCGGCAGCGGCACCGAGTACGAGTTGTCCGTCTTCCGGGTCGACCCGTCGGAGTTGGGGTTCGCTCCCGCCCGCCTCGAGGACCTGCGCGGGGGTGACGCCTCGGTCAACGCCGAGGCCATCCGCCGGGTGGTGGCCGGCGACCCGTCACCCCACCGGGACATCGCGGTGCTCAATGCCGCCGCCGCGCTGGTGGTGATCGGGAAGGCCGGCGAGTTCCCGGCCGGGGTGGCACTGGCCTGCGAGGTGATCGACGACGGGCGCGCCTCGGAGGTCTTGGACGCCCTGGTGCGCGTCACCCGGGAGGCGTCCGCCGCCGAGGCGTGAACCGCCGCCCCACCTGAACGGCGGGGGCGTCTCCCTTGGAGAGCGCCCCCACCGTTCGAGGGTGGCGGATCTGAGGCTCAGCTACCTCAGGCTTACCGCGCTAGGACAGATTGAGCAGCGCGGCGGGTGGAGGTGTCGTCGACCCGGTGAACACCTTGATGGGCCCGTTGATGGTCGAGGTGTACACCGGACCCGAGGTCGTGGCCGCCCCGCCGTTGATGGTCACGATTTGGGCTCCCGAGTATCCGAAATGGACGCTGTTCGAGTAGGTGAGCGGAACCAGTCCCGGTGTCACGAACTTGCTACCGCTCGACTCGATGGCCGACACGATCCCGGCCCGGGTCAGATTCGGACCCGCCTTCTGCAGTGCCTGGATGAAGGTGTAGCCGAGGGCCACCCCGTACTCGGTGTTGCCGTCCAGCGGCGCACCCGGGTCGTACTTGGTGAGCACCTTCTGGATGGCCTGGATCCACGGGTTGGTGGTGTTGGCTTCGGGCGGCGCGTAGGCGTCCGAGACCATGCCGTCCAACAGCGTGCTCCCGGCAGCTCCCTGCGAGAAGGACTTCAGCAGCGCGCCGACGGTCGGCGGGTCGGAACCCACGTTGGAGGCCACCCATTGGGGCTTGTACCCGATCGACGCGGCCGGCAGCAGGGCCAGGGCGGTGGCCGCGGGGACCGTGGCCAGGGCGACCACCTGGGCACCGGCGGCCTTCAGGGCGGCGATCTGGTTGCTCATCGGACCCGCCAGGGTGGCGGCGTCGTAGTTCTGCCGGGACACCACGGTGGTGGCCGGTAGCTCCTGGTCGAGACCCTTGATGAAGTCCTGACCGAACTCGTCAGCCTGATAGAGGTAGCCCACCTTCTGGCCGGCGAAATTCTGCTTGATGTACTGGCCGAGGATCTTCCCTTCCACCGTGTAGTTGGTTTGCCACCCGAACGTCCAGGGGCTGTTGGACTGCGACCAGCAGTTGCAGCCCGACTCCACGAACAGCTGGGGAACCTTGTTGGAATTGAGGAAGGGCTCCACCGCGAGCTGGGTAGGCGTCCCCAGAGAACCGACGTCGGCAAAGATGTTGTTCTGTTGGACCAGTTGCCGAGTCAGGGTGACGGTGTTGACCGGATTGTAGGCGTCGTCCTTGACGATGTAGTTGATCTGACGCCCGTTCACCCCACCGGTGGCATTGACCCACTTGAAGACCGCGTTGGATGCCGCGGCGATCTCGGAATAGCCGGGGGCTGCCGGCCCGGTCAAGGGAGTGGTGGCGCCGATGGTGATGCTGGTCGCGGTGACTCCCGGTGCCGTCGCCCCTCCATTGTTGGAGCTGGAGCCGGAGCCGGCCGTGGTGGTCGTGCTCGAGCTCGAGTTGCTGCTGCAGGCAGCCGCCAACAGCCCGGTGACGAGCACCACAGTGACAACGCCGATCCGCCTTCGGCCGACGTGTCGGGGCTCTCTCTTTGTATGTCGATCCTTGTTCATGCGATGGTCCTTTCCTCGGTGTGATCCGTCTCTTGTCTGGGCTCTACGGCCGGACTGTCCGCCCCTTGGCGCCGATCCGGCTGATCGTCATCCACCTCCTGTCGTGATGTCGGGGGTTGTCGCGATGTCGGGAGGGGCCCGGGATTCCCGGGGCTGGCCCATCCCCCGGACCAACGAAAGCGCCCGGCCCGCCAGCCAGCTGATCCCGCCTTGGATACCCATGGGCACCACCATGATCACCACGATGAGGACCAGCCCGAAGATGACCAGCGACAGGTTGGCCGCCACCGCGCTTCCCAGGTTGAAGCTGTTGGCGATGGAGTTGGACCACCCCGGCATGAAGACGATCACGATGGCTCCCCACCAGGCGCCGACCAGGCTCCCGGCCCCGCCGAGGACCATGCCGGCCAACAGGTAGATCGAGAGGGAAAGCGAGAATTCGCCGGTGTTGACGACCCCGATCGACAGGCCGAGGAAAGCGCCGGCCAATCCCGCGCAGCTGGCAGCCACCGTGAAGGCCAGCACTTTGGTCCGGGCCACGTGGATCCCCGAGAGGCCAGCGGCGATCTCGTCGTCGCGGACCGCCCGGAACGATCGGCCGAACCGGCTCCGGGTGAGGTTGGCCAACAGGATCATCACGATGACCGCCCCGGCCAGCTCGATCCAGGTCAACCAGCGTTGGGGATCGATGGTGCCCGGGGGGGTCGGGGCCGTCACCGTCAACCCCTGGTCGCCCCCGAAGAACGCCGTGTACTTGTCGGCGATCCGGGGGAGGGCGAGCGCCAGGATCAGGGTCATCCCGGCCAGGTAGGGGCCCTTCAGCCGGGTGGCGGGCATACCCACCACCACCCCCAGCGCTCCGCTGAGGAGGATGGCGGCCAGCACGTCGACCACCAACGGCCAGTGGGTGTGAGTCATCAATACCCCGAGGGTGTAGGCGCCGACGGCCATGAACGCCCCTTGGCCCAGGGAGATCTGTCCATTGGTCCCGGTGAGCAGGCTGAGACCGGCCAAGGCGATGGCGTAGAGGGCGATCTCTCCCACCCGGAAATTGTTGAAGGCGCTCAGCGACGAGGTGAGGAGATAGAAACCGACCGCCGCCACCGCGCCGAACAGCAGGTGGCGGAGCATCGGCTGACGCGGCAGCCGGAGCCAGGGGGCACCCGGGAGCCGGATCGGCGATCGGCCGCCACCCGTCGTTCCCGCCTGAGGGGTACTCCCGACGGAAGATTCCTCATCTTTCGCCGATGCCCCGTCGTTCCCAACCTCGGTGGTGATGGTGGGCGACGATCCCGGCGGCGCACCGGACGGGGCCTGAGGAGGTGCGCCCGACGGGACGACAGGCGGGTCGGGTGTCGAGGGCATCGGGTCAGACCCGCCGCGGCTCGGGCCGGGAGAAGAGACCTTCGGGTCGTGCCGAGAGCACGACCATCAGGATGGCCAGCGCCCCGAGCGGCTCGAGGCTCGATCCGAGGTAGCCGCCCACGTAGGAGAGCGCCAGGCCGGTGACCAATCCGCCGACCAGGGCACCGACCGGGCTGTCCAGCCCTCCGAGCACCGCGGCGGTGAACGCGTAGACCAACACCAGATCCATGAAGTTGGGGGAGAACGACACGGTGGGCGCCACCAGCAGACCGGCCAACGAACCCGCCACCGCGGCCAGCGCCCACCCGAGGGTCAGGATCCGGCCGACCCGGACCCCGAGCAACCGGGCCACTTCGGGAGCGAAGGCGGCGGCCCGCATCCGGAGTCCCAGGCTGGTCGCCCGGAACAGCGCCAGCGTGCCCAACATCAGCACCACCACCGCGATCAGGATGAAGACGTCGAAGTGGGAGAAGGCGACCTTGGTGTGCCCGAAGGTGAGCCCGGCTTGGGAGAACGCCGGCGGAAAGCTTCGGTTGCCGACGCCGAAGATGGATCCGGCCATTCCTTCCAGCAGGATGAACAAACCGAGCGTGACGATCACCGGGTTGAGGGCCGGCTTGCCCCGGAGGGGACGGATGAGGACGGTCTCGATGACCATACCCATCACCAGACCGGCGACCAGGGCCGCCGCGAACGCCAGCCAGTAGTTGAGGTGGCGGTCCAGGAGGGTGACGGCGAGGTAGGTGGTGAACATGGCCATGGATCCCTGCCCGAAGTTCACGATGTGGGTGGCCCGCCAGATGAACACCAGACCGAGTGCCACTGCCGCGAAGATCATCCCGTTGGTGATCCCGTTGAGGGTGAGATTGACGAACAGGCTCATGATCTATCCGACCCTCCTTTCTTCAGAATCCCAGGTAGTGGTGTCGCAACTGGCTATCGGCGGCGACGGTGGCGGCCCGGTCGGCGACCACCACCCGCCCCAGATTGATCACCACCGCTTCTTCGGCGATTGACAGCGCACTGCGGACGTTCTGCTCGACCAGGACCACCGTCAGCCGGGTCTCCCGGGCCAACTTCTGGATCAACGCCATGATCTGGGCGGTCACCAATGGGGCCAGCCCCAGGGACGGCTCATCGAGGAGCAACAGTTTGGGCTTGGAGCTGAGGGCGCGACCGATGGCCAACATCTGCCGCTCGCCGCCGGAGAGGGTGGAGGCCATCCGACTCCTCCGCTCGGCCAACGGCGGGAAGAGCTCATAGATCTCATCCAGTACCGATCGGCGTTCCCGATGATTGAACTGCCAGAGGGTTCCGAGGCGGAGGTTCTCGTCGACGGTCAGCTCTTCGATCACCCCGCGGCCTTCGGGGACATGGGAAATTCCGAGGCGGACGATGTTCTCGACGCTGAGGCCGGTGAGTTTCACCCCGTCGTAGCTGACCGTGCCCGACTGCTGCTTCACCAGACCCGACACCGTCCGCAACAAGGTGGTTTTGCCGGCACCGTTGGCGCCCAGCACCGCCGTCACCGAGCCGTCCTGGGCCTGGAAGGTGACACCCCGAAGCGCCTTGACCGCGCCGTAGGAGACCGAGAGGTCCTCCACGTCAAGCATCGGCCCCGCCCGTTCCCGCGGCCGTGCCCACCGCCCGGACCTCGTCGCCCAGGTAGGCGGTGGTGACCTCGGGATTGGCACTCACTTCCGCCGGGGTCCCCTGGGCGATGACCTGCCCGAAGTTGAGGACCACCAACCGGTCGCAAGTGGACATGACCAGATCCATGTGGTGCTCGACCAGCAGCACGCTGGCCGACGCCCGGAGGGTGATCAGTAGGGCGCTGAGTTCGTCCATCTCTCCCTGGGAGAGTCCGCTGGCCGGCTCATCGAGCAAGAGAAGGGATGGATCCGCCATCAGCGCCCGGGCCAACGCCGTCCGCTTCTGCACCGCGTAGGGCAGTGCCCGCGGATGCATCTCCGCGAACTGGTCGATCTCGAGCTCGTGGAGCAGTTCGGTGGCCCGCTGGCGGAGCCGGGTCTCCTCCCGGCTGGATCGCCAGAGTCCGAGTGTCGACGCCACCAGGCCGGCCCGTGCCTGGGCCTGACCCCCGGCCATCACGTTCTCGATGACGCTCAGGCCGCCCCACAGCCCCACCCCTTGGAGGGTTCGGGCGATGCCCAGGCGGTTCAGATGGTGTGGCTGCCGTCCATCGACCCGATGCCCCCGGTAGGTGATGGTCCCCGAGTCGGGGTCCACGAAACCACAGACCACGTTGAACAGGGTGGTCTTGCCGGCGCCATTTGGCCCGATCACCCCCACGATCTCGCCCGGGAATACCTGCAGCGAGACATCGGTCAGCACCGCCAGCCCGCCGAACGAAACGCTTACGTCGTCTACGGACAGACTGACGTCCGCGGACGGACCCTCCGTCGAGGTCGTCATGCCCCTCGGGGTGAAGGCGTCTTCCGAGGCGAGTTCGGCTGAGGCGCGCGTATCGTCAATCGCACCGAATTCCCCCCTGGGTCTCGCGGTCGGGCATTGTGGGACGTCCTAACGTGAAGTATTAGTCACCATTTCGCGAATCGCAATGGTCCAAAGCACACTTTTGGTCCCCTTGGATTGTGCACAGCGCGTTCTGAACCCCTTCGATAGGCTGCTCGCGGTGAGCTCACAGGGTGAAGTGGTCGACCTTTCGGCGGTGTTCAGCGGCGAAACGGTCGTGAGCAGCCTGGCTGCCAAGCTCCTCGAGTCGGTCCCGGCCATGACCGATCGGCTGGTCGCCATCATCCGCCGGGCCGACGAGCACTATCTGGACGTCAGCCACGAGCAGCTGTACCGAAGCTGTCAGGAGAACCTGTTCTGCACCCTGACCGACTTGGCGGCGCAGCGGCCGGTGCGCAGCGACGCCGCCCGGGAGACGGCCCGGAACCGCGCCGAACAGGGCGTCCCGGTCGGCTCGGTTCTTCACGCCTTCCGGCTCGGATTCACCGTCATCTGGGACGCGATGCTCGAGGAGGCTTCTGGGGACAGCCAGGAGGAATGGCAGGGGCTCGCCCGAGCCGCCAACGAGGTGTGGACGGCGATCGACGCCCATTCCGGAGCGGTCACCGAGGCGTACCAGGATCGGTTGAGTGAGCTCGCCCGCCGGGACGAGCGGCAGCGGACCCTGCTCCTCGATGCGCTGTTCGAAGGCCGCCGGGCCGAGTGGAACGTGCTCAACGGAAGCCTGAGGGCCCTCGATCTTCCCGACCGGGGCCCCTATGTTGCGGTTTCTGCCGAGACCCCTGAAGCCGGCACCGAAGGGTTGTCGAGGGTGGAACACGTCCTTCAGCAACACGGGGTGCACTCGGCCTGGCGGCTTCGAGCCGATGAGCAGGTTGGGATCGTGGCCGTCAGCCGACAGTCCCCGAAGCAGGTAACGGAAGTGTTGAGGACATTGGCGATGGGACGGGTCGGGATGAGCCGTCCCTACGAGGACGCCATGGAGACGCCCCGAGCCCTCTCCGAAGCGGAGATGGCCAGACGGAGTCTGCCGGCCGGACAGCCCGGAGTCGAGACGATCGACGCCGATCCTCTGTCGGTGTTGGCCGCCGCCTCCCCGGAAGTCACCGCTTGGGCCGCCCGAGTGCTGTTGGGGGACATGCCGGGGCTCCCGGCGGAAGAGGGCGACATGCTGCTGCACACCCTGACCACCTGGTTCACCACCGGCGGGAACGTCAACGAGAGCGGCGCGTTGCTGTTCTGCCATCGCAACACGGTCCGGAACCGGCTGCGACGCATCGAGGACCTGACGGGTCGATCACTAGCCGACCCTCGGGGAATCGCCGAGCTCTACCTGGCGGCCAAAGCCATTTCATTGTTCGGTGCCGACGCGGTCTCTTAGGCCCGGGTAGTCCGCGTCGGATTTAGGACGCTAACGAGCCCGTCTCTCTGGCGGGCCCGCACAGGTCGGTCAGTCGGGGAATCCGGTCGGCGGGCATCGAGATCCCCTCCGTCGACTCGACCTCGAGTATCCGGACCCGCTCGGGGTGGGCGTGGAGCCATTGGGCGACGATGATCCGTTCGTGATCGTGCCCGTCGTTGGTCATGGTGAGTACCGGGTTTGCTCGGCCGGTTGTCCCGGACCCATCTGTCCGTCCACACGGGTCATCCGAGTCACCCGGGTCACCCGGGTCACCCGAGCCGAACATCGACCCGCCGTCGGTGAAGAGGCCGCCGTCGAGTTCCACCGACCCTTCGCCATCGACCAGGAGGACCACACGCCCGGCCCGACGGAGGGACTCGACTCGCCGGTGCTGGCCAATCAGGTGCCGGAGCCGGTCGGCCGCGTCCCGCGCCCGGGCCGCGTCCTCGTACCACTGCTGCTGGGCCAGGCGGCCCACCTCTTCGGCCATGGGCTGGAGGAGTTCGGTGGGGTCTCCGGCCAGTTCGTCGGGGGTCCACTTCCGTTGCCGCCCCGGCCGGCTTCCAGCCCGTCGCCGCGGGGCGGCCGTCGGTGCCGGCCGGGCCTGGGCCCCGGGATCCTTGCGCCTCACCTTGCCGGCGCGGTTGAACAACGGGGACCACGCCCGGATCAGCCTCCCTTCGATCACCGCGGCGGTGAGGGGGCCCGGGCACACCCGAAACTGGATGGCGTGGAGTTGGCGCAGCAGGCGGCCGATCTTGGGCCGCCGGTCTCCGGTGAAGTAGGAGCGGACCCGTGACTGGAGGTCGGTGGCCTTACCCACGTAGAGGACATGGCCGGCGGCATCAGTGAACCAGTAGACGCCGGGACGATGGGGGAGGCGAGTGGTGAGCCGGAGCTTGGCCGCCTGGGGGTGGCCCACCAGGCGGGGGAGATCGAGAAGCTCCTCGAGACCGAGGATGCCGAACGAGCCGGCTCGTTCGAGCAGGTGGTGGAGCAGATCACCGGTGGCCAGTACGTCATTCAAGGCCCGGTGCGAGGGCCGGTGGGAGAGATCGAGGCTGGCGGCGAGCGTGCCGAGTTTGCAGTTGGGCACCATGTCCCGCACCAGGCGCCGGGCCAATGCCAGCGTGTCCACGCTGGCATTTTGCAGGCGATCGCGGCCGGTCGAGATGAGGGCGTGGTTGAGGAAGGAGAGGTCGAACCGCACGTTGTGGCCCACCACCACTGCCCCCCCGAGGAACTCGAGGAAGGAGGGGAGCATGGCGCCGACGGTGGGAGCGTCAGCCACCATCAGGTCATTGATGCCGGTGAGGGCGGTGATGAACCGAGGGATCCGCTCGTCGGGCTTCACCAGCGTCTGGTAGGTGCCCAGCATCTCGCCGCCCCGATAGCGGGCCGCCGCCACCTCGGTCAGCGAGGATCCGGTGGGGGAGCCTCCGGTGGTTTCGACGTCGAGAACCACGAAAGTGACCTCACTGAGCGGGGTACCGAGATCGTCGAACGACCGTTGTACGGCGAGTGCCATGGCGACACACTAACGAACAGGTGTTCGATTTAGGTGGAATCAGGGCCTGACGTGCGGCGGCTACCGTAAGGGGCGTGACCGCTGACTCACCCACGGCCGTGCCCGCCTCGCCCGACGCTCCGGAGGCCTCGACGGGCCCAGGTACCCGATACCGGTGCACCGCCTGCGGGAACCTGACCCGCTTCAGCGTGGTCTCCAACCGACGGACCAGGGCATTTCACCATTTTTCGGTCGGTGGGGAGCTCACGCTCGAAGATGTCGAAGTCCTCGACGAGACGGTGGAGGAGGTGTCGTGCCGGTGGTGTGGCAATGGCAACGCGATCGAGACCATCGAAATCGTCGAGGACGGAACTCCGGGCCCGCAGTAGCACCGACCGCCCCGGCTTCGAACCCGGAGAACCCTCCGCCATCGGCACCTGGACCCGTAGACCCTCGTAATGATCCGGAATTTCTGGCCGGGCTCCGACCCATACCGACCGGTTCCGGGGATGCCCCGGCGCCGTGGCCGGCGTCCGATATCCACGGCGTAAGTCCATCGGGCGATCCAATCGAAGTTCGGCTCGCCGATCGTGAAGGTCGGTTGCTGCTTGCCTTCCTCAACACCGACTGTGACGGGTGCGAGGAGTTCTGGAGCGGGTTGCAGGATCCGGATGCCACCGGGATTCCGGCTGGCACCGAGGTCGTTGCCATCACCAAGGGTCCGGGGAGCATCCCTTCCGACGACGTGCGCAAGTCGGCGGCGGGCATCCGGGTACCGGTGGTGATGAGTGACCAGGTGTGGATCGACTACCGGGTACTCGGGTACCCGTTCTTCGTGCTGGTGGACAGGGCGTCCAACCTGGTGGTGGGCGAGACGGTCGGGCTCGGGTGGGACGATGTCCTCTCCATGACCCGTGCAGCACTCTGACCCTGGACCCCCCTCTGGCCGCTCTCGCGCACCGTTGGATCCTTGAGCCGCTGCAGCCTCTATCCCGCGACGGCCGTCATGGCTTCCAGTGCCGACGCCCCATTGGAGTGGGCCAGGGATCCGAGCGCATGGGCCGCCGAGGATTTTGCCTTGCTCGGTGCCGGAGGTCTCAGGGTGGCGACGACGTCGACGGGGGTGCCGGCCGGCACGTTTCGCAACCGGGACAGGTCGGGGACCAGCAGACGAATGCAAGCCTGAGAGACGGCTCCTCCACCCGCGGCGATGGCTGTCTCGGTATCGATGGGGCCGGTAATGGCGACCATCGGGTTGCCGTCCTGCTCCCAGTCAGTGATGGTGTCAGCGATCGCCGAGGTCACAACTACGAAAGGTCCGTAGCCCGGGCTGGGCGACTGCGCAAACAGCGCGACAAAATAGCTTCCCACCGGGGTCGGATTTTGCGGAGTTCCGAGGCCGGCCGGAGCCCGCAGCACCAGCTTTGACGCGTTGTACAGCAGCAACCGATTGGTCGAGAGATCCACGTACAGGTGATACGGCGTGTGTGCCAATGACGCGCCGGCCAGCGCGATCCAGGCGGTACCCCCGTTGGGACGTTGGAGGAGCCGTACTTCGGCTCTCTCGCCCTGCTGGGCGATGACCGGCAGACCCAAGGTGGCGCCCGCCCAGGTGGCGGAGATCGTTTCGAGCACCGTCGGGGTGGTTGGGTCGGCGTAAGCGGGGGTCGGTCCGCTCAAGGTCACGATCAGGGTCGAAGGCGCAACCTTGATCGGCGATGGAAATCCGGCGGCGTCGAAGTCCGATGGTTGGGGCCGCGTTTGTTGGGTGGAGAGTGGCTCATTGGATGGTGATTCGAGGTTCAGCGACGGGGCCGTCGGAAGCGTCGCGGCGGAACCCGCCGCCACCGACGCGGGGACCGAGATGCGGTATGTGACCACGACGACCGGGGCAAGAAAGATGGCCAACGCCAACCCCCCGACGGCCACTCTGACGAGTCCGCCTACCCGCGATTGCACCCTTGGGCCAGGGGGCCCTTGGCGTCGGAGATGGGATTCGGGTTCGGACATGAGAATCGGAGATTCGTTCACCCCAGGGCGGGAGCGACCTCACCCTAGGCCGAGTCCAGGACGGGTTCCGGGACTCACGAATTCCGGCTGTCGGTCGGTTCGTGAGCAACCGCGGAGCAGCCCTGGACCGACCGCGAATGGGCGTTCAGGACCCATTTCCCTGCTGGTAGAGCCATGCCCATGGGGCCACCGACTCGTACCTAGGATGGCGCCCGTGAGCGCCAAAGATGGACCGTGCCATGGGTGTGGTCATCAGGAACGCCTAGGCAGGAGGCGCTTTCTGACCCTGTTGGCAACCGGGGCGTCACTGGCCCTGGCCGGTTGCACGAGTCGAGTCCACGCCGTCGTTCGAAGCCGGACCACCTCGGGTGCCCAAGCCGCGAATTCGACCCCGCTGGCACCACCGGCACCGATCCTCAATGACCCCCATGCGGGGCCACCTGAAGTACTCGGGGCCATACCCCCGCCGCGCCCCGGTCCTCCCAACCTCCTGACCCGGGGCCCGACAGGAACCCAGCAGATCGCTCTCACCGTTGACGATGGAGACTGCGCCGATTGTGTCGCCAAGTACGTCGAGTTCGCCCAAAGCTCAGGCATCCACATCACCTTCAACCCGAACGGGGTCTATACCAAGCTGTGGACTCCAACCCTGGTAGATATGGTGCGCCCGATGGTGGCGGCGAAGCAGGTTCAATTCGGCAACCACACCTGGGACCACGCTGACCTGCGGGGGCTCTCTGCGGCCGCCATCACCGATGAGCTCGAGCGCAACGACGAATGGATCCAAACGACGTTCGGCACCACGTCCCGGCCCTACTTCCGTCCGCCGTACGGGTACTACAACCAGCACGTCGAGGACGTCGCCGCCAGTCTCGGCTACACCCAGATACTCATGTGGAACGGGAGTTTCGGAGACTCCACGGTCATCAGTCCACAGCAATTGATCTCGCTGGCCGAGCAGTATCTAACGCCGGGGACAATCATGCTCGGCCACCTCAACCACCCGACCATCCTGTCGCTGTTCGACCAGATCCAAGGCATCATCGCCGACCGCAAGCTTCAACCGGTCACCCTTGACGAGATGTTCGGCACGTCGAGAGCCACTGGCTGAGTAATTCGCTACGCCCTACCCCGGTTCGAACAGCTGGCCGGGGTCACCGCCAACTGGTTTTGGCCCGCGGTCGGGTTCGGAGTCTCCCCGACCCGGCCGCCGGCGCCACTTCTTGAAGTGGGGGCCGTCAGCCCCCAGATCCGGCTCTTGCCCGAAGGGTGGGAGGGGCTCGAACCGCCAGCTGAGGTGCTTCGGGTCCGAAGCGTCGGCCAACTCCAGGGTCCAGCCCTCGAAGGTCTTCAAGAAGTGGTGGTGATGGCAGAGCAGGGCCAGGTTGTCGAGCGTCGTTGGCCCACCCTCGGTGACCGGGACGATGTGATCGATCTCCAGTCCGTAGCTCACGTCGCACCCCGGCACCACGCAGGTCCGGTCCCGGTGGACGAGGGCGGTGCGGAGGGCCTTGTTGATGGTCCGGCCGAAATGGAAGATGGACCGGATGTCATCGGACTCGTGGAAGATGAACCGGAGGAACGAGTCGTTGGCCATGTCCCGGGCCATCTTCGGGGAGATGGGGCCCTGGCCGTCGAGCTCGCAGATCTCGCCGGGATGGGTCTCCCCCCGCAGCAGGGTGGCCAGGTCGACCCGGACCATCACCGAGCAGGTCGGGGGCCGA
>DASZIT010000009.1:0-1611 GCA_035948855.1 Acidimicrobiales bacterium | reverse complement strand
GCCGGGACGTCTACATAGAGCCGGTCGGCGACATGTGGCTCGGGAAGATGACCTTGGACCCCATCGGAGGAGCCATCTTCTCCGACGAGCTGAAGCGGCTGGCCGACGAGCTGTTCGAGGAGGACTGGAGAGAGGCGAGGGAGCGGCTCGGCTTCGACCCCACCGTCTCCGACCTCGCCCGGACCCCGGGCCAGCGCCGGGCCGACGCCCTGGAGGAGATGGCCAAGCGCTCTCGGACCGCCCCGGCCGACGGTATCCCCCCGAGGCCGCTGTTCGATGTGCTGGTCGACTGGCCCACACTGAGCGGACGGACCTGTGAGTTGGCCCAGGGGATGGCCCTCACCCCCGGGGCGTTGGTTCCCTGGCTGGACCGGGCCGACTTCGAGCGAGCGGTCTTCGAGCCCCCCGACCGGGTCCAGGTCAGCGCCACCGCCCGATTGTTCACCGGGGCCACCCGCAGGGGCATCCAGCTCCGGGACCGGGAGTGCACCCACCCCTACTGCGACCGACCGGCGGTCGACTGCCAGGTCGACCACATCCAGCCCTTCGGCCAGGACGGACCCACCACCTTTGCCAACGGACGGCTGCTGTGCGGCTATCACAACCGGCTCCGGCACCAACGGCCTCCACCCCAGAAGGAGTAGGGCGCCCCTGCCGCCCGCGCCTATTCCTTCGGCCCGCGCCGCGAAAGAGCGCCGGGAGGGACGAAGAGCAGGATCGCATAGCAAAGCAGGGCGACCCCGGTGGCAATGGCCATCGTGAGAGAAGGACCCTTGCTCATGTCACCCACGAATTTGGCCCCCGAGCTCCACGCGGCCAGGATGGCCAACAGCGCGATTGCGGTGAGGGAGATCGACAGCGGACTTCGGGTGAACACCGCCCGCACCACGGCCGAGATTCCGGTGATCACCAGCAGCGTGCCGACAATGGCGTGCAGGCTCAGGCCGACTGGCCCATCGGCCACCGCATGGCCAAAGGCTGCGAACATGCTCCTTCCGTGGTCTGATGCCGGCAGGTTGGCATAGAGGTTCGTCCAGATCCCCAGGCCAAATTCGATGACCAGCGTAACGGCGGCGGCAAACGAGTTGGTCCGCAGGTCTCGTACGATCCGAGGGGCAACTTCTGTTCTGAGTGATTCACCGGCGGTGCTCATACCATTACCTTCCCGCCGGCGATGTCCAAGGTGGCACCGGTGATCCAGGACGAGGCCGACGAGCCCAAAAAGAGAGCGGCGGCGGCGACATCTTCGGGCTGGCCGATTCTCCCGAGGGGGAACATCGCGCCCATGGCCCGACGGTCATCTTCCGACACCCAGGTTCGCATCTTGTCGTTCTCGATGGCCGAAGGCGCGATGCAATTCACCCGGATTCCCTCGTGGCCGCACTCGCTGGCCAGGTGCCGGCTGAAGGCAATGACGCCGGCCTTGGCGGCGGCATAGGCGGCAGAGGATTTCGCCGGCTGGCGGGCCGCCGCCGAGGACATCGTGATGATCACGCCGGAGTGGCGGTCGAGCATGCCGGGCAGGAATGCGGACACGGTGAGAAACGTGGAGGTGAGATCGCTCTCCATCACTTCGCGCCAGTGGGCGCCGGTCTCGGTGGCCGTAGGGAG
>DASZIT010000008.1:0-4632 GCA_035948855.1 Acidimicrobiales bacterium | reverse complement strand
GGACATCAAGGTCTCCATCAACCTGCTGGGCGGTTGGCGCAACACCATGACCTTCGTCCTCACCGGGTTGGACATCGAGGCCAAGGCCGAGATCACCCTGTCCGCCCTGGCCGCCAAGCTCGGCGGCCCCGAGGGGTTCGCCGAGTACGACACCCGGCTCATCCGTACCGACAAGCCGGATGCGCCGAGCAACGCCGAAGCCTCGGCCCAGCTCCGGGTCACCGTGAAGGACCCCGACGCCGACCGGGTGGGACGGGCATTCTCGGATGCCGCCACCGAGCTGGCCCTGGCCGGCTACCCCGGCTTCCATCTGACCTCCCCGCCGACCACCGGAACCGCCTACGGGGTCTATTGGCCGGCATTGGTCCGGGCCGATCAGGTGATTCCCGAAGTGGTGGCCGCCGACGGCACCCGGGTGGCGGTGCCCCACACCGCCTTTCGGGCCGACCGCCCGGAGACCGGTGCCGGTGCTCCGGACCCACCGGCCGTCGCCGACCCCGCGTCCGGGGGGCCGACCGAACAGGTGCCGCTCGGGACCATCATCGGGGCGCGCTCAGGCGACAAGGGGGGCAACGCCAATGTCGGTCTCTGGGCCCGGTCGGACGCCGCCTGGGCATGGTTCGACACCTACCTGACCGAGGACCGGTTCCGGGGCCTGCTCCCCGAGGCCGACGCGATGGCCGTCCGGCGGTACCGGTTCCCCAACCTGCGCGCCCTAAACTTCGTGGTGGTAGGCCTGTTGGGAGAAGGAGTGGCTTCCTCCACCCGACCCGACCCCCAAGCCAAGAGCCTGGGTGAGTACCTGCGGAGCCGATTGGTCGACATCCCGGCCCGCCTGTTGCCTCCGGGCCCAACGCCTCACCGCTCAAAGGAGTAACCCGGTGAACTTCAAGGAATCCGACGAGCATGTGATGCTGCGAGCCGCGGTCAGTGCCATCGCCAGCAAGTTCGGCCACGAGTACTACGTGGCCAAGGCCCGGGCCGACCAGCGGACCGACGAGTTGTGGGACGCGGTGGGCGAGGCCGGGTTCCTCGGGGTGAGCGTGCCAGAAGAGTATGGCGGGGGCGGGGGCGGCATCACCGAACTGGCCATTGTCACCGAGGAGCTGGCCGCCGCCGGCTGCCCGCTGTTGATCATGATCGTGTCCCCGGCCATCTGCGCCACCATCATCGCCAAGTTCGGCACCGAGCCCCAGAAGCAGCGTTGGCTGCCGCGGTTCGCCACCGGGGAGCTGAAGATGGCCTTCGCCATCACCGAGCCGGACGCCGGATCCAATTCGCACAACCTGTCCCTGACCGCCACCAAGGACGGGGACATCTACCGGCTCAACGGGCGGAAGTACTACATCTCGGGAGTCGACGAGGCCCAGGCGATGCTGGTGGTCACCCGGTCGGGGATCCACCCCCACACCGGACGGGGCCGGCTGTCGCTGTTCGTGGTGGACACCGACGCCCCGGGTCTCGACCGGCACGTGCTCCCGGTGGAGATCACCGCCCCGGAGAAGCAGTACACCCTGTTCTTCGACGACGTCGAGGTGGAGGCCGACCGGCTCATCGGGGAGGAGGGCGAGGGGCTCCGCCAGGTGTTCTTCGGACTGAACCCGGAGCGCATCCTGTCCGCCTCCCTGGCCAACGGCATCGGTCGCTACGTGCTGGACAAGGCGACCGCCTACGCCCGCGAACGCCGGGTGTGGGACAACACCCCGATCGGGCGGCACCAGGGGATCACCCATCCGCTGGCCAAGGCCAAGATCGAAGTCGAGCTGGCCCGGCTGATGACCGACAAAGCGGCCTGGCTGTGTGACTACGCCGGGGACACCCCCGAAGCCGGGGAAGCCGCCAACATGGCCAAGTACGCGGCGGCCGAGGCCACCTTGGCCGCCCTCGACCAGTCCATCCAGACCCACGGGGGCAACGGCATGTCCTCCGAGTACGGAATCGCCGATCTCTGGGGCATGGCCCGGCTGCTCCGCATCGCGCCGGTCAGCCGGGAGATGATCCTCAACTTCGTGGCCCAGCACTCGTTGGGACTCCCCCGGTCGTACTGAGCCGGTCGGCCGCCACCCGCGGTTGGTCGGCGACCCGCTGACCGACCCGTCGGCCAGTCTGGGACGGCAACCAGCACGAGTATCCTTGGTTCCTTATGCCTCTGCAGACCCGTGACGACATCCGCAACGTGGCCATCGTGGCCCACGTCGACCATGGAAAGACGACGCTGGTCGACGCCATGCTCTGGCAGTCGGGGGCCTTCCGGGCCAACCAGTCGGTCAACGAGCGGGTAATGGACTCGGGTGACCTGGAGCGGGAGAAGGGCATCACCATCCTGGCCAAGAACACCGCGGTGCTCCACGGCGGGGTGAAGATCAACATCATCGACACCCCGGGCCATGCCGACTTCGGGGGCGAGGTGGAGCGGGGCCTGACCATGGTCGACGGGGTCCTCCTGCTGGTCGACGCCTCCGAGGGCCCGCTGCCCCAGACCCGGTTCGTGCTCCGCAAGGCGCTCGAGGCGCGGCTGCCGGTGGTGCTGGTGGTCAACAAGGTGGACCGGCCCGACGCCCGGATCGAGGAAGTGGTCCACGAGGTGGAGGAGCTGTTCCTCGACCTCGATGCCGACGAGCACCAGATCGACTTCCCCATCCTCTACTCCAACGCCCGGGCCGGGTGGGCCGCCACCGAACGGGGGGTGGAGGGCACCGACCTCGAGCCGTTGTTCCAGGCCATCCTGGACCGCATCCCCGCTCCCGAGTTCGACCCCGACGCCCCGCTCCAGGCCATCGTCTCGAACCTGGACGCCTCCCCCTACCTCGGGCGCCTGGCTATCTGCCGGATCCGCAACGGGGTGCTCCGCAAGGGCTCCACCGTGGCCTGGTGCAAGTTGGACGGGACCATCGAGCGGACCAAGATCACCGAGCTCTACATCACCGACGCCTTGGACCGGGTCGACGCGGCCGAGGCCGGACCCGGCGAGATCGCCGCGGTGGCGGGCATGGCCGAGATCACCATCGGGGAGACCCTGGCCGACCCGGACGATCCGAGGCCGCTGCCGGTCATCACCGTGGACGAGCCCAGCCTGTCCATGACCATCGGGATCAACACCTCCCCGCTGGCCGGCGCCGACGGCTCGAAGGTCACCGCCCGCCAGATCCTCAACCGCCTCGAGGCCGAACTGGTCGGGAACGTGTCCTTGCGGGTCCTCCCCACCGAGCGGCCCGACACCTGGGAGGTCCAGGGCCGGGGCGAGCTCCAGCTGGCGGTGCTGGTGGAGACCATGCGGCGCGAGGGGTTCGAGATGACCGTCGGGAAGCCCCAGGTGGTCACCCGGGAGATCGACGGCAAGATCCACGAACCGATGGAGCGGGTGGCCATCGACGTCCCCGACGACTATCTGGGGGTGGTCACCCAGTTGATGGCCCTCCGGAAGGGCACCCTGGTCGAGATGGTCAACCACGGCACCGGCTGGGTCCGCATGGACTACCGGACGCCGGCTCGCGGGCTGGTCGGCTTCCGTACCGAGTTCATGACCGAGACCCGGGGCACCGGCATGCTCCACCACGTCTTCGACGGCTGGGAGCCGTGGCACGGCGAGCTGAAGACCAAGCGGAACGGTTCGATGGTGGCCGACCGGCGGGGGATGACCACCGGCTACACGCTGATGAGCCTGCAGGAGCGGGGCATGTTGCTGGTCGGTCCGGTCACCGAGGTGTACGAGGGCATGGTCATCGGCGAGAACGCCCGGGACGAGGAGATGGACGTCAACCCGATCAAGGAGAAGAAGCTGACCAACGTGCGGTCGGCCACCGCCGACGAGGCCATCCGCCTGACTCCCCCGCTGCTGCTCTCCCTGGAGCAGGCGCTGGAGTTCATCGCCGACGACGAGTGCGTCGAGGTGACCCCCAAGGCGGTGCGGCTGCGGAAGGTCATCCTCGACCAGGCGGTGCGCGGGCGGCTCCGCAGCCGGGCCCGCAACCCGAAGTAGCGGCTCCGAGGGGAGGGCTTGAACCTCCAACATCTGGCTGGCCACCTTCGGTACAACAGGTGGACACCACCCTGCCGAGGACACAGGATGGCATCGTGGCCGGATTCCGATGGCACGTCTGTCTGCTGACAGCCACCCGAGAATCGCCCAATGACAACCGCGATCACCAGGGGTAACGTCGGTGCTATGGGAGATATGGGGACCGGTTCTTCCAGGTTCTCCAAACTCGTTGTGCTGTCAATGGCGTCTGTTTTGGTGGCTTCGGCAATCTATCTGACTACCGCGACCACCTCCCCGGTGGGAGCCACTGATGCTCATGTGTCATATAGCTGCACCACTGGATATGTCGTAGCCGCAACCGACGGCACCGCCTATGGCTTTGGTTCACAACAGTTCGACTCGGGGAATGTTGTCATGAATGTACTTCCCTGGCCCGGTCTCAAACTTGACTCCCCAGTCGTCGCGGTACTGCCCAATACCGGGTCGGGGTACGGGTACACCGTGGCCACTTCGGGCGGCGGCCTCTATAGGTACGACACCTCGCTGGAAGCCGTCACCGCCCTTCCGTCGATGGTCGGCCAACACTTGAACTCTCCGATCGTTGGAGCTGCCAGCATTGGCAATGGGTACTACCTGGTCGGCGCCGACGGCGG
>DASZIT010000007.1:0-22344 GCA_035948855.1 Acidimicrobiales bacterium | reverse complement strand
CGGGCGCGCCCCGTTCCTGGGGGACACCCCGGTGGCCGTCGCCTCCAAGCATGTACGCGACATCCCGCCGGTGCCCCGCGAGATCAACGCATCGATCCCCCCCACCTTCGAGGCCATCATCCTGAAGTCGATGGCCAAGGACCCCGACCACCGCTACGCCACCGCCGAAGAGCTTCGGGCCGATCTGCTGCGGTTCAACGAGGGGCGTTCGGTGCTGGCCATGAACGACCCGACGGCGATGCAGGCGGCCCTCGGGGCCACCCAGGTCGTCGGAGCGGTGGGCGGCGCCGACGTCACCCAGGCGATCTCCGCCCAGTCGCGGGTCGGTGCCGGTGGACCGGGCGACAACGGAATTGCCGAAACGGGGAGGGACCGCAACCGGACCCGAACCTACGTCATCGTGCTGGTCATCCTGCTGGTCATCCTGGCCATTGTCGGGGTGCTGCTGGCCCGCCAGCTCGGGTATCTGGGGGGCGCGTCGTCGTTCAATCTGCCCAACGTGGTGGGCAAGACCCAGGCTCAGGCCACCTCGACGCTGAGAGGCGACGGCCTCACCGTGTCCTCGAATACCCAGGCCACCACCCAGTACGCGCCCGGCACCGTCCTGAAGACCGATCCCAACGCCGGGACCCTGGTGAAGAACGGGAACAATGTCACCCTGACCGTGGCCGCCGCCCCGGCGGTGGCCAAGACAACGGTGCCGGCGGGCATCACCAATACCGACGTGAACACGGCCGAGGGGATACTGACCCAGGCCGGATTGCAGTTCACCGTCAAGAACACGCCGAACAACGCCAACCAGGGCACGGTGCTGAGCGCCGATCCGGCCTCCGGGACGTCCATCAACAAGGGCGCCACCGTGACGCTGACGGTCTCGTCCGGTCCCAACGCGGTCACCGTGCCCTCGGTGGCCGGACTCAGCCAGTCGGCGGCAGGGAATGTGTTGGGCAATCGAGGGCTCTCGGTCACCGGGACCACGCAGCAGTCGTCGACCCAGTACGGAGCGGGTCTGGTCATCGGGTCGGAACCCGGCGCCGGCGCTTCGGTCAACCCGGGCTCGGGGGTCACGCTGATTGTCTCGACCGGCTCGCCGCCGCCGACCAGCACCTCCACCACGACGTCACCGACGACCACCACTACCACCACCTCGACGACGACGACCACGACCACGACGATCCCCGGCCTGGTTCGGAAGCCGCACTAGAGACTCCGGGAGCCGGGGCCGGCGGCGGCGACCTCCTGGAGCCGGTCGCTCAGACGTGGGCGGCGGAGGCGAGGAAGTTCGAGAGCAGCGAGGGACCCGACGGCGTGAGGATGGACTCGGGGTGGAACTGCACGCCTTCGATGGGGAGCTGGCGATGGCGGAACCCCATGATCACCCCGTCGGCGGTGGTGGCGGTGACCTCCAGTACGTCCGGGAGGGTGCTCGGCTCCACCACCAACGAGTGGTAGCGGGTGGCGACGAAGGGATCGGGAAGCCCCTCGAACACGCCCGTCCCGTTGTGGTGGATGGACGATGTCTTGCCATGCATCAGGGTGGGGGCGGCGACCACCTCACCTCCGAACACATGGCCGATGGACTGGTGCCCGAGACAGACTCCCAAGATCGGGTAGGCCCCGCCCAGTTCGGCGACGACCGCTTCGCTGATGCCGGCGTGCTCAGGACGGCCCGGCCCCGGAGAGATGAGGATGGCATCGGGTGCGCCCGCCCGGATCCCGGCAATGTCGATCTCGTCGTTTCGAAAGACGACAGGATCGGCCCCGAGCTCCCCGAGCTCCTGGACGAGGTTGTAGACGAACGAGTCGTAGTTGTCGATGACCAGCACCCGGGGACCCATAGCCCCGCAATCGTACCGGTCGATGGTGCGGGTTCTCCCCGGCTCCAGCCGGTCAAAAAGGCTGGCTATCCTGGCGGCCATGGCAACCAAGGCCAAACCCGGTCCCGGGAGGGCGACCAAGAAGGGACGGTCCGTACGCGGACGCACCACCCCTCAAGCCGCACGGGACACCTCGCACAGTGACCGCTACACCCCGCCGATCCCGAAGAAGGCCAAAGTCAGTCCCCGATGGATGGGCTTGTCCATCATCGGCCTCTTCGTCATCGGCGTGCTGGTAATTATCCTCAACTATGCCGGCGCCCTCCCCGGTGGCGTCTCCAACTGGTGGTTGGTGGGAGCCATCGGCGCCATCTTCGCCGGTCTGATGGTGGCCACCCAGTACCACTGAGGCCGCCCGGCAGCTCCAGCCCGCGAAGAGATGGCTACCGACGCGAAGAACCGGCCTCGCGAGGCCGGTTCTTCATTTCCAGTGATCGGTCGAGCCTCGGCGCAGGGCCAAGGCTCGAGCCGCGGATCAGCCCAGACGCTCGATGATGGTGGCGTTGGCCATACCGCCGCCCTCGCACATCGTCACCATCCCGTACCGGCCATTGGTGCGCTCCAGCTCGTTGAGCAGGGTGGCGGCCAGCTTGGCGCCGGAAGCCCCGAGCGGGTGACCGAGGGCGATGGCCCCCCCGTTCACGTTGACCCGGTTCATGTCCGGGTGGTGCTCCTTCTCCCAGGCCAGCACCACCGAGGCGAACGCCTCGTTGATCTCGATGATGTCGAGGTCGTCGATGGTGAGCTTGGCCCGGTCGAGGGCGATCTGGGTGGCGGGGATCGGTCCGGTCAGCATCTTGATGGGGTCGCTGCCGATCACCGCGAAGCTGTGGAACCGGGCCCGGGGGGTGAGGCCGAGCTCGGCGGCCTTCTCCTCGCTCATGATCAGCACGGCAGAGGCGCCGTCGGTGATCTGTGAGCTGTTGCCGGCGGTGACCCGCCCGTTCTCGGGCCGGAAGGCCGGCTTCAGGTTGGCCAGCACGTCGACCGAGGAGTCGGACCGGATGCCTTCGTCGGCGGTCACCAGCTCGTCGGTGTCGGCACCGTTGTCATCCTTGATCGCCACCGGAACGATCTCCCGCTCGAACCGGCCTTCGGCGGTGGCCCGGGCGGCGTTCTGATGGGAACGCACCGAGAACTCGTCGAGGTCCTGCCGGCTGATGTCCCATTGCTCGGCGATGAGCTCGGCGCCTTCGCCCTGGCCGACCAGCCCGCCCCGCTCGGCGTAGCGCTGCATCACCCGGGGACCGAAGGGGAACCCGAGGTCACGGACGACCGATGCACCCATCGGGGTGCGGGTCATGACTTCGACGCCGCCGGCAATGACGATGTCGTAGGCGCCGGCCATCACACCCTGGGCCCCGAAGTGGAGTGCTTGCTGGGACGAACCGCACTGGCGGTCGATGGTGGTGGCGGGGACCGACTCGGGGAACCCGGCGGCCAAAGCCGCGTTACGACCGACGTTGAGCGCCTGCTCGCCGACCTGCATGACGCAGCCCATGATGACGTCGTCCACCAGAGCCGGATCCAGCTGGTTGCGCTCGATGAGGGCCTTCAGAGGCTCGGAGGCCAGATCGGCCGAGTGCCAGTTGCGGAACTTCCCGTTGCGTTTGCCCCCGGCAGTACGCACCGCATCGACGATCACCGCTTCGGTCATGATGGGACTCCTCTCTCGGTCCGGCGGAACGTCTGCCTGCCGGCCTTACCTACTGTTGCGGACCCACAGTCGATCCGTCAACCGTACGGGCGGAAAACTTGACCACCTGGTCAATATTCTATCCAGGCCGTCTCCGGCGTCAAACTCGGGCATTCGGGCAGTTCGGGCCGGTCTTCGAGGGAGTCCGGGGCCGGTATCGACGCCGACCCACCCGTTGGCTACGGTCGGCCGGGTGAGCACCCGGGTGAAGGACATGGACCGCTGGTTGGGGAACGGCGGGATGGAGTTGATCGGCACCGTGGGCGGGTCGTTCGACGACTACGCGGTCGACGGCGAGGACCTGGGCTGGGTGGTGGGGGCCTTCACCCCGCTGCCCCCGGCCTGCAACCCGCACGGCATCGTCCAGGCCGGGGTCCACAGCCTGTTGCTGGATGCCGCCATGAACTTCGCCATCAATGCCGCCCTCCCCGGACGCGACCGCACCAAGGCCACCCTGGAGATGAAGGTCGAGTGCATGCGGCCGGCGCGGCTGGGGGAGTCGTATCGGCTGCGGGGCGAGGTGGTGCGGATGGCCGGCCAGGTCGCCTACGGGGAGGCCACCGTGCGGGACGAGAAGGATCAGTTGGTCAGCCGGTCCACCGGCACCTTCTTGCTCCACCGCCCGGAACCCACGGGTGCGAACAGTGACGGTCCAGGAGTCGGCAGCGCCACCGGCTGAACTTAGACACTGCTCACCCTCGCGACGGGTCGATCTGACCGACGTCGCCGGTAACCGACACCGGCAACCGCCGGTTCTCCGCGGGAGGGCGCGGTATGGAGGCGACACCGGCCGGATTCGGCGTCTGCAGAGTCTGTGATGGGCCCACCCAGCCCGGCTTCGGATTGTGTTTCTGTTGCTCGACAGTGGTGGGCCAACTGCAGATGCCACTGGCCCCGGTCACCGCGGTCACCGCCTATCGAGTGGGCGACAAGATGCACCGATTGCTCCGGGGCTACAAAGATGCGTCGTCGATCGATGCCCGGTCGGCCTATGAGGAACGGTTGGCCGCCATCCTTCGCCGGTGGTTGGGGGAACACCACGGGAGCTTGCTGGCCAGAACGAGAGGACCGTGGGACCTCACCACCGGGGTCCCCTCCTCCCACCGGCCGATCGGGATCCCGGTGGACACCCTCATCCGGGCGGTGCCCGAACTGGCTCGAACCCACCGACGACTGCTGGTGCGGGGGAGCGAGCCCACCGACCATCTGGTTGCCTCCCGGCGGGGGTTCGCGGTGGCCCCGGACGGCGAACCCGGTGACCGGGCCCGGGGGCTGCGCGCCCTGGTGGTCGATGACAGCTTCACCACCGGTGCCCGGGCCCAGAGCGCGGTCGCCGCCTTGCGGATGGCCGGCATCCGGGTGGCGGGAGTGCTGGTGGTGGGCCGGGTGGTTGCGCCCGAGACCGCGTCGTGGCAGTCGGCCTACTGGGACTCGATGGCCGAGGTGACCGGCGCCGACCTCGGCGCGGATCTTGGGCATCGCCACGCCAGATCACCTTCCTAACCAGCCAAGTTGGCCCGAACTCGATGTCGCTCATATAGTTGGTTGTTACAAGCAGTTAGTACGGACGACAGGAGGGATGGGGAACCCCTTCCGGTGTTCCCAACCGAAGAGACAGCAGAGACGGGAAGATGGCGACTACCTCGAGCCGGGCAACCCCGGGAACTACGGATACCAAGACGAAGGCGGGCCGGCCGGGAGCGGCGGGCGCTGGCGGCTTGGTTCCGGCCGACCTGGAACGGGCCCTGACCGAAGTGGCGCGGGCCATTCTCCATCTGGGAATACCCCGGCACGCGTTGGCCGAGGGTGAGTCGATCGACAAGGCGGGCTACTGGCTGCTGGTCCGGGTATCCGAAAACGGGCCGGTCCGGCTTTCGGATCTGGCCGACGAGGTGGGGCTCGACCTGTCGACGGTGAGCCGGCAGATGGGCGCGCTGGTAAATAGTGGGTTGATCAACAAGGAGCCCGATCCGCACGATGGCCGGGCGTCGTTCTTGAGTCTTTCGGCTCGCGGCGCGGT
Organism: Acidimicrobiales bacterium; assembly: GCA_035948855.1. Lineage (GTDB taxonomy): Bacteria > Actinomycetota > Acidimicrobiia > Acidimicrobiales > RAAP-2 > DASZIT01. The sequence continues at coordinate 16,751 of DASZIT010000007.1, read as the reverse complement.
CGTCTTGGAGTCGGTCTCCGAAGCTCGTCGAGCGGCATTGGCCGATGCGCTCACCGAGTGGTCGGACGCCGAGCGCACCACCTTGGCCACCGGGCTCTTCCGGTTGGCCTCCGGGTTGGAGAACCCGCCGAAGGCCGGCCGATGACCATCGAGACGCCACCTAGGCCAGCTGACGGGGCCGACACCCCGGTGTCGACCTCGGCGCCACCAATTCCCGGCGAGGGGCTGTCCCATCGACAGATCCTCATCATCTTCAGCGGCTTGATGTTGGGGATGTTCCTGGCCGCCCTCGACCAGACGATCGTGGGCACCGCCCTCCCCACCATCGTGAACAGCCTGCACGGGCTCAACCACATCAGTTGGGTGGTGACCGCCTACCTGTTGACCTCGACCATCTCCACCCCGCTCTACGGGAAGCTCTCCGACCAGCTGGGCCGCAAGGGGATCTTCCAGTTCGCCATCGTGATCTTCCTGGTTGGTTCGGTGCTCGCCGGCCTCAGTCAGAACATGGGTGAACTCATCGCCTTCCGGGGGATCCAGGGCATCGGGGCCGGCGGCCTGATGGCCATGGCCATGACGATCATCGCCGACGTGGTGGCACCCCGGGACCGTGGTCGGTACCAGGGGTACTTCGGCGCCACCTTCGCACTGGCGTCAGTAGCCGGGCCGCTGCTCGGGGGCGTGTTCACCGACAACCTGAGCTGGCGATGGATCTTTTACATCAACATCCCCATTGGGATAGTGGCCCTGGGCGTGACATCGGTGGTCCTCAAGCTCCCGTTCCGCCGGCAATCCCACAACATCGACTACCTGGGGGCGGTGCTGTTGATGGTGGCCATTACCGCCACCCTGCTGGTCACCGTCTGGGGTGGGACCCAGTACCCCTGGGTATCGCCGGAGATCATCGGCCTGGGCATCACCGCAGTCGCCTTCATCACCGCGTTCATCCTCTGGGAGCGACGCGCCTCCGAGCCGATCCTGCCTCCCAGCCTGTTCCGGGTCGGCATCTTCCGGGTGTCGTCCGGAGTGAGCTTCCTGCTGGCCATGGTCATGTTCGGTGCCATCATCTACCTGCCGCTGTACCTCCAGCTGGTCGACGGGGTCTCCGCCCTGGTGTCGGGCCTGCTCCTGGTGCCGCTGATGGTCGGGCTGTTGGCCACCTCCATCACTTCCGGCCAGATCGTCAGCCGTACCGGGAGATACAAGATCTTCCCGATCATGGGTTCGGTGCTGGTGATCATCGGGATGTACCTGCTGTCCCAGCTGGGACTGCACACCTCGCATGTGGTGATGAGCCTCTACGTGATCGTGCTCGGGGCCGGCATGGGCATGACCATGCAGCTCATGGTCTTGGCCACCCAGAACGCGGTGGCGCCCACCCAGATCGGGACGGCCACTGCGGCGGTCACCTTCTTCCGGTCGCTCGGGGGTGCCTTTGGCACGTCGCTGTTCGGAGCTGTCTTCATTGCCGGCCTCGGGCATTGGATCCCGGTGCTGGTGCCCGGGGCGGCGGCGAAGTCGATCCACGTGACCGGGAGCTTCTCGATGAGCCCGGCCCGACTGCACGCCTTCCCGGTTGCAATTCAACACGGGATCCTGGAATCGTTCGTCCGCTCCCTCCATACGATGTTCCTGGTCGGGGTGCCGGTAGCCGTGGTCATGTTCGCGTTGACCCTGTTTCTCAAAGAGGTGAGGCTCCGTACCAACTCCGGTCTGGAGCGACCCAGTGAGGATGTGGCCCTGACCGGGGCGATGGCGGGTTCGGCTGACGCCGAAGCTGACGCCGCCGTCGAAGGCGGAGAAGGAGCACTCGGGACCGGGGTGGCCATCGGCTAGCGGCCGGGAGCGGGCACCGCTCCGTCCCGACCGCGGACGGCTGTACTAAACCGGAGGCATGCTCCTACGAATCTTCACCGAGCCGCAGCAAGGCGCGTCCTACGACCAGCAGGTGCGGGTGGCCCAACTCGCCGAGCAACTCGGGTTCGATGCCTTCTTCCGGAGTGACCACTTCCTGGCCATGGGCGAAACCGACGGCCTCCCCGGTCCGACCGACGCCTGGATCACCCTGGCCGGCATCGCCCGGGAGACCAGCCGGATACGGCTCGGGACCCTGATGACCTCGGCTACCTTCCGCCTACCCGGACTGCTGGCGGTGGCGGTGGCCGAGGTGGACGCCATGAGCGGTGGCCGGGTCGAGCTGGGCCTGGGTTCGGGCTGGTTCGACGGCGAACACACGGCTTACGGGATCCCCTTCCCGCCCCTCGGCGAGCGGTTCGAGCGGCTGGAGGAGCAGCTGGCCATCATCACCGGGATGTGGGCGTGCCCGCCCGGCGATCGGTTCTCCTTCCATGGAGACCACTACCAACTCGAAGACTGCCCCGCCCTTCCGAAACCGGTGCAGCGTCCGGGCCCGCCGGTGCTCATCGGGGGCCACGGTCCGAAGCACACCCCGAGGTTGGCGGCGACCTATGGCGCCGAGGTGAACGTGCCGTTCGGGTCGGAGGAGGACACCGCCACCCAGTTCCGGAGGTCCAAGGCGGTATGTGAGTCGATCGGCCGGGATCCGGGTTCGCTGGCGTGCTCGGCTGCCCAGGTGGTGTGCTGCGGACGAGACGAAGCCGAACTGGTCCGCCGGGCCGCCGCCATCGGTCGGTCGGTGGACGAGCTTCGCCAGAACGGGCTCTGCGGGACACCCGATGAGGTGGTCAAGAAGCTGGCGAGCTTCGCCAACTTCGGCACCGACCGGATGTACCTGCAGTTCCTCACCCTCGACGACCTCGAACACCTGGAGCTGATCGGCCAAGAGGTGCTGCCCCACGCGGCATCGCTGGGCTGACCCGTTGGCTCACTCGGCGGCGGCGCCCGAGGTCAGTTGTTCGATCCGCTCGAGGGATTTCACCATGTTGGCGCGGGTGGTCTCGGGCAGCCTCCCCAACTTCAACAGCATGCGTTGGTGGTCGTGGCTGATGTCCCAGCTCTCGCGCACCCGGGTTCCCCCATCGACGGGCTCCAGTTCGTAGCGCCAGATGCGCCCGGCCACGAACTGGCCCATCAAACCGCCCGGCCGGGTCTGCCAGGCGATGCGCCGGTTCTCTTCGAACTCGATCACCGTGCTGACCATCGAATAGTTGATGCCCATATGCATCGACATGCCGAAGGTCGAGCCCGGGGCCAGGCGCGGGGGAGCGTCTTCCCTGGCCTTGACCACCGTGCCGGAACCGTCGATCTCCGGATGACGGGCCACATCGGCGATCAGGTCGAAGATGGCTTCGGGCGGGGCCGGGATCACCCGTTCCACCGACACGACATTGCCTTCCATCTGAGACCTCCGTCAGGTGCTGATCCCCAGGCACGGCACCGGCGGGATCGCCGGATGTCAGCGGGAGCAGCATGCATCGGGGGCCTCGAGCGGCGCCAATGCCGGACGGCTCAGCCCTAGCGGAGTTCCTCGTGAACGACGGACCGCCGCCCGGCGTTATCGATCGTCTGCTGGTCGAAGGTACTGCGGCGACGAACCCCGGAGGCGGCCGAAAGGGCAAGGGTGATCGCGAACCCGACGGCTCCGACGATCATGAGAATCACCCCAATGGTGGAAAGGCGAAACCCGTGGGTCTGCGTCGTGGTGATCCCCCAGTACAGAATGGCTCCCACCGCGAACACCAACATGCTCGTGGCGAATCCAGCGCCATACTCTGATCGCATCGCGTCTCTCTCCTCTCGCGGCGACGACATCCAGGCGTCACTGTGAGCCAGGACGGCACCACTGGGTGTGAGATACCCAAAACGATGGCGGACCAAACTCCAGCCCGGCATCGACGACCGACTCCCCTGCCCGGCTGGCCCGGGGACGAGGTCTTGGGTTCAGACCCCGGGGCCCTCCGTCCGGAGTTTGTCGACCTCGCTCATGGCCTCGCGCAGTTGGCCGAGCCATTCGTCGCTGTGGCTGCCGACCAGTTTGACGCACCAGGCCAGGGCGTCCGACCGGGAACGGGCAATGCCGGCATCGACCAGCGTGTCCAACACCCGGCGCTCGGGCTGGCGGAGCCGGGTCATGGCCGGAACCGCGATATGGGTGAAGAGCTGGGTGGTATCGCCGATCCGTACTCCCCAGGCGACATTCCGGCCGTAGCGGCCCTCCATCTCCTGGGCGATGGCGACCCGCTCGTCGCGGGTGTCTTCCCGGAAGCGGCTGACCCGACCCTCGACCGCGGCTTCGCGGCCCTGCTCCTCGGCCGGCTCGGGGGGACTGAGCTCGCCGATGATGGAGATCTCTTCGCGATCGATGATCACCTCCGGGGAGGAGACGAACCAGTCATCGGGGAGGCGACCGGCCAGCCAGCCCTCGGCGTCGTCGGCGCTCGGAAGGTCGGCCTGTTGCCATCCACCCCGGCCACCCCGCCTTCCACCCGGCCTCCCTCGCCGGCCGCCAAATTCTTCTCGGTATGGACCTCTCATGGGTACTCCTTGGTATTCATTACTTAGTTACAAGATTACAGAGTTACATAGTAGCAGACCCCTGTCCAGAGTGTTCAGCATCGGCCCCGCGGCTGTTCAGCGTCCTTGTCCGGGGACTTCGGAAGGGCGAATGGGACGGCCGAAATGGGCTGGTCAGCCAGGAAGAGGTCGAGAAGCCCTACGGAGAGGGGCTTTCCAACACGCCGAGGGCCACCAGGACCTGCCGGGCCTCCGCGACGCCAGAGACCAGCTGGGCCGAGAAACCCGCGGCCTGAGCACCGTCGACATTGGCGGCGTTGTCGTCGAGGAACAGCACCCGGTCCGGAGACGGGCCGACGTTGCTGGCGACATAGTCGAACGCCTGGCGGTCAGGCTTGAGAAAGCCGATCTCGTACGAGAGGAAGCGGGTATCGAACAACCGGACCAACGACCATCCCATGAGGTGATCGTGCCAATGGAGCGCATTGGTATTGGAGAAACATCCCACCGGGACCCGGGCCATCACTTCCGTCACCAACTCTTCAGCCCCAGCCAACGGCCCGGACGGCCACGTCCGAAACTCTTCCAAGAAGGCGGCCGGGGAGATCGACAACCCCCAATCCTCGACGACACCGCGGGCGAAGGCCTCGTCTGAGCAGCTACCGCTCTCGAAGCTCCGGACCCATGGGCAGCTGAGCCAGCGACTCCAGAGTTCATCGTCGCAGGAGATGCCGGAAAGCTCCCGCATCGACGGGACCCCACGCAACTGCAGCAGAACTCCGCCAAGGTCGAACAGCACCAACTCGACGGAGTCGCTCATCCGCAACCTTACGTCGGCCCGTTCGGAGCGGGGATTGACGGTAGTTTGGCCAGGTGGATGATGACTTCGTGCTGCTGGCCGGGTCGGCGAGCCGGAAGTTGGGCGAGGCGATTGCCGGCTACCTGGGTTGCCCCCTGGGCGCGTCGGAAACCATCCGGTTTTCCGAGGGGAACCTGTTCGTCCGGGTGCTGGAGAATGTCCGGGGGCGAGACGTCTTCATGGTGCAGGGGACGGCGTTTCCGGCCAACGACAATTTCATGGAGCTGCTGTTCTGGATCGATGCTCTGAAGCGAGCCAGTGCGGCGTCGGTGACCGCGGTGATCCCGTACTTCAGCTATGCCAAAGGGGACAAGAAGGACGAGCCCAGAGTGTCCATCCGCGCCCGGGTCTGTGCCGACGCCATCGAAGCGGCGGGAGCCGACCGGATCGTCACCCTCGACCTCCATGCCCCTCAGGTCCAGGGGTTCTTCAAGGTGCCGGTCGACGATCTCTATGCCCTTCCGGCGTTGTGCGACGCCATTGCCGCCAAAGGGCTCCAGGACCTGGTGGTGGTGGCCCCGGACGCCGGGTACGCCAAGAAGGCGCGGGCCTGGGCCGACCGGCTTCAGGCCCCGACCGCGATTGCCGACAAACGGCGGGTGGACCACTCGGAGACCGCGGAGATCATGGAGCTGATCGGGTCGGTGGACGGTCGAACCGCCCTCATCGTGGACGACTTCACCATCACCGCCGGCACCCTGGTCGACGCTGCCCGCGTCCTTACCGAACGGGGGGCGAGATCCGTCTATGCGGCGGTGAGCCACGGCTTGCTGGCCGGCGATGCCAACCGCCGGCTCGACGACAGCCCGATCGAGCGCCTGTTCATGACCGACAGCGTCGAGACTCAGCCGGTGCCGCTCTCATCGAAGGTCGAAACCGTATCGGTGGCGCCGCTGTTCGGCGAAGCCATCCGCAGGATCTTCCGCCGGGAGAGCATCTCCGACCTGTTTCGATAGCCGTCGACCAGACCGGACATCGACTCCACGGCTGCGCGAGCCAGGTGGAGAGCTAGGCCGCCGATCCGAAGAACTGGCTGGACCCAAAGCTGAAGATGCCGCCGTCGTTGGCGACGAACCGGTAGCCGTTCCCCCCCAGTGAGGCCTGCATACCGACGATCGGCTGGTTGAGCGGGAGCCCTCCGGTCGAGCCCTCGAACGGGGCGCCCCCGAAGGAGAAGATGCCCCCGTCGGCGGCCACCAGCCAGTACCCGTTGTTGATCGGATCAACGGCCATTCCCACCACCGCCCGGTTGAGCGGAGATCCGCCCATCGATCCTTCGAACGGAGCGTTGAAGGCGAAGATCCCACCGTCGGATGCCACCATCCAGTAACCACCGGTGGCGGCGTCGGCAGTCATGCCGACGATGGGCGCATTCAGCGCCAAGCTGCCGGTCGACCCGTGGAATTGCGCATTTCCGAAGGAGAAGATGCCGCCGTCGGATGCCACCAGCCAGTAGCCACGGCCATTGGAGGTGGAGGCCATGCCCACGATGGGATGGGTCGGTGTCACGCCGGCGGCGGGAAGCGAGCCGTAGTACCCGGCGTCGCCAAAGGCGTAGATCGAGCCGTCCTGGCCTACCAACCAGTAGCCGTGGCCGTCGGGGGTGGCGGCCATTCCCACGATGGGTGCCGCAGGCGGCGAGGAAAAGCTCCCGTACCCGGTCGGGACAAAGCCGCAGGCGTCAACCTGGCCTCCGGCGTTGGCGATCCAATATCCCCCATCATCGGGGCCGCCGGCCATTCCGGTGACGCTGCCGGGAGCCAGGGGAGCGCAGGTCTGAGCGGTCCCGTAGTACGAGAACCCCGGCGGTGGTGGATCGGCGTCGACCACCACCGAGGTCGAATTGGTCAGGTCGGTGCATTGGCCGGTGTTCGGAGCCACCACTCCGTAGTACAGGTTGATCTGGTTGGCAGAGATGGGCAGCACAAAGGGAGTCAGCGCCGAGCAGCGTTGCACGCCGTCCACCTGCAGCACCGGTGCATCGGGCTGCGTCCAACTGGTGAGCGACGGCGAGCTGGTTTGCCAGATGTTGAAGCGGGTCACATCGGTGAAGAGGGTCTCGACCACGTTGAAGTACATGTACCACTGGGAGCCACTCTCCACTACGTCGGGATTGGCCATGCACTGCCCGCCGTTGCCCCGGTAGGCGAGATTCGAAGAAAGGACATTCCGGTTGGCATCCACGCTGGCCACCGCGATGATGCAATCGGCGCCGTAATAGACCAGCCACCGCTGGGCTCCCGAGGGCTGGAGGACAACCGACGGCGAGGACCCGTCCAATCCATAGGCGTCAGTGAACATCAACTGTTTGAACGACCCCCAGTGAGCGCCGTCGCTGGAGGTGGCCGACCACAGCTGGGTGGCGCACCCGACACCACAGGACAATCCGGTGAAGAACATGGTGAACAGGTAGGAACCTCCGATCGACGAGACACTTACCGAGGGATCGTTGACTTCGGTGATCCCATAGGCCACCTGGGTGGGAACGATATTGGTGATCGGGTTCGACCACGGGCCATCAGGGGTCGGTGCGGTTCGCTCGAAGATGGTATCCAGCTGGCCGGAGTTGAGCGCCTGTTGGGTTTGCCAACCGCCGTACCACATGATGTAACCCGGGCCATTGGGATTGGGGATGACGTCGGGCGAGTAGATATCCCGGCCTGTGAACAGCGGGCTGCTCCCGGCGGCTCCGGCCGATCCGGACGGGATCATCGGCGCGACCACGGCCGCGGCCAACACCATCGCCACCGCCGAGATCGCCACCGTCAACAGACGCAATCGCTTGCCCATGACCCCCCTGGGTTTGGAATGCTGCGTTACCCTAACGAAGATCGGCCAGGTTGTATCTTCAGGATCAATATCGGCCACTGAGGCATCGGAACATGAGGCCGATTTGCCAAGCTCCGTCTCCGGTCTCGACGTGTCCTACCCGGGCCTGGACCGGCCTACACGCCAAAGGAGCACGTGCCGCTTGACCTGGTGGCAATCGACCCCCCACACTTATCCGCAGGCCCGATCGGGCCGGGGAGGGGCCGATGTCATGGGCAAATGGACCAGAGCCGAACTGGAGTCGGCGTTCGAGGCGTACCAACTCAGAGCTGAGGAGGCCGGCCGCAGCGGGAATTGGAAAGCCTGGGCTGACCAGTTCACTGAAGACGCCACCTATATCGAGCACCACTTCGGGACCTTCAACGGTCGGGAGGCCATTGCCGAATGGATCAGCTCCTGCATGTCGGACTACCCCGGAAACTCGATGCCCGAGTTTCCCATCGGCTGGTACATCATCGATGAGGAGCGGGGTTGGGTGGTGTGCCAGGTCTTCAACCGGATGATGGACCCCGGGGACGGAACCGTGCATGAGGAGTACAACTTCACCTTGCTCAAGTACGCGGGGGATGGCTTCTGGTCATACGAGGAAGACGTCTACAACCCGATGCGGTTCGGCGCCATGGTGGCAGAGTGGGAACAGGCGAAGGCGGCGGCGTCGACTGGGTGATTCACGGATCAAGATGGTCGAGGAGGAGCGATGGTGACTCCCGAGACGATGAAGGCATGGGCGGTAGACACACCCGGGCCGGTCGACTCGCACCCCCTACGGCGTGTTGATCGATCCATCCCCATCCCGGGAACAGGCCAGGTACGGGTGCATGTCCGGGTATGCGGAGTGTGCCGTACCGATCTCCATCTCGCCGAGGGGGACCTGGCGCCCAAGCAGCCACTAGTCATCCCCGGGCATGAGGTAGTCGGGATCGTCGACGGCCACGGTGCCGGTTGCTCCCGCTTCGCGCTGGGAGACCGGGTGGGTGTCCCGTGGCTGGGCCACACCTGCGGGATCTGCCAGTTCTGCCTGGCCGGGCAGGAGAACCTGTGTCTGCGGCCCCGGTTCACCGGGTGGGACGTCGACGGCGGCTACGCCGAATATGTGGTGGTGGAGGAGGGGTTCGCTTATCCGATACCGGACAACTTCAGTGACGAGGAGGCCGCCCCTCTGCTGTGTGCCGGGATCATCGGCTACCGCGCCCTCCGCCGGTCGCAGCTGCCGCCGGCGGGCCGGCTCGGTATCTACGGCTTCGGCGGCTCGGCCCACCTCGCCGCCCAGATCGCCATGGCGGAAGGAGCCCGGGTGCACGTGATGACCCGGGCACCGGAGGCCCGCGAGCTCGCGCTCGAGTTGGGGGTGGCCAGCGCCCAGGGCGCCGCCGACCCGCCCCCCGAACCCCTCGACGCCGCCATCCTCTTCGCTCCGGTGGGAAACCTGGTGCTCCCCGCCCTGGAAGCCCTCGATCGTGGTGGGTCGCTGGCGATTGCCGGCATCTACCTGACCGACATCCCACCCCTCAACTACCAGAAGCACCTGTTCCAGGAGCGATCGCTGCGCAGTGTCACGGCCAACACCCGTCACGACGGGAACGAGTTCCTCGACATCGCCGCCCGCATCCGGGTACGGGTCACCACGACCACGTACGGGCTCGACCAGGCCGATTCCGCGCTGGCCGATCTGGCCCACGGCCGGGTCAACGGCGCCGCGGTTCTGGTCAACACCTCCGGCTGGTGAGAGTCCGAAGCCGCCGGCGAGAAATGAATCGCACCGTCCTGTTCTGACGCTGGAGGGCGAAGGCCGGCACATCGAATCCCGTCGGGCAGACTTCTGAGGTTCGAGCCCCCGCCCGATCGGACAGCGAGGATCTCCCCGATGACGACCCAAACGCCTGCCAACATCCCTCCGATCGAAGATTGGAGCCGACTCCTCGAGGGCCGCGTCACGGTGGTAAGTGGCGGGGGCGAGGGCATCGGTGCCGCCGTCGCCCGACTATTCGCCGAGCATGGAGCGCTCATCGAGATCGCCGAGATCGACGGCGACCGGGCGGCGGCGGTCGGCGAGTCGATCCGGGCGGCGGGAGGTTCGGCGCGGGCCCATGTCCTTGATGTCACCGATGATGACTCGGTCGCAGCCTTCGCGCTCGACGTCCTCGACACCCACGGCCGAGTCGACGTGGTGGTGAACAACGTCGGCGATTATCGGCCGCTGGTTCGCTTTCCCGAGTCGACGCCCGAGTCGTGGCTGGCGATGTACGACATCAACCTCCGTCACGTCTTTGCCGTCACCCACGCGTTCATCGGGGCGATGATCGAACAGCGCCGCGGTTCGATCGTCAACGTCCACTCGGTGGAAGGGATGCGCGGCTATCCCGGCGATCCGGTCTACGGCGCCATGAAAGCCGGGGTGGCACACTTCACTACGTGTCTCGCCGCCAGTGTCGGTCGCAACGGGATCCGGGTGAACGGCATTGGGCCGGATCTCACCCAGACGCCCCAGGTGGACTACCTGACCGGGTTCGAGGACTCTGAACATCTCTGGCCTTCGTGGGCACCGGTCGGACGCCTCGGCTGGCCCGAGGACCAGGCCCGGGCGGCGCTGTTTTTGGCATCCGACCTCTCAAGTTTCGTCACCGGCCACAACATCCCGGTCGACGGGGGCACCAAGACCGGGGGCGGCTGGTTCTACTCGCCGATCGCCCATCGCTTCGTGAACCGCCCAACGACCCTGTAGGAACAAGGACCGCGGTCCGACCGAAACCAGCTCTGACCAGGCAAATCAGGCGCAGATCATGGCCTGGGCCTACATCCGGCGTGGCGCCTTCGACTTCTTCTTCGGCGGGAGCGATCCGGCGTAGCCGACGCCCAATCGCACCCACCTCTCCAGTCTGCGCTTGGTGTTCACGTCCGTCGACGAAACCCGCAACCACCCGGTCATCGGGCGACCGCCCATCACGGCCACCTCCGCCTTGGTGGTGTCCACCAAGTGGTCGGACTTCTCGGGGTCGACTCGCACGAGCACGCCACCTTGGCCACTGGCGGAAATTGCCATGTTGCCGCCGATCAGGAAGGCCAGGCCGCCGAACATCTTCTTCTCCTGGACGCCGGGCTCGGCACCGAGAAGCTCACGGATGCGATAGGCCAGGTCCTCGTCATAAGCCACGACCGCGATCCTACGTCGTGGCGTCAGCCGAGCGCCTCGGCCGGCCTTTGCCCACGAAAGCCGGGACCCGCTTCGGGTGTCACACTGTGTGCGTCGATCTCCTCGCCGCAATGCCGGCAGGTCAGGTGGGGATCGGCGAGCTCGCCGCAGGCGTGATGGCGGAGCACGATCGGTGGACCTTCGGAACCAGCGAGATGTTCGTCGCCCCATTGCATGAGCGCCACGATGGCTGGAAAGAGGTCGCGCCCTGCCGGCGTCAATGTGTATTCGAACCGATCGGGGTCGCGGGCGTAGGGGGCACGTTCGAGCAGGCCGGCTTCGACGAGTGTCCGCAGCCGGGACGAGAGTGTTGGTCGCGGGATGCCGAGATTGCGTGCCAGTTGCCCGAACCGCCGCACCCCGAAAAAAGCCTCTCGAAGGATAAGCAGCGTCCAGCGCTCGCCCACCAGCGCGAGTGCCCGCCCGACGGATTCGCCGTTGAACCGGTGGGAGAGATCGCTCGTAGCCGCCATGGTTCAACCACTATACCGGTATGGAAACTGAACCGGATTAATGGTAACGTGACTGAACCAGTCTGAGCTGGTACGGCGACGGATGAGGACTGAATGAACGACACTGAGCTGCAGACGGCATGGCCCCGAGGCGCGGAAATGTTGGGTGCCGCTGACGACATTTCTGCCATGGCGCGAGATCTGGCCCCGGAGACCGAGCGCCGGCGGCAGTTACCTGACGAGCTGGTGGCGAGCCTGAAAGACGTGGGCCTGCTGAACGCCGGGGTGCCGGCCGAGGTTGGAGGCATGGAGTTGCCACCCGGCCTGGCGTTGCGGTGCGCAGAGGAGATTGCCCGGGCGGATCCATCCGTCGGGTGGTGCGTGTCAATCGCGATAACCAGCAGCCTCCTCGCCGCCTATCTGCCGGCCGAAAGTCGAACTGAGCTGTTCGGCTCAGGACAGACTGCCGCCGGCGTGTGGGCCCCTCGTGGCCGGGCACGGCAGGTCGAAGGGGGGGTCGTGGTCTCTGGTCGTTGGGCCTTCTGCAGCGGTATCACCCACGCCGACCTCCTCTTCGCCGGCTGCCTGATCGACAGTGCTACCGCAGAGCCACCAACGCAACGAATCGTGGCGATCCCGAAGGCGGACTTGCAGATCCTCGATACCTGGCACACGTTGGGGCTGCGGGGCACCGGGAGCCACGATGCCCTGGCCGACGAGGTCTTCGTGCCTGCCGCACGCGTCCTTTCGCTCCTGGACGGACCGCTGATGGACCGCCCGCTCTATCGCTTTCCGCCGTTCGGCTTCTTCGCGTTGTCGGTTGCCGCGCCGGCGTTGGGCAATGCGCGTGGCGCGATCGACGAATTCATTGTCCTTGCTTCGGGCAAAGTGGGGCTCGGGTCGAGTCGTTCCCTTGCTGAGCGCCCAGCTACCCAAGCCGCGGTTGCCGCGGCCGAAGCCTCTTTGCGTGCCGGACGAGCGTTGTACTACGAATCGATCGAAGCCGCCTGGCAGGCGGCCCAGACTGCGGAGCCGGTCTCGGTGCCGTTGCGTTACGCCCTCCGCCTGGCGGCGACGCACGCGGCACGCACGTCGGCCGAGATCGTGCGCTCAATGTACGACCTGGCCGGAGGATCAGCGATCTACGATGACTCGCCACTCCAGCGGCGATTCCGCGACGCGCACACCGCTACCGCTCACTTCCAGGTCAACGAGGCCTCCCGCGAGCTTCCCGGTCGAATCCTCGTTGGGTTGCCTACCGATGTGTCGATGTTGTGAGCCCACAGATTGATGCGGTGTTGCCGTTCTGGTTCGACCGCCCTGATAACGAGGCCCTTGACATCGCGCACGAGGTTCGGGCTGCCGGACTGGATACGTTGTGGATTGGCGAGATGGCGACCTTTGACGCGTTCGCCCTCGCCACCGCCGTCGGACTTCGCGTACCGGAGTTGCGCCTGAAGATCGGCCCACTTGCCATCGGCGTCCGAACCCCGGTGTCGATGGCGCTGGCGGCCGCCTCGGTGACCGCGCTCACCGGTTGCCAGGTCAGCCTCGCTCTCGGGGCATCCAGCCCGGCAATCGTCTCCGGTTGGCACGGCCGGGAATGGGCGCATTCCGGCTCTCGCATGCGCGAGACCGTGGGGGCCCTGCGGCCCATCCTCGCCGGAGAGCGCTCGAGCTTTGAGGGAAGCTATGTCCGCACCCACGGTTTTCGTCTTCGCCCCCCTCAGCCACAGCTGCGCATCTCGGTTGCGGCGTTCGGTCCCGCGATGATGCGAGTAGCGGCGCGGTTGGCCGATGAAGTCGTCCTCAATTTGGTATCCCCCCAGCATGTCAGCGCGGTTCGCGCGGTGATCGACCTCGAAGCCGCCGCGGCGGGCCGCAACCCGCCGGATCTGGCGGTGTGGGTGCCCGCCGCGTTGGATCCCGGAGATCGGGCGCGAGCGCAGATATCGGCCCAGCTGGCGATGTACCTCGCAGCTCCGGGGTACGGCGAGATGTTCTCGACCCTGGGTTTCTCTGAGCTCGTTGGCCGCGCCCGATCGGGGGTCTCGCGATCCGAACTCGCCTCGTCCATCCCAACCGAATTGCTCCAACAGATCTGTGCCCTGGGTTCCGACCAGGACGTGACGGGACGGATCTCGGAATATTTCCAAGCCGGAGCCGACATTGTGGGAATCGCGCCGTCTACTGCCGAGGATCCGGGCGGCCGCGCGGTGCTGAGCGCCATCGCCACAATCCTTCGGGAGCCTCCTGTATCTCCCCCCGCATCCAAAGAGACTCAAGCCTCGTGAGCACACCAATCCATACTCGACCTCATCCTCGAATGAAGGAGTAGGCATCGTGACATCCATCAACCTCCAATGCCGGTTGGCCGCACGGCCGATCGGACTCCCGAAGGCCTCTGACTGGGACTTCGTCGAGGAGCCCCTGACAGAGCTAAAGAACGGGGAGTTTCACGTCCAAGTCGAGTTCGTTTCCGTCGATCCCGCCATGCGCTCGTGGATGAACGCCGGTCGGTCCTATGTGCCACCGGTGGAAATCGGCGAGGTCATGCGCGCCGGAGGGATAGGACGCGTCATCGACTCGCGCCACCCCGACCACGCAGTCGGAGAAACCGTGTACGGCGTCTTTGGAGTGCAACGCTATGCAGTATCGGACGGGAGAGGCGTCACGAAAGTCGACACGACCCTCGCACCGGCGCCGGTGCACCTCGGTGTGCTGGGCGTCGGAGGCCTGACGGCATATTTCGGACTCATTGACGTGGGCAGGCCCGAGCCCGGTCAGACCGTTGTCGTCTCGGGAGCCGGGGGATCGGTTGGAAGCATCGTCGGCCAGATCGCCCGGATCAAGGGTTGCCGTGTCGTAGGAATCGCGGGTGGGCCGGAGAAGTGCCGCTGGCTTGTTGACGAACTCGGGTTCGATGCCGCCATCGACTACAAGGCAGGTGACGTCAGAGTCCAGCTGCGCCAACACGCGCCCGATGGCGTCGATGTCTTCTTTGACAACGTAGGCGGTGAGATTCTCGAAGAGGTGTTACGCCGCTTGACACGGGGCGCTCGTGTGGTGATTTGCGGAGCGCTCTCCCAGTACAACGCGGTCGAGGGACCGAGCGGGCCGGCCAACTATATGCAACTGCTGGTCGCCCGCGCCTCAATGACGGGCTTTGTGGTCTTTGACTACTCCGAACGGTACGGAGAGGCCATTTCTCAGTTGGCCCGTTGGTTGCAGAGTGGTGATCTGCGGTCACGGGAGGATGTCGTGCACGGCGACATCGACCAATTCCCTGCCGTTTTGCTTCGCCTCTTCGAGGGGGCCAACACCGGCAAGCTCGTGCTCGCCCTCGAGTCTGGGCACTGACTCAACCCTCACAGGCCCTGACGGGGTGGCCGTGGAGGCGATGGCACAACTCTCGAACCAACCAGTGTGGGAGGCGGTCCGCACTCTGCATCGGTGGATCTCAGTGGTCGAATGGTCATGACCTGCTGCTGACCTCGGCGGGGGAGCGCTGAGGTCGAGACGGTTGCCGCTTCCGGACTGCGTAGGTCAGATGAGTCACCCGCTGCGTTGGCTCCGCATGGACCGGCTCCAGAGCCACGCGGCCCGCGTCCACGCCCTCGAACAGGCGGATTCCGGAACCGAACAGCACGGGTGAGAGCGCGATCGCGAACTCGTCGATCAGGCCGGCATTCACGTACTCCACGATCGTCGCGCCGCCGCCCGCGATGCGGACGTCCCGGTCCCCGGCGGACTCGCGGGCCTGGTCGAGCGCGGTCTCGATGCCGTCGTTGACGAAGTGAAAGGTGGTCCCACCCGGGCGTTCCCAGGGGTCACGCTTCTCGTGCGTGACGACGAACACCGGAGTGTGGAACGGCGCCTCCTCCGGCCACATCTGCTCGCCGGCGTCGAACATGCGCTTGCCCATCACACTCGCGCCGGTCCGCTCGAACGTCTCCCGCGCGATGTCGTTGTCGCGCCCTTCCTCGCCGCCCTCGCCAAGCTTCAGGTTCTCCCGGAAGAACCGCTGCAGGAATAGCCACTGCTGGAGTTCCATCCACTGCTGCCCCATCAGTTCCCCGAGGGACCCGGGCGCGATGAACCCGTCAAGCGACATCGACACGCTGAAGAACACTTTCCCGGCCATCAGCCCTCATCTCCCTTCCGAACGATCTCGATGACGTAGTCAGCCAGCTTGCTCAGGGTCTGCTGGCCGCCCTCGATCGCGTGGTACTTCTCGACCGCCGCGTCGCGCAGCTCCTTGGTGGGGAACACCGTGTGCATCTCGATCCGGGTCGCCGCGCCGTCGGGCGCGAACGTCAAGACCGACTCGAAGGCGTTGGGGTCGCCGCGGGACTCACCGTGCAGCAGCGCGATCCGCTCCGGCGGAGCGATCTCGGTCCAGGAGATCCACTCCTGGTAGTCCGTCCCGTCCGGTCCGTGCATCACGAAGTCCCACTCCCCGCCGACGCGGAACTCGAACGCCCGCGTGGTGGTGGTGAAGCCCTCCGGTCCCCACCACCGCGACAGGTGCCGCACCTCGGTGTACGCCTCGAACACCAGCTCCCGCGGGGCATTGATGACCCGGGAGATCACGATCTCCCGGTCGGCCGTCGCGGACTGCGCCGCCGCTCCTCGTCCCGTCGCGCTCATCAGCTACTCCTCCTGCCTTGCCTGCTTGAGGTCCTGCACGTACTCGTCCAGCCGGTCGAAGCTCTCGTTCCAGAACCGCTCGAACCCGCCGGTCCACTCGTGAACCGGTCGCAGCCCGCGGGCGTCAAGGCCGTACAGGCGTTGCTTGCCAGCCTTGCGGTCCCGCACCAGTCCGACCTCCCGGAGCACCCGCAGATGTTTGGACGCCCCCGGCTGGGTCATCCCCAGCTCCTGGGCCAACTCGGTCACCGGACCCTCGCCCGCCCGCAGCAGCACCAGGATCTCCCGGCGCTGCTGCTCGGCGATCGCGTTGAAGACGTCCGACGTCGTCGCTGCT
>DASZIT010000006.1:0-16673 GCA_035948855.1 Acidimicrobiales bacterium | reverse complement strand
CCAGGAGCTCAGGGCCGAGGGCGCATGGGTGTTTGCCGGTGGGCTCCACCCGTCGAGCACCGCGACCGTGGTGCGACTCCAGGAGGGGGAGATGCTGACGACCGACGGCCCATTCGTCGAGAGCAAGGAGCACATCGGCGGGTTTTGGGTGATCAAGTCTCCCGATCTCGACTCGGCACTCGCGTGGGGCGCCAAGGCGACCCGAGCGTGCAGGCTCCCGGTCGAGGTGCGGCCGTTCCAGGACGAGCCCGAGGACTGATCCCTGGCATGCCGGGCCTGGCTGTCTCGGAGATCGAGCGTGTGTTTCGTGAGGAGTACGGTCGTTCGGTGGCCGTCCTGGTCCGTGTGTTCGGTGACCTCGACGTTGCCGAAGAGGCGGTCCAGGACGCGTTCACCGTGGCGTCGGCGCGGTGGCCGTCGACCGGATTGCCGCCGAGCCCGGCGGGTTGGATCATCACCACCGCCCGACATCGGGCGATCGACCGCCTCCGCCGCGAGGCATCCCGCGAGGGCCGGCACGCCGAGGCCGCCATGTTCCAGGCCGCCGGGCAACCCGACGAACCCGCCGAGCCGGACGAGGAGCGTGTCGTGCGAGACGACCAGCTACGCCTGATCTTCACCTGCTGCCACCCCGCCATCGCCACCGCCGCCCAGGTCGCTCTCACCCTCCGGCTGTTGGGCGGTCTCTCCACCGCGGAGATCGCCCGCGCCTTCCTTGTCCCCGAGCCCACCATGGCCCAGCGGCTGGTCCGGGCCAAGGCCAAGATCCGCGACGCGGGAATTCCGATCCGGGTCCCGAGCGAGGCCGAGCTCCCGGACCGCCTCCGGTCGGTGTTGGCCGTGGTCTATCTGGTGTTCAACGAGGGCCATACCGCCAGTTCGGGCGACCGGCTCACCCGGGAGGACCTCGGTGCCGAGGCCATCCGTCTCGGCCGGCTGCTGTCCGAGCTGATGCCCGACGAGCCGGAAGTGATGGGGCTGCTGGCCTTGATGCTCCTCCTCGAGTCGCGTCGTCCCGCCCGGACCGGCCCCGACGACGAACTGGTGCTCCTGGCCGATCAGGACCGGTCCCGATGGGATCCCGGATTGGTCACCGAGAGCCAGGCCATCGTGCGGCGTTGCCTCCGACGGGGTCAGCCCGGCCCCTACCAGGTACAGGCGGCGATCAACGCGGTCCACAGCGCCGCACCCAGCACCGCCGCCACCGACTGGGCACAGATCGTGCACCTCTACGACCAGCTGCTGTCAATCGCCCCCAGCCCGGTGGCGGCCCTCAACCGGGCGGTGGCGGTGGCCGAGGTCGACGGACCCGACGCTGCCCTCGCCCTGGTCGACGGACTCGAGCTCGACACCTACTACTTGTTCCACGCCATCCGCGCCGACCTGCTCCGACGGCTGGGCCGCAACCCGGAAGCGGCCCTGGCCTACCAGGTTGCGATGAAGCGATCCGAAAATGCCGTCGAGCGTGAGTTTCTGGCCACCCGCCTGGCGTCACTCGACCTCGCCGGATAAGGGTGGCTCACCCTCGCAGCTGGTGGCCGTAGGCGTCCAACACCGGGCGGAGGAACCACTCGTGGATGGCAAACACCGGCTGCCCGCCGATGGTCAGCCGGTAGGCCCGAGACCACACGGGGTCGGAACCCAACCCCTCCACGGTCAAGGGCACTGGTGCTCCGGCTCCTCCCGGCGTGGACAACGACTCCCGGTCCGGATGTATCCCATGGGCCACCAGGACCCGACCGATCGGTTGGTTGGTCCCCTCCAACTGGGCGCGGGCCGGTTCCGGGAGCCGCTCGGCCATGAACACCGTCTCGGCGTAGACATATGGGCGGTCGGTCGTCCCCCCTTTTAACACCGCGATCCGGTGAGTGGCGGCGTGGCCGGCGGTGGCTTCCAGCTCGTTGTCGGGACCAAGCACCACCGGGGATTGGAGAACCACGTCGGCCACCAACGGCTCGCCGGTGAGCATCTCGAGGAAATCGGTGACGGTTCCCGGGCTGTCGAGCACCGCCCGCCGCAGCTCGGCGGGATCCAGCCGGGTCAACCGACCCGACCGGCCCAGCGGCAACCAGAATCGTCCGTCGGCCCGGCGGGGGTGCCGGACATCCGACGCTTGGATCGCCCTCGAGCCACCATGAACAGGAATGTAGTTCCCTTCCCACCATTGCCGGGTCGGCCAGGCAGTCTCCCGCGACACTCTGGAGGGATCGATGGCACTACGGTTGGAACTGCGGGGACGGTGGCATCAGGGCGGTAACGTCGACCTTTCCGGGTGTTTACGAAATTCATATCCGGCCTTCACCGGGGCCTTAGGTGGCGGGTGTCAATTGGAGTGGAGAACAGCCCTTCGAACGACACGGAATTGGAAGGCAGATGGACATGAACGATTCTTGGCCCCCCTCACCCGGATCATCAGACCCGAAGGAGGACGAACCGGTCACCACCGATTCCTCCCCGGAGACCGCCGCCGGTCCCGGCCCCTCGTTGCCCGGCTACCCGTACGGGAACACCCATCCCAGCGACTTGAGGCAGCCGGGCGGGTTGCCGCTCCCTCCCCCGCCGCCGCCCGCCGGTGGTCTGTATCCACCCCCGCCGGCCCTTGCCAGCGACCAGCAACCCACCCAACAGCATCCGACCCAGCCGATCCCACCGACGCCTCCGGCCGGAACCTGGTGGCCGGCTCCGGCGCCGGTTTCGGGATGGGATCCCGCCGCGTCCGGCACCCTGCCGCCTCCGCCTCCTCCGGGTGGATGGGCCGGCGGTCCGGCCGGGCCGACACCCCCACCCGGTGCATGGTTTCATCCTGGCTACGCCGGCCCGCCGCCGGCGCAACCGACGGCCATCAAGAAGCGCCGGGGTCTGGTGGCCGGTTTGGCCGCCGCCATCGTCGCGGTCGCGGTGGTGGCCGGGGCCGGACTCGGACACGTCGTCTGGTCGTCAGGGGCAACCCCTACGTCGAGCGCCGCGCCCGGCATCACCAATCCCGGAGGTTCGGCCTCGCCTGGAAACGGGAACGGTAGCTCGCCCTTCGGGTCGGGATCGTCCGGATCCAACGGGAACTCGTCCACCGGCGCCGGAGCCCCCTCTGACATCGCCGGCATTTCGGCAAAGGTGAACCCGGCCCTGGTCGACATCAACACCAACTTGAGCTACCAGAACGAGCAGGCCGCCGGTACCGGCATGGTGCTGACCTCTGACGGAGTCATCCTCACCAACAACCACGTCATCGACGGCGCCACCAGCATCAGCGTCACCGATATCGGGAACGGGAAGACCTATACCGCCAACGTGGTCGGCTACGACCGCACCGGGGACATCGCGGTGATCAAACTGGTGAACGCCAGTGGGTTGAAGACCATCGCGACCAGTAGTGGCACCGCCGCGGTCGGCCAGGCCATCGTCGGTATCGGGAATGCCGGTGGAGCCGGTGGAACCCCGAGCGCGGCCGGTGGTTCGATCACTGCCCTGAACCAGTCCATTACCGCCAGTGACAACGGTGGCGGAAACGCCGAGAACCTGACCGGCCTCATCGAGATCAACGCCGGCATCCAGCCCGGCGATTCGGGTGGCCCATTGGTCAACACCTCGGGCCAGGTCATCGGCATGGACACCGCGGCATCCTCGAGCAACGGTTACCAGGTGAGCGGGAGCCAGGCCTACGCCATCCCAATCGGCACCGCCCTCTCGATCGCCAAGCAGATCCAAGCGGGCACCGCGTCCAACACCATCCACATCGGAGCCACCGGATTCCTCGGGATCAGCGTCCAGTCGTCCAGTAGCACCGGTAACGGTGGCTTCGGCGGCGGCGGTAACGGTAGTGGTGGCAACGGCAACTCGGCGACATCCGGCGCCACCATCGTGTCCGTCCTCCCCAACTCAGCCGCCGCTTCGGCCGGCCTGGCCCAGGGGGACGTGATCACGGCGCTGAACGGGACGGCGGTCAACGCGGCCTCGGACCTCAGCAACCTGCTGGTCCCCCATCATCCCGGCGACACGGTGCAACTGCAGTGGACCGATCAGTCAGGACAGACCCACACGGCCGGCGTGACCCTGGCCACCGGGCC
The DNA here is from genome assembly GCA_035948855.1 of Acidimicrobiales bacterium. Classification (GTDB taxonomy): domain Bacteria; phylum Actinomycetota; class Acidimicrobiia; order Acidimicrobiales; family RAAP-2; genus DASZIT01. Next base: position 12,609 of record DASZIT010000006.1, on the reverse strand, counting down.
GCCAGCCTGACCCTTCGGACCGGCGGTCGCACTCCGCCGGCATCGCGGCTTCGAACCGGCGCTCGGGTCCCCCGAGCGCCGGTTTGTGCGTTCGGGGTGAGGTAGGGCACCTCAGTCATTACCGATTCAGGTCACCGACCAGGTACTCGCGGCATGACCCGGAATTCCTAAGTCAGTCCCAGTTCGCTCTACTCTCGCTGACAGGTTCATGTCCGAGGCTCCAAGGAGAGGCATTTCGCCCATCGAAAGGAGCATGACATGACCATTGGAGATGACGAAGAACTAGAGATCCAGGAGGCCGACCGCCGGGGAGCCTGGACGGGAAGGCGTCGGAGGGCCGTGAGGGTGGTTTCGGTGGCCGGCCTGGCTCTCGGACTCGCGGCTGGAGGATCCGCGGTGGCGGGCGCCACCACCGGCAGCTCGAGTGGTGCCCATTCGACATCGACCGGCCAGCCACCCACCGGTGGGATGCCACCGAACGGGGGAACACCTCCGACCGCGGTCGGAACCGTGGCGACCGTCAGCACCAACAGCTTCACCATCAAGGCCGAGGACGGGAGCATCGTGACGGTCGACGTCAGCAGCTCGACGACCTACCGGGATCGGGACGTGACCTCGCCCACCCTGGCCAACGTCACCGTGGGTGAAATGGTCGCCGCCTTCGGCGCCAAGACGGCCAGCACCGTCGCCGCCACCTCCGTCGACATCGGCGGCCCGGACGGCGGCGGCCCGTGGGGCGGCCCAGGCGGTCCGGGTGGGTCCCCACCGGCGGCGGCCGGAACCGTGGCGACAGTCGGAACCAACAGCTTCACCATCAAGACCAAAGATGGCACCACCGTCACCGTGGACGTCAGCAACTCGACGACCTACCGGGATCGGGACGTGACCTCGCCCACCCTGGCCAACGTCACTGTGGGTGAAATGGTCGCCGCCTTCGGCACCGAGACTTCGAACACGGTGACCGCAACCTCGGTGGCCATCGGTGCGCCAGGTGGTCCCGGCGGCCACGGCGGGCCTGGTGGCCACGGTCCAGGTGGACCCGGAGGACCTCCACCGGCTGCCTAGCCGCGACGATATTGCTGTATCGAACCATTCGGGTTCTGGGCCCTTGGCGACCGCGGTGTCAGCCGGGGCCCAGAGCCCGAGTCGGGTCAGCCGTCACCCCGAACGACGCTCCCGGCGCCAGACAATCCGCAAGCCCGACCAGGTCTCGTCAATGGCGCAGACCTTGTTGTCAACCAGTCCCAGGGGTAGTGCCACTTCCCGGACGACATTGTCGGTGATGTCGGTCGGAACGCCGGCCGACCGCTTCGGCCAGGCGATCCAGAGTCCCCCGGCCGGGAAGATCATCTTTCCGAGCGCAGCCAGCCGCGGCTCGAAGTCGGCTCGCCGAGTGAAGAACGCCACCACCACGTCGGCACTCCCCCGCGCCTGGCCTTTGACCACCACCCCGTTCGGCAAGTCGGTGACCACCCCGGGCGGCGCCTTGAGGAGGGCGATGGTCATCCCCTCTTTGATCCCAAGTTTTGTGGAAAGGGGAGTTCCGCTGTATCCGGCCACAGCCACGAAGTATCGCGCTCCCTGTTCAGTTGACGCCTCGAACGCTCCACACTGCCGATTCCGATTCGCCGATGATCAGGCGCAACTCGGTTACACTCGCCCATGCATCCGACCCGCACCACCCGATTCCTCATCGCCGGATTTGCCTGCGCAACCTTGATGACGGCCTGCAGCGGCAGCGTCACGATCAGCGGCACACCCGAGGTGTCCCAGAGTGATGTGGAGTCTCAAGTGGCCAGCCAGCTGGCCGCCGAAACCAGCCAACCGCTCCCCAAGATCACCTGCCCCAGCGGGCTTCAGGCCAAAGTCGGCGCTTCCATTGACTGCACGCTGACTGCCCAGGGCTCGACCACCACATTGCCGGTGCACGTGTCCGTGACGTCAGTCACCAACGGCACCGCCCACTTCAGCGCCCAGGTCGGCCAGGCCGCCGGGGCCGGCGACAAGACGACGTTCTGCGCCGACAACGCCACGCTCGACAAGGCGACCGCATCCGTTCAGACTCAAGCCGACCTGATTGCCGCATTGAAGGCCAACCAGGCCGCCATCAACAACTTCCAGGCGACAGCGCCTCCGGACATCGTCGCCAGCGCCGGGCCCCTGGCCATCGCCGCCAATAACGCCATCGCAACCGGCGATGCCAGCGCCTTCAACACCCCGGCCATCCAGGACGACGGGAACAAGGTCAATGCCTACTGTGGCCAGAACCCGGACGGAACTCCCATCACCCCCGGTTCGACGACCACCACATCCAGCGCCGCCTGACCGCGGTTCCTTCTTCGCCACCCCTCGACGGGGGACGACCTCAGTGGGAGTGGCCGAAGCGTATTGGCGTCTGATTGAAGATGACGGTTCCGAGCAGCTGGTTCGACGGGGTCTTCGAGACCACCACCGCCACCGAGCCGGACGCCAGTCCGAACGGCTTGGTTACCGACGTCCGGGTGAAGGTCCCGACGAATCCGAGTGCACAGACCCGCTGCGAAGACGCCGGCTCGGAGGGGAGCGCATCGAACAGGTGGGGGGCCTTCTTCTTCAGTGACGCCAGGGTGAACAGATGGACCCCGATGAATCGGCTGTGCGGAGGGACCGCCTTGGTGGCCGCCGGCAGGGCGAGATAGCACGAGTTGTCGGACGTACCCAGGTTGATCCGAGCCGATGTGCAGCCGCCCAGCAGGGACACGGCGAGAACGATGCTCCCCGCTCCCACCCCGAGCTTGCGCACCGCTTGTGTCTTTCCGCTCACCACGGGGATCACGATCCCTCCACCGCTGACCGGTCGGCGCCGATGGCGGCCACCGCCTCGGATCCCCGATCGGGTCTCGGGCCGGCTTGGATGCTTGATGCCCGCGCCTCCCGACTCCACCGCCCCTTCCGTACCTCGAAAGCAAGCTCACCCCACAGGGACCAACCGACGGCCAGGACCAGCCAGAAGCTGATGAGCCGGTACATCAGCACGGCATCGACGGTGGTCACGTGGGCACCGCCAAAGGCAACCAGGGCAATGGTGATGCTCCCTTCCACCGCTCCCAGGCCGCCCGGGGTGATGGGGAGGACGGCGGCCAGTTGGCCGGCTCCGTAGGCCAGCAATAGACCTTTCCAGGGGATCGTCGAACCGACGGCCAGGAACATCATCGCGAAGCAGGAGCAGTCGAACAACCAGTTGGCGGTGCCCCAAAGCACGATTCGCACCACTTGCCGCCATCGGAGGTGTACCGACGTGACCCAGTGCATGATCCCGTGGATGTGCTCCAACGCGTCGCCCCGGGGTCTTCGCAGGATCGACTGAGAGGTACGAATCGCCCAGGTGAGGACGATGACGAGCGGACGCTCATAGACAAACAGAGCCCCGATGCCGACGGTCACCAGCAGCACTCCGATGATGACCGGGATCAGATCGAGCGAGGCACCCTCTCCCGCGGCAAGGGACAAGCCGGCCGTGGCCACCAGGGAGAGCGAGACCATCGAGGTAACCAGTGTCCCCACCATCGCCCAGGCAGCCAGGGTGTCGTCAGCACCAAATCGCCGGAACCATCGGAACCCATAGACGCTGGAAACCGCGCTGCCCCCGATGAGGGAGTTGGTCAGGGCCTGCGACGCGAACGTCATCTTGAGGAGGGCCCCGGACGGTGGGCCGAGCCCGCCGGCCTTCAACAGGCCGTACTGCATGCCAGCGAAGCAGACGAAGGATCCGAGCTCGGCCAGCAGCGCCGGTGGCACCCACCACCAGTTCAGGTTCTCCAGGGTCTGGGGGACACCGGACAGCTCGTCGGTGTGGGAGGAAAGGACCCAGGCGGCAATACCCAGAATTCCGACGCCGATCACGATTCTCAACACCGGCCACGCCCGGCGCAGGATCGAACCGGCACCCCCTGTCCGACCCGGTGCCGGCCTGGTCATCTCGCCGAGTGCGCCCTCGGGAGGGCCAGCTGCCATACCCCAGTGTCTAGTTCAGCTCCGGGCCAATTCCCTCTCATTGCTCGGGGTGGTCGTGAGGGTGCTGACCGCCCAAACGCCGGACGACGCCGGGAGGTTAGCCGTGGCCGTTAGGACCCGATGGCGCGATGCACCGACCTGACCGCGCTGGCACCTTCGCCGACGGCCGCCGCCACCCGCTTCATCGAACCGTGCCGCACATCGCCGGCAGCAAAGACTCCGGGCACACTGGTCTCGAACGGCAGGGGCTGGCGTCCCAAGATGGTGAAGGCCTCGGTCGCCTCGTCGGGGACGTCACGGTCGGTGAGAACAAAACCGTCCTTGTCGAGGGCCACGCCGTCGAGCCACTCGCTGGAAGGCACCGCACCAATGAAACAGAACAAGCCCTGGCACGGCACGGCTTCCCGATCGCCGGTCGTCCGATCCGCCAGGGTCACGGCATCCAGGAACGATCCTCCGTCCAGGGCCACCACCTCACTCGCCGACCGGACCTCGATGTTCGGGTCAGCGAGGATGCGATCGGCGAGATAGCGGGACATGTCGGCAAAGAGATCCTTGCCTCGGATGACCAGTCTGACCTTGCACCCCCGACCGGCCAGGGAGAGTGACGCCTGCCCGGCGGAGTTGGCGCCGCCGACCACCGCGACGTCGGCTCCGCTACAAGCTCGGGCCTCCAAGTCGGTGGCCGAATAGTGGATGCCGGCCCCCTCGAACTCGGACCAGCGCTCGATGCCCAGTGATCGATAGTGAGCTCCGCTCGACACGATCACCGCCCGGGTCGGCACCTCGGTGCCATCGTCAAGGGTGACGACCAGTTGACCGTCGACGACCCGAAGGGAGGCGGCCTTGCACGGGCTGGTGATCCGCGCCCCGAACTTCTCGGCCTGGACGATGGCCAGCGACGCCAGCTCCGCGCCGGCCAATCCGGAGGGGAACCCCAGATAGTTCTCGATGCGGGCACTGGCCGCCGCCTGGCCGCCGGCGGCCAGTTTGTCGAAGACGACGGTGTCGAGCCCCTCCGATGCTCCGTAGACAGCGGCGGCGAGACCGGCGGGACCACCTCCGACCACCACCAGGTCGAAGTGGCGCCCGGCCACCGCCCGGTAGGCCAATCCGAGGTTGTCGGAGAGCGTGCCCGGGGTGGCCCGGCGGAGCAGCGCCGTCGGCGTCACCGCCAATGGAAGATCCTCGGTGCCGGCATCCAGGGTGGAGAGGAGGTCCTCCCCCTCCGCGCTCTCGACCTCGATCCACATGTGGGGCAGGTGCTGCCGAGCCGCCCAGGTTCGGAGGGCAAGGGCCGCGCGGGACGTACGGCTACCTAGCAGCTGCACACTTCGCGCCGCATCGCCGGTGACCAGGATCTCTCGTCGGGCCATGAATGCCCGGAGGATCACGTCGGAGAGCTCGGTGTCCTCGGACATGAACCGACGGAAACGCTCGGGTGAAACCCGTCGCACCTGACCGTCCTTGGACACTCGAGCCGTCAGGTACACCGCCTGGCCGGTCAGCATGTTGAGCTCGCCCAAGAACCGACCTGCCCCGTGAGGGACGATGACCGCCTCCGGGAAACCGGACGTCTCGGCCCGGACGATCTCCACCTCCCCGGACTCGACGAAGACGAAGTCGTAGGTGAGGTCGCCGGCCGAGTAGAGCACGTCGCCGGCCGATACCTCTTCGACCTCCGCCAAGGCCCGCATCCGCTCCACCTGGGCGTCAGTCAGGACCGGGAAGGCCGGGTCGTCGGGCTCGGGGACAACGGTCATCCGCCAAATCTAATAAGACGGTCGTCGCTTACAAACAGCCTCGGCGCGGTCTCGGTCGACTTGAAACCACCGAGAGTGGCAGTTACTGTCATATGGCATTAGCTGCCACTCACAGGCACAACGGGAACCGGAGGCAGGCGTGGACACACTCGTGAAGACCACCGAACCGCCGTCCATCGGGCTGGCGGCCAGAAAGAAACAACGCACCCGCCAACTCCTCGCCGAGGCGGCGGCCGAGCTCTTCTACGAACGGGGCTACGACGCCACCACCATCGACGACATCGCCGCCGCCGTCGAGGTATCGCCGCGCACCTTCTACCGCTACTTCCCGACCAAAGAGGATCTGGTCGTGGCCCTTGGGGAGACCAGCATCGAATCGTTCTTAGCCGCCTTGGGCGCGAGGCCGCCGGAAGAGACCCTGCTGACCGCAGTGGGTGCGGCCGTCGACGACGCGCTGGCTCCCGGATGGGTGGACACCTCCCGGGTTCGATCCTTCATGGCCCTCATCCGTGACACACCGGCGTTCCGTGCCCGCTGGGTGGAAGAGGCCTACGACAACCGGCACCGGTTGGCCGCGGTGATCGCCGGGCGCACCGATGGTGACCCCGCCGGGCTTCGCAACCTGCTCATCGCCGGCGCCATCAGCATGGCCATCAACACCGGCGTCCAATGCTGGGCCGATCAGGACACCGAGCCGGGTCCCGGCGAATTCGTGCACCGGGCCCTGGCCGAGCTGGCCCTGCCGCTTCTAGCCGCCTGACGACGACACCCGACGTTGCGTGGCCCAGGGGGGGTGCGCACCGCGCCCTTCGAGCTCTGAGGAACACCATGAACCCACCCCCCACACAACTCACTGACAAGGCGGCGCCGGCCGCCGGCGGCCAGCACCAGTTCACCGCCCGCCGATGGTTGGCGCTCGGTGTCATGTGCTTCACCGTGCTCCTGATCAGCCTCGATCAGACCGTGCTCAACGTTGCGTTTCCCACCCTGGTGAAGGACCTGCATCCGAGCACCGCCGGCCTCCAGTGGATCGCCGACGGCTACACCCTCACCAACGCGGTGCTGCTGCTGTTCGGCGGGGCGATGGGCGACCGGTACGGGCGTCGGCGTATCTTCCTTCTCGGGGTCGCCGTCTTCGGCGGCGGCTCGCTGGCCTGCGCCCTGGTCCACTCCACCGGGCCGCTCATCGCCGCCCGGGCGATCATGGGCCTGGGTGCGGCGTTTCTGATGCCGGCGACGCTTTCGATCATCGCCTCTACGTTCACCGGTGAGCAACGTGCTCGCGCCATCGGTATCTGGGCGGGGGGGGGCGGCATCGGGGCCGCCGCCGGCCCGCTGCTCGGCGGATGGCTTCTGCAGCACTTCTGGTGGGGTTCGGTCTTCCTCATCAACGTGCCGGTCGCCGTCCTGGCCTTCATCGGCGGGGTGACGGTGGTCACCGAGAGCCGGGCCGAGCACCGCGCGCATTTCGATCCGGCCGGGGTCCTGCTGTCCGCTCTGGGGTTGACCGCCCTGACCTACGGATTGATCGTGGCTCCCACCAAGCATTGGGGCTCGTCGACGGTCATCGGCTCCTTCGTCCTCGCCGCGGTGCTGCTGGTGAGCTTCATCCTCTGGGACGGTCGACGCGAGGACCCGCTCCTCGATCTGGACCTCTTTCGCAATCGGATCTTCTCGTCCGCCCTGGGGGCGGTGACCGCGGTCTTCTTCGCCATGTTCGGGGTGAGCTACCTTCTGAGCCAGTACATCCAGTTCGTCCAGGGGGCCAACGTCTTCGGGGTGGGTCTGCGCTTCCTTCCACTGGCCATCGGGAGTCTGATCAGCAGCAATATCGCCGCCCGCCTTACCTTCCGGTTCGGGCTCCGCAGCATCATGCTCATCGGCATGGTGCTGGTGACCGGGGGCCTGGCCGTCTTTGCCACCGTGTCGGCCAATTCCGGATTCACGCCGGTGGCCATCGCCTTCGGGATGATCGGGATGGGGATCGGCCTGGTCATCGCCCCCGGATCCAACGCCATCATCGGTACCTTGCCCGCCGAAAAGGTGGGGGCCGGCTCCGGGCTCCGCAGCATGGTCCAGCTTCTGGGCGGCTCGTTCGGCGTCGCCATCGTCGGGAGCCTCGCCACCAGCCGTTACCAGTCAGAGATCCACCAGGCCTTCGCCGGTCCGCTCCAGGAGGTTCCCGCCGCCGCCCGCCCGGCCATCGGCAGCCAGATCGGCGATGCCGTCGCCGCCGCCCGAACCCTGCCGCCGGCCTTGTCCCACGCCGTCACCCGCGCCGCCAACCAGGCCTTCGTGAGCGGCATCCGGTTGAGTGCGCTGGTGGGGGTCGCGGTCATGGTGCTGGCCACGGTGGCCGCCGCCATCTACATCCCCAACCGCATGGATCCCGTGGACGCCGACGAGGGCGGTGCCCTCGACCATTCGGCAAACCCGTTCGTCTGAAGTGCTCGTCGAGGGCCGTGGGCACGCGGCCAACGACCGGGCGAGCCCACCCCCGGCGTGGTGCGCCGGTCACCCCGGGGGTGGACGAACCGCCCGGGTTCAGCCGACCAGATCCTTGAACACCGAGGTGCTGGTCGGGGTTTCCGTCGCCACCGGAAAGTTGAAGCCACAGACCGGACAGGGCTGCGCCAGGGTCTTCTGCTCGTATTCGAGCTCGTAGGGCTTGTCCTCGAACTTGCCGCAGGTCGGGCAGATGCGGAGCAGCCGGGTCCCGGCCAGCTCGAAGTTGGTGATGATGTCCTCCATGATGGCCCCGTTGGCCGCCCATTCCTTGGCGTGCTTGTGATGGGTGTCCATATGCCAGTCGTTGAGCGACTCCTTGCTCGCCCACATGCTGACCTCGTTGTACCAGCCCGGTTCGTCAGGGTGCTCCCACCAGGTGAGGTGGAGGAACCCCGGCTTGGTCATCAGGTGGTGGCGCACGTCATTGAACACGGTACGGAACTTGTCGTAGGCATCGACGCTCGAAAACCGGACTCTCTGCATACTCAGGTAGACCGCCATGGTCTCTGTCTCCTTCCTCTATCGCTCAAAGCCCATATGGCTCGACTCACAAATACTCGATTCAGGCCGGGACGCTCTCCACGGTTACCTTCCTGGAGATCTTGTGGGAGATCTTGCGACTGACGTCGTGAGCGACATCGCCCTCCACGAACTTTCTCCAGCGGGGTGTCTCCGGCGTGACCACCAGTACGTGGCTGACACCCCGAGCCTGGGCCGCCAGGGTGATGGTCTTGGCGAAGCGTCGGGTGGATGCCACCTGGCCCCAGGCTTCAACGCCGACCCGTTCGAGGCGGTCGATGGCGTTGTTGACCATGGCCCGTTGTTCAACCATTTCCGAACGGGTGGGCAGGAGACCGGGATTGGGGAGCCCGAACGACGACCCGTAGATTCGAGCGATGCTGATCACCGCCACCGGATCTCCGCCGCTCAGCTTGACTGCCTGGCGGATCACCGAAGCCGGAATCGGGGTCCCCACGGTGGCGATGAGCACCGCCGATGACTGAGACGGTTGCACGTCGAATTTGCTCTTAGCCTGCCGGCGTCGCCGGAGCCGGGCCATGGGGGATCTGGGGGTGGGCACTGCCACCGCGGTCTCGGCTCCAGTCTCGACCTCCGCCTCAGCCAGCATCGGGGGCACCGCCGCTGCCGGGGGCGATTCCGGCGGCCTCCATGTCGATGGCATCCATGTGGGCCGGATCCAACAGGTGGGGCTCCTTCATGTCGTCGAAGTCCACGCCGCCCGGCGACCCGACCACGATGGGCAGCGAACCCAGCGGCTCCAGGCCGTCGCGCCGGTCGGTCATCCGGCGCCAGAAGTGGAGCGGGACGTAGGCGGCGACGATGACAAACCCGAGGAGGTAGAGGGTGTGACCCTGGCCCGGGCCGACCACGATGTCCGGCGAGCCCCATCCACCCACGAAGTAGACGTAGGTGAGGCCGACCCCCATGGCCAGGGCGATCCACCGGAAAAAGCCCGGCAACCGGAACGGGCTGACCTGGTCGGGCCGGAACTGGCGCACCACGAAGTATCCGACCAGGGCGGCGATGATGGCGATGAGGTAGCCCACGTTGGAGAAGATGTAAATACGGACCGGCGACCCGAACAGGGCCACCACCATGGCGCAGACCAGGTTGAAGATCATGGCGTGGCCGGGGGCATGGTGCTTGTTCTTGTGGGCGAAGAACTTGGGAATCAGCCGGTCCTCCGATGCCTGGAACAGCGACCGGGCCACCCCCATGATGGCGTTCAACACCGACAGCAGCAGCGCGAAGATGAGCGGGACGCCGATGAGGTACTTGACCCAACCGGCGGAGCCGAAGATGTGTCCGGCGAAGCTGGTGTAGAGGGTCAGCGGGTCGGAGGTCTTCAGGGAGGCTCCGAGCACGGCCACGAACACGATGGCGGTCGCGGCATAGATGAATACCCCGTAGAGGCCTTCAGCGGTGAGGGCGATCTTGGCGTCTCGACTCGGGTCCCGGCACTCGGCGACGTAGCAGGCGGCTGCCTCTACGCCGATGCCGTTCCAGGAGATGACGAACAGCCAGCTGAGGAAGAAAGCGACTCCCGCCGTCTTCGGATCGGCGAAGTGGAGGCCGGCGACGTTCGACCAGTGGAAGGTGCTGGGCTTGAACGCCGGCAGGATGATCAGCAAGGTGAGGGGCACCATGGAGGTCAGCCCGAGAATGGTGGCGAAGGTGGTCCCGAGCCGGATCCCCAGCCAGCAGGGGATGAACAGGATCAACAGCCCGATCATGGTGATGGCCAGCACCCCGATACCCTCGGCGGTGCCCAGACCACCCAGCGGGTCGACGATCCGGCCCAGCGGCACATGGAACAACACCGCGATATAGCTGGCGGCCAGGATCATGTTGATCGGTGCGACCGGAAACCATCCCAGCCAGTAGCTCCAACCGGATACCCCCCCGATGTGTCGGGCGGTGGATTCGCCCAACGGCTTGAAGCTCTCATAGGCATAGGACGGCGTGCCCCCGGTGCGGTGCGGGTACATGGCGGCCAGTTCCCCCATGCACAGGCACACCATCAATCCGATCACCGAAACCAGGATGATGGCCGGAATGGCTGCTGCCCCCATCGCCTGCACCGCGAAGGGCACGATGCCGGTGACCAGGATGATGCCGGCCAGGCCGAGGACGAAGGCACCCCACCAGTTGGTGCCTCGGTGGAGCGAGGTGGCCACCTCGGTGGGCGGACCCCCGGTGACGTTTGTCTCTGTGCTCATGGCTTCATCTCCTCTGGGTCAGTCGGGATGACGGGAAGGCTTTGACGACAAATGGCGGACGTGAGGTCACCGTCGCGGTGACCGATAGGCGGAGGACAGCAGGCGACGGTCATATGGCGCTCAGGTAACGATCGATCTCCCAGGGGGTGACCTGGGCATGGGCGGCATCGCACTCGGCGCGCTTGGTGGCTACGAAGTAATCGACGTAGTCGCCCTCCGACGTCTTTCCCAGGCCCGTCCGCAGCACCGGGTCGGCCTCGAGATGGTCAAGGGCATGGAGAAGGGTGGGTGGCATCGCCGTCAGCCCATGCTCGGCGATCTCCTCGGGGGTGAGCCGCAACAGATCGAGCTCGGACGGCCCACCGGGATCCAGCGACCGGTCGACGCCGTCCATGCCCGCGGCGATCTGGGCGGCCACCGCCAGGTACGGGTTGGCCGACCCGTCGATCAGGCGATTCTCGACCCGTCCGGCATCCGGGATCCGCAGCATGTGGGTGCGGTCATTGCCTCCGTAGGTGGCGAACACCGGCGACCAGGCGGCTCCCGAATTCGGCGCCGGGGCGGCGAGGCGCTTGTAAGAGTTGACCGTCGGGCAGGTGACCGCAGTGAGGGCCTGGGCATGGTCGAGCAGACCGGCGACGAACTGATACCCGACAGCCGACATGCCGAGGCCGCGGACGTCGGTGTCGTCGTCGAACAGCGATCGGTCATCCCGGTCCCACAGGCTGAGATGCATGTGGAGGCCGTTGCCAGTCAGATTGGTGAACGGCTTGGGCATAAAGGTGGCCAGCATCCCGGCCTGACTGGCCAATGAGTGCACCATGTAGCGAAACACGATGACCCGATCGGCGGTGGTAAACGGATCCGCATACTGGAAGTTCTGTTCGAACTGGCCGTTTGCGTCCTCGTGATCATTGGCGTAGTTGGACCAGCCGAGGGCATTCATGTGGCGGGATACCGAGGTCAGGTGGCCGTACATCCGGGTCAGGGCTCGGGCGTCGTAGCAAGGGGCATCGGCCACATCGAGGGCATCCGCCACCGATATTGAACCGTCCGCCTCTCGGCGAACCAGGAAGTACTCGACCTCGGCGCCAACCTTGAGTGCCAGTCCGGCATTGTCGAGCAATTCGAGTTGCCGACGGAGGATGACCCGCGGGGCGTAGGGCCAGAGTTCGCCTTCGACGGTGGGATCGCACTGGATGATGGCCAGCCCCGGCTGCCAGGGTGCGGCCATGTACGAGCTGATGTCCGGTACTGCGATCAGGTCCGGCGACGACGGCCGTTGACCCATGGCCCCGGCCGCATACCCGGCGAAACCGGCCCCGTCGGTCATGAGTTGGTCAACCGCCGACGAGGGGACCAACTTGGCGCACGGCTTGCCGTGGAGGTCCACGAACATGGCGAAGATGAACTCGATGCCGTCGCGCTCCAACACGTCGACCAGTTCGTCGGGCGAGGCGGGTGGCGCGCTTCCGGGCATTGGCGGCTGGAACGAACTGGTCATCACCAGCTCGGCCTCCACTGCCGTTTCTCGGCGCCGGTAAGGCTCTCCCGGCCCCTCGGCGGATCTGGATCGCTTATTTGCCGGACTCCACCGGTTCCCA
>DASZIT010000005.1:0-4882 GCA_035948855.1 Acidimicrobiales bacterium | reverse complement strand
GGTGGCCTCCTTGTACACCTTGCGCCAGCTCCGGGTACCGAAGGCGGTGCCCTCGGGAAGGTCCCGCTCCCAGTGGAACTCGTCGATGTAGTTGGCCGGCCAGGTCAGCCCCTCGGCCAGTGGGGCGTCGAGCTGCGGCCCGTAGGTCAGCAACACCGGGGTCCCGACTTCGGCCACCAGCTCGGCCCGCAGCAGCTCCTGCTCGGACACCAGGGCCTCCTGCAACTGAGCCAGGCACAGCTGCCGGAACTTCTTGTCGGTGGCCCAGTCGGTCTCGTCGAACGCACGCCGGGCGGCACCGATGGCGCGGTCCATGTCCTGGTGGTCGGCGTCGGCCACCTGGCCGAGCACCTCCTCGGTGGCCGGGTTCACATTGTCGAACTGCTTGCCCGACACGGCGGGGACCAGCTCGCCGTCGATGAGCATCCGGGTCTCGCCGGACGGATTCTCCCCATTGGTCATCACGTTCTCCTTTTCTCGGTGGATCGACTTCCCTGCGGGTTGGCGTCGCGGATGAGGCTCTCCTGGACGAAGGAGGCCACCGCCCGGCCGTCCTCGGTGAACACATGGGCCCGTCCGTAGCTCCGACCGGCCCCGGCGGCAGTGCCCTCATGGGCCAGCAGCAGCCATTGGCCGGAGTCGAAGCGGTCGTGGAAGGTCAGGGTATGGGAGACCACCCCGGTGGCGATGGAGCGGTGCGCCATGTTCTGGCCGATCCCCTCGTGCGGGCGCATGGCGGTGGCAATCAGAAAGCCGTCGGTGGCGTAGGCCAACAGGGCCTGGGTGAGACTCCGATCGCCGCCGGCGTCGGGTAGCTGGACCCAGACGAAGAGTTCGGCCGGCCCGACCGGGGCCTCGGGGTCCCAGGTGTTCACCCCGCCGACCACCCGCAGTTCGGTTCCCGGAGCCACCAGCATGTCCTGGGTGCTCAGCGGGGCCTGGTCGGGGCCATCGACCTTGGGCATCTCCGGTTGGTGGCGGATGAGGTCGGGCTCTTCGGCGTGCCGGAGCACCAGGCCGCGAGCGCACAACCGGTCGCCCTGCCGGACGGTGACGGTGTCGCTGCCCAGGGAACGGCCGTCGTGCATGGCCTCCACCTCGATCTCGAGGGGCTTGGTGAGGGTGGCGCTCCGGGCGAAGATGGTGTGGATGGAGGTGGCGTCCTTGCCGGATGACTCGGCCCCGGAGGCCAGGAGCATCTGGGCGAGGAGCTGGCCTCCGAAGACCACGTCGTGGGCCGACGGGTCACCGATGCTGGTGGCCAGGTACCGGTGGTCACCCGCCGCCTCGAGCGAGAACGCCTCGGGAAGCCCGGTCATAGCGGAAGACTCCTGAAGGCCGAGCGGCCCATGGTCCCCACCGTCATTGGGGCGATGGTCCCTTTGCAATTCCACACGGAGGCCATGATCGTCGCTTTCTCAGTCGCCTGTCGCATTCACCGGGGAAGGCCGAGTCCGTGCTCGGCCACGATGTTCCGGTTGATGTCACTGGTACCGCCGGCGATGGAGACTCCGGGCGATGCCACCAGATGCTTGGTCCAGGGGCCGTCCAGACCGGTGGAGCCGAACAGCCCGACGGCGAGGTCGGCCAGCTCCTGGGTGGCGTGGGCCCACATGAGCTTGGTCAGGCTGCCCATCGCCGGGGACGGCTGGCCACCATGCCCGACCGCCTCCAACTCGCGGGTGGTCATGTAGCGCATCGCGGCGATGGAGGCGTAGAGCCGGGCCAACCGGTCACGCTGCACTGGGGTCGGCACCACCCCGGCCCGGTGGGCGTCGTCCAACAACTCGGTGAACCGGGCCGTCAGGACCAGGTGGAAACGGGCCACCCCGGCCCGCTCGTGGCTGAGGGTGGTCATGGCCACTCCCCAACCCTCATGGATCGACCCGAGGAGGGCGGTGGCCGGCACCCGCACGTCGGTGAAGAAGATCTCCGAGAAGACGGTCTCCCCGACCATCGACCGCATCGGGCGCACCTCGATCCCGGGCGACTTCATATCCACCAGCAGGCAACTGATGCCCTTGTGCTTGGGCACCGACGGATCGGTGCGGACGTACAGCTGGCACCAGTCGGCGAACTCTCCCAGGCTGTTCCAGGTCTTCTGCCCGTTGACGATGAACCCTCCCTCGTCGGGAACCGCCGAGGTCTTCAGGGAGGCCAGGTCGGAGCCGGCGTCGGGTTCCGACATGCCCTGGCACCAGATCTCGTCACCGCGGAGCATGGGTGACAGAAACCTGTCCTTTTGCTCCTGGCTGCCGAACGCCATGATGGCGGGGGCGATGTTGGCGACTCCGATGGAGTTCACCGGCCCGGGAGCCTCGGCGGCGATCATCACCTCGTGGAAGGCCAGCTGTTCGTCGATGGTGGCGCTCCGCCCGCCGAACTCGGTGGGCCAGGAGATGGCGGCCCACCCGGCGTCGGCCAGCTTCCCGTTCCAGGCGCGCAGGATCTCGATGGTCTCGCCATTCAACAGGCCGGCGTGACCCGCCGTCACCGCCTCGGGGGTGAGGTTGTCCCGCAGCCAGCTGGACAGCGAATCGCGAAACTCGTCATGAGCGCTGGTTGCCGGTAGGGCCGGGTTGGGCATCAGGGTCGTTGCACCTTCGATGTCCACTGTCCCCCTTGATCACCCACCCGGCACGGCGTCCATGCCGGCTCGACCGGTCAGGTTAGACGACGGCCCCAGGTACCGACAATCTCGTTTTCGCTGCCTGGATTCTCAATCCTCGAGGGCGATGGCCGACTCCGGGCAGTTGGCGGCGGCGTTCCGGGCCTGGTCTTCGAGTCCGGCCGGCACCTCGGGATGGATGATGGTGCCGAAGCCGCGGTCATCGCAGTCGAAGAGGTCCTCGGCCAGTGAGTAGCAACGGCCGTGGCCCGTGCACCGCTCGGTGTCCAAGGTGATTTTCACGAATCCATCCTAAGAGGCCGCGCGGATAGGCGGCTAATCGAGCGCCCAGCCGACCGATGCTCTGGGCTGGAAAACAGACATCCACCGGTCGTGGTGGTGGCCCCAAGAGACTTGGGGTGCTTACCCAACACACCAACGACCAAGTGGAGGTTCGAGATAATTATGCGCGCGTTCGACCCCGAGGTGGTAGATGCTTTGTGGGCAGCCATTGAGTCCCTGGTCCCGAAGGGAATGGACCACCATCCGCTGGGCTGTCACCGGCCGAGGAAACCGGACCGAGCCTGCTTCGAAGTGATCCTGGTTCGCCTGGTCACGGGCTGTTCGTGGGAGGACGCCGAGCACCTGACCGGCCGGGTGGTCTCTGACACCACCGCCCGAGAGCGGCGTGACGAATGGATTGGTGCGGGGGTCTTCGATGCCATCGCGAACGAGGCCGTGGCCGGTTACGACAAGATCGTGGGCCTTGACATGCGTGAGGTGGCGGTCGACGGGTCACTGCACAAAGCCCCAGCTGGTGGGGAAGGAACGGGCAAGAGCCCGGTCGATCGAGCCAAGCTCGGATGGAAGTGGTCGGTGGCCACCGATGCGACGGGCATCCCGATCGGATGGACCGTCGGCCCCGCCAACTGCAACGACGTCCGTCTGCTCGCCCCCACCCTCGAAGAGGTCGCCGGGCGTGGGCTGCTCGTCGAAGTGGACACGATCTGGCTCGATCGGGGCTACGACGGGGCGCCGACTCGTACCTGGCTGAGCGCACACGGGATCGATGACGCCAGGGTCACCAAGCAACGAAAGGGAAAGGAGCGGCGCGGTCCGACCAAAGACCCCATGGGCTTGCGGTGGCCGGTGGAGCGGACCAACTCGTGGCTCTCGAACTACGGCCAGATGCGACGCAACACCGACCGCAAAACCCATCACCGACTGGCTCAGCTCGCCCTGGCGATCGCACTCATCCTCACGGCCAAACTGATCGATTGGCGCAATCGCTGGTCTCCTACGTCAGCGCCTATCCGCTGAACCTCTAAGCCTGCCGACTGGCCCGGTTCCCCCCGATGGGTCCAGCGCGCTGTCGTCCCTGGCTACCAGCCGGTTGCTCCCCACGGCCGGTAAAGCATCGGGGACGATGACTGAGACGGGGATTGCCCGCCAAAGCCACCGCTGCTTACCGTCTCGATGGTGGTCCCCGTCGAAGAAGCGAAGTTGGCATCCCCGCTGTAGGTGGCGGTCACCGTGTCGGTACCGATGGGGGCGTTGTTGGCCGAACACGAGCCGTTGCCCGAGCCGTCGAGGCCGGTCGTGCACAAGAACGTCGCCCCCGTTGTGAAGGTGACGGTCCCGGTCGGGACGCCGGACCCGGTGGTCGGGGCCACGTTCACCGAGTAGGTCACCGACTGGTTGGGGCTGGACGAGCCGGGCGTGGCCGTTGCCGTGGTGGTGGTCGGCCGGGGGGCGGAGCTCACCGTCTCGGTGGTGGTGCCCGACGAGGTGGCGAAGTTGGCGTCCCCGCTGTAGGTGGCGGTCACCGTGTCGGTGCCCACCGGGGCGTTGGTGGCCGAACACGACCCGTTGCCCGAGCCGTCGAGAGCCAGGGTGGTGCACAAGGTGGTGGCGCCCACCTTGAAGGTGACCGTTCCGGTCGGGGTGCCGGATCCGGTGGTCGGGGCCACGTGGGCCGAATAGCTCACGGACTGGCCGGAATTGGACGACGACGGGGTGGCGCTGGCCGTGGTGGTAGTCGGGCGGAGGCTGACCGTCTCGGTGGTGGTCCCCGAGGAGACGGCGAAGGTGGCATCACCGTTGTAGGTGGCGGTCACCGTGTCGGCGCCCACCGGGGCGTTGGAGGCCGAACAACTACCGGCGCCGGAAACCAGGGCCGGGGTGGTGCACAAGGTGGTCGCCCCGACCTTGAAGGTGACCGTCCCGGTCGGGGTGCCCGGCCCAGGGTTGGCGGCCACGGTCGCCCCGTAGCTC
>DASZIT010000004.1:0-1535 GCA_035948855.1 Acidimicrobiales bacterium | reverse complement strand
CGAAGGCGGTCACCGATTCGGAGCCGTCGGCCGGCACCGACGCGGCGTTCTCCGATTCATGGGCGTCGGCCAGGTCCCCCAGGAACGACAGCGGCGACCGCACCGCCTGGGCGATCTTGTCGGTCGACGGCAGGTCGGGGACCGACCCCCGGACATCGGTCTCCAGCCGTTGGCGGAACTTGCGGAAGTCCCCCCACAGCCCCCCGATCTGCTTGGCCACCTTGGGCAGCTTGTCCGGTCCGAGGACCACCAGGGCGACCACCAGGATGACCAGGATCTTGGCGGGACTGAGGAACGGCACGTCATCGAGTGTACCGGCGCCCACCCGGGTCGGCGGGGCGGACGCCGGCCGAGCCCGCCTGCGGTCCCCTCAGGCGTCAGGCACCGCGGCCCGACCCGGGGGTGGCTCAGAGGCCCTTGATCCGGCTCACCGGCCAGACCACCGCCACCGCTCGGCCCACGATGAGGGATTTCGGGATCGGGCCGAAGAAGCGGCTGTCCTCCGAGTCGGTCCGGTTGTCGCCCATCACGTAGTACTCCCCGGGGGGGATCTTCACCGGTCCGGGCATGTTGAACTGCGGATGGGCGTCGGAGGCCAATGGGCCGGTGAAGTCCTGGGGCCCGGGCGGGAGCCAGTTCACCGACAGCAGCTTCCCGTTGATGTAGATCTTGCCGTTCACCGAGGAGATGGTCTCTCCGGGCAGGCCCACCACCCGCTTCACCAGATCCGAGTAGTTCTGCGACTCCAGCGGGGGGCGCTTGAACACCACGATGTCGCCCCGGTGGACGTCGTGGAAGTCGTAGCTGAGCTTGTTGACGATGATCCGGTCACCGACGTGGAGGGTGGGGAGCATCGACCCCGACGGGATCGAGAAGGTCTGGATCACGAACGTGCGCAGCACGAAGGTGAAGCCGACCACCAGTACCAGGATGATCGCCCACTCGATCAACCACCGCCCGACCGACCCGGATTTCTTTCTGGGTGGTTGGCTGGGCGCCGGCGTCTCCGTCTCCGAGGTTTCAATAGCCACAATCGGTGGACCCTACTGCACGGTCACCCGCGCCTCTCACAATCCGGCGATCAATTTGTCCACCCGGTCGTCCTTGGACTTGAACGGGTCTTTCAGCAATACCGTCCGTTGGGCCTGGTCATTGAGCTTCAGATGGACCCAGTCGACGGTGAAGTCCCGGCGCCGCTCCTTGGCCCGGCGCACGAATTCACCCCGGAGCCGGGCCCGGGTGGTCTGGGGCGGGGTCGACATGGCGGCGGCGATGTCGGCATCGTCGCAGATCCGATCGAGTTGATCGTGGCGCTGCAACCGGTAGTAGAGCCCCCGGTTGCGGTCCACATCGTGGTACTGCAGGTCGAGCAGCGACACCGCCGGGCTGTTGAGTGGGAGGCGGTGCCGGTGGCGGTAGCTATCGATCAACCGGTACTTGGCTACCCAGTCGCACTCCCTGTGCAGCGACAACGGGTCCGATCCCAGCCCTTTGAGGCAGTGCTCCCACATGTCCAGGGCCCGGTCCTCCTGCGG
>DASZIT010000003.1:0-12113 GCA_035948855.1 Acidimicrobiales bacterium | reverse complement strand
GATGGCCCTCACCCCCGGATCCTTGGTTCCCTGGATCGACCGGGCCGACTTCGAGCGAGCGGTCTTCGAGCCCCCCGACCGGGTCCAGGTCAGCGCCACCGCCCGATTGTTCACCGGGGCCACCCGACGGGGCATCCAGCTCCGGGACCGGGAGTGCACCCACCCCTACTGCGACCGCCCGGCGGTCGACTGCCAGGTCGACCATATCCAGCCCTTCGGCCAGGATGGGCCCACTACCTTTGAGAACGGCCGCCTGCTCTGCGGTTTCCACAACCGGCTCCGGAACCAGCGACCTCCACCCAAGCGGTAGGGCGCCCTGCCGCCCCAAAGTACAGGGTGTTTCGGAAGTCCATCTGTCTTCATCGCCTCAACGATTGCTGTCCGACTCCGCACCAATCAGTCGCGCCGCTCGCGGGCTGATTGCCGCTGACCTCTCAGTTGAATTCGATGGCGCTGTACTCGCTGAGTTTGTGCAGCGGGTGCCGGGCATCGATGAGCCGCACGGTGCCGGACTTGGACCGCATGACCAGCGACTGGGTGCTGGCCCCGAAGTGGTCGTACCGCACCCCGCTCAACAGTTCGCCGTCGGTAATGCCGGTGGCCGCGAAGAAACAGTTGTCGCCGCGGACCAGATCGTCGGTGGTGAGCACCGCGTCGAGGTCGTAGCCGGCGGCGATCGCCACGTCCCGTTCGGCATCGTCGCGGGCCCACAGGCGCCCCTGGATCTCGCCCCCCATCGACTTGAGCGCCGCCGCCGCGATCACCCCTTCGGGTGTACCGCCGATCCCGAACAGGATGTCGACGCCGGTGTCGGGCCAGGCGGTGGCGATGGCACCGGCCACGTCCCCGTCGGTGATCAACCGGATCCGGGTGCCGGCTTCGCGCACCGAACGGATGAGATCGTTGTGGCGAGGGCGATCGAGGATCACCGCGGTCAGATCCCGCACCGATGTCCCCTTGGCCTTGGCCACCGAGTGGAGGTTGTCCGCCACTGAGGCGGTAACGTCGATGGCCCCCTTCGCCCACGGGCCCACCGCCAACTTCTCCATGTACACACACGGCCCCGGATCGAACATGGTGCCGCGCTCGGAGGCGGCGATCACCGCCAGCGCCCCTCCGCGCCCGAGGGCGGTAGGGGTGGTGCCGTCGATGGGATCGACTGCGATGTCAGTTTCCGGTGGCGTGCCGTCGCCGATCCGCTCGCCGTTGAACAGCATCGGGGCATTGTCCTTTTCCCCTTCGCCGATGATCACGATCCCGTCCATGGCGATGCTCGAGAGCACGATGCGCATGGCGTTGACCGCCGCCCCGTCAGCTCCTTCTTTGTCACCCCGCCCCATCCACCGGGAGGCGGCCATGGCCGCCGCCTCGGTGACACGGACCAGCTCCATGGCCAGGTTGCGGTCGGGGGCTTGCGAAGAGGGTGTCACGGGCCATGAGGCTACCTCGTGTGGTCGGAAGCGGTGGCCGGCACAAACCGTGACGAAGCGTGACCTCGGCACCACGCTGGAGAGGAATCCTCGGCCTAACCGCGCCCACGCGCCATACTGGCCGGGTGGATAGCTTCTCGGTCACCGCCAACGGCCAATTGTCGGGGACGGTGCGAGCCGGAGGGGCCAAGAATTCGGTCTTGAAGCTGATGGCGGCTTGCCTGTTGGCCGAGGGGCGCCATGTGCTCACCAACGTGCCCCGCATCTCCGACGTCGACACCATGGGCGAGGTGCTCTCCGCCATGGGGGCGGTGGTCGAGCGGGGGAAGGCCGCCGACGAGCTGGTGGTGACCACTCCCGCCGAACTGCTGCCCGAGGCTCCCTACCACCTGGTGGAGAAGATGCGGGCCTCGGTGGTAGTGCTCGGCCCGCTGCTGGCCCGGTGTGGGCGGGCCAAGGTGTCGATGCCGGGGGGGGACGATTTCGGCCTCCGGCCCATCGACATGCACCTCCATGCGCTCGAGTCCCTCGGGGCGACCTTCCAATCGGCGCACGGCTACATCGAGGGGACCGTCGAGTCCTCGGTGGCGGGGATGCCCCGGCTCCTCGGGAACAAGGTGGTCCTCGAGTATCCCAGCCACACCGGCACCGACAACGTGTTGATGGCCGCGGTGCTGGCCAAGGGGACCACCGTCATCGAGAACGCCGCCCGGGAGCCCGAGGTGCTCGATCTGGCCGAGTTCCTGAACGCCATGGGCGCCAACATCTCCGGGGCGGGATCGTCCCGCATCGAGGTCGAGGGGGTCGAACGGCTGCACCCGGCACGGCACGCGGTCATCCCCGACCGGTTGGTGGTGGCCACCTTCTTGGTGGCGGCCGGTCTGGCCGGTGGGGAGGTGGTGGTGGAGGACGGCCGGCCCGATCACATGGACATGCTGCTGCGGAAGTTGACGGCCACCGGCATCGAGATCACCCAGGAGCCCGAAGGCCTGCGGGCCGCCCGGGACTCGTCGAAGCGACTGCATTCGGTGGACGTGGCCACCCTGCCGTACCCCGGGGTGGCCACCGACTACAAGCCGCTCCTGGTGACATTGCTGACGGTGGCGGAAGGGGTGGGCATCGTCACCGAGAACCTCTTCTTCGGGCGGTTCCGTTACGTCGACGAACTCAAGCGGATGGGGGCGGACATCCGCACCGAGGGACACCATGCGGTGGTCCGTGGGGTCGATCACCTGTCCTGTGCGCAGGTTCGGGCCCTCGACGTCCGGGCCGGGGCCGCGTTGGTGCTGGCCGGCCTGGTGGCCGACGGGGAGACCACCATCCGGGACGCTCACCACGTGGACCGGGGCTACGAGGATCTGGCCGGGAAGCTGACCTCGCTCGGCGCCAAGGTCAAGCGGGTCTGACCACCTTCCGTTCCGCTATATTCTCGGCACCTCATGGCGTCCCCCTCCCAGCCGTCCCCCGACCGTAAGGACCCGGCTTCCCTGTTCGAGGCGGCCCAAGCCGGGGACCGGGTGGGCTTGGCCCGGTTGCTGTCGCTGATCGAACGCGGGGGACCACCGTCGCGGGCGATCGCCGGGCTCGCCTACCAGACCAAGTTGGCGACCTACACGGTGGGCATCACCGGAGCCCCGGGGGCGGGGAAGTCCACCCTCACCGACCGGTTGATCGCCATTGCCCGAGAAGCCGGGCCGGTCGGGGTAT
This sequence comes from Acidimicrobiales bacterium, assembly GCA_035948855.1. Classification (GTDB taxonomy): domain Bacteria; phylum Actinomycetota; class Acidimicrobiia; order Acidimicrobiales; family RAAP-2; genus DASZIT01. Next base: position 8,976 of record DASZIT010000003.1, on the reverse strand, counting down.
TGGCCATCGATCCCTCCTCGCCGTTCTCCGGCGGGGCGATTCTCGGCGACCGGGTCCGCATGCAGAACCACGCCCTCGACGACGCGGTGTTCATCCGGTCGATGGCCACCCGCGGCCACCTCGGAGGATTGGCGGTGGCGGTTCCCGATGCCGTGCGGGTGCTGTCGGCCACCGGGTTTCCGATGGTGTTCATCGAGACGGTGGGGGTCGGCCAGCAGGAGGTCTCGGTGGCGTCGGCCGCCGACACCACGGTGGTGGTGGTCAATCCCGGGTGGGGCGATGCCATCCAGGCCAACAAAGCCGGGCTCATGGAGATCGCCGATCTCTTTGTCATCAACAAGGCCGACCGTCCCGGCGCCCGGGAGACGCGGCGCGATCTCGACCAGATGCTCGATCTCACCACCCCCGACACCCTCGATGACTGGCGGCCACTGATTGTGGAGACGGTGGCCTCTTCCGGCGACGGTTGCCAACAGCTGTGGGAGGCCATCGGTGAGCACCGGTCCCATCTGGAAGCCCAGGGTCTGCTCGAGGAGCGTCGGCGTCAGCGTCTCGAGCGCGAGTTCCGCCAGATCGTCACCGCCCGGGTCGACCAGCGGATCCACAGCCCGCGGTTCGCCAAGGTGCTGAGCGAGGTGACCGACGCGCTGTCCGACGGGGACATCGATCCCTACGAAGCCGCCGACCGGATGCTGTCGGCCATCGCCGACGACGATACCGATAGCGTTTGAGCATGACCAGCAACCCGCAAGTGGAGATCGAGGCGCGGCGCGAGCCGGCGTTGGTGCCCACTTCCATCGGCGGGCCACTGCTGCCTCCGGCCGAGGATCCCGGCTGGTTCCGGCGGGCGGTCTTCTACGAGGTCTACATCCGGGGATTCTTCGACGCCAACGACGACGGCACCGGCGACATCCCCGGACTGACCGCCAAGCTCGACTATCTGCAGTGGCTGGGGGTCGACTGCCTGTGGCTGCTTCCGTTCTATGACTCGCCCCTCCGCGACGGCGGCTACGACATCAGCGACTACTACTCGGTCCACCCCGACTACGGCACCGTCGAGGATCTCCAGAAACTCCTGAGCGAAGCCCACGCCCGGGGCATGCGGGTCATCGCCGACCTGGTGATCAACCACACCAGCGACCAGCACCCGTGGTTCCTCGAGTCCCGGCGGGATCGCACCAATCCCCGGGCCGACTGGTACGTCTGGAACGACGACGATCAACGGTGGCCCGAGGCCCGGGTCGTCTTCGTCGATGTCGAACGCTCGAACTGGGCCTACGACCCGGTCCGGGAGCAGTACTTCTGGCACCGCTTCTACGGCCACCAGCCCGATCTCAACTATGCCAACCCGGAAGTGGCCGAGGCCATGTTGGACGTGGTCCGGTTCTGGCTCGACCTCGGGCTCGACGGCTTCCGTCTTGACGCGGTGCCCTTCCTGTTCCAATCGGACGGGACGTCGGGGGAGAACCTCCCGGAGACCCACGCCTTCATCCGCCGGGTGCGGGCTGAGCTCGATGCGGACTACCCGGGTCGGATCCTGCTGGCCGAAGCCAACGGTTGGCCGGCCGACGTCGCCGACTACTTCGGGGACGGCGACGAATGCCAGCTCTGCTTCCACTTTCCCCTGATGCCCCGCCTGTTCATGGCCGTACGGCGCGAGCAGCGCTATCCGATCACCGAGATCCTGGCCCAGACCCCCGAAGCCCCGCCCGGCTGCCAGTGGGCGATCTTCCTGCGCAACCACGATGAGCTGACGCTGGAAATGGTGTCGGAGGAAGACCGCGACTACCTGTTCTCCGAGTACGCCAAGGACCCGAGAATGAAGCGGCACATGGGCATCGGGCGCCGGCTGGCCCCGCTGCTCGACCGTGACCGGCGGTTGACCGAGCTGTTGTACTCGTTGTTGTTGACCCTCCCGGGAAGCCCGGTCCTCTACTACGGGGACGAGCTGCAGATGGGGGACAACCTGTATCTGGGTGATCGTGACTCGGTTCGCACGCCGATGCAGTGGACCCCCGACCGCAACGGCGGCTTCAGCCGGGCCGACTTTGCCCAGCTCTACCTGCCCCCGCTGATGGACCCCGTCTACGGTTTCGCCGCCGTCAATGTAGAGGCCCAGCAACGGAATCCGAGTTCCTTCCTGCACTGGCTCCGGCGCATGTTGGCGGTGCGCCGCCAGTTCTCCCTGTTCGGCACCGGATCGTTCGAGGCACTCCCGTGCGCCAACCCGTCGGTGCTGGCCTTCGTGCGTTCGACGCCGTCCGGGGATGACGACACCGAGCGGGGCCCGGGAGTGACCATGGAAGGCGCTTCATCGGCCGAGGTCGGGGCCGACGGGTACCTGGCGCCGGGCGAGGATCCGGAAGAAATCAACCCGTTGCTCTGCATCCACAACCTGAGCCGGTTCTCTCAACCGGCCGATCTGTATTTGGGCAGGTGGGCGGGTCGCCAGCCCGTGGAACTTCTGGGGCGGGTACCGTTTCCCATTGTGGGAACCGAACCGTATCCGGTCACCATGGCCCCCTACGGCTATCAATTGTTCGAACTGGTGGAACCGATCCAGACGCTGGCCGGAGAGCTCCTCCTGACCGGGGAACTCCCCCGAGAGGGGTCGCTGTGAGTTGGTCGGAGACCGGTCTCGCCGTGGCGCCGGTTCCCGTCTCCGGCTATCCCGCCCTGCGCGAGCTGGTGGCGGCGTTCGCCAGTCACCGGCCTCGGTGGGGCGCCGATGACGACGCCGTCGGCGGCGGTGGCCTGGAAGACGGCAGCACGACGATCGGGGAGCAACTCGCCGATGTCTCCCCGGAGTCGGTCACCATCCGGAGCGCGGACGTGGTGCGCTCGGGACGACCGGGGCTGATCAGCGTGATCGCCGACGTGCCCGGCCGGTTGGTCCACGCCGTGCTTGGTCTCCGGGCGCCCGGGGACGAGGTGCAATTCCTGGTCGACGCCGACGACTCGCCGCTCGGGATCTTCGAGGACGGAGACGGTCTGGCCGTCGTCTTCGATGCCACCGCCGACGCCGAGTTGATGCGGTGCCTGCTCGAGGCGGTCGGTGGCGCCAGCGGGGGCGACTACGAACGGGTGCGCCGGATCGCCATCACCGACGACACCGTGTCGGTCACCTTCGACGACCGGGTGGCCTTCACCATCTATCAGCAGCTGCCGCCCGACGAGGGTCCCCATCCGGGGCTCGAGCTCTTCCTCGGCCTGGACGCCGTGGGGTTCAACCATCTCCTGGCCCCCATCGCGGTGTGGCGCCGGGGCCGGACCGACCTCGGCGTGGTGCGGGAGTACCAGACCGGCAACACCGGGGGTTGGTCGTTGGCCCTCACCTCGTTGCGGGACCTCTACGCCGCCGGCGGCGAGCCCGAACGGGCCGGGGGCGACTTCGCCGCCGAGGCCCGACGACTCGGCACCATGACCGCCCGGATGCACCTGGGACTCGATCAGGCGTTCGGTCGCCAGATGGGAGACATTGCCGCCTGGGTCGCCGAGGTCGAAGGCGCGGTCCGGGTGGTCGACCCCGGCCTGCTGGCCACCGACTCCGTGGCCACGCTGTTGGACGACCTCCGGTCGTCGGACACCCGGTGTGCGGCCATCCGGACCCACGGCGATTTCCACCTGGGCCGGGTGTCCCGCAACGATCTCGGGTGGTATGTGCTCGACTTCTCGCCGGGTGGGCGATCGGAGTTCACCGCCGGGGTGATCACCGCCGACGGGACCGACTTCCGGTCTCCCTTGGCCGATGTGGCGGACATGCTGTGGTCGTTCCACCATGTGGCCGTGGTGGCGGCCACCGAGCGCGACCCCTACGGACGACTGGGACTGAGCGAGCTCGGCCATGCCTGGGAGGTGCGCAACCGGCGGGCATTCCTCTCCGAGTATCTGGTCACTCCCGGGATCGGCAGCCTGGTGCCACCCACCCGGGACATGGTGCGGAACCTGGCCGCGGCATTCGAGCTCGAGCGCTCGGCCTCGATGATGGCCCTGCGGATCTGACGGTGGGAACCTGAGGTGCGGATAGGGATCCTGACCGGAGGGGGCGACTGTCCCGGTCTCAACGCGGTGATCCGCGCGGTGGTCGTCGGCGGCGCCGTCCGCTTCGAGGATGAGGCGGTCGGGTTCCTGGACGGGTGGCGTGGTGTCATCGAAGGCGCCACCATCCCGCTACTGCCCGACGAGTGCCGGGGGATCTTGACCCGGGGCGGCACCATCCTCGGCTCGTCCCGCACCAACCCGTTCGCCACCGACGAGGGACCTGATCGGGTCCTGGCCACTATCGAACGGTTGGGCATCGACGCGCTGGTGGCGATCGGAGGCGACGACACCCTGGGGGCCGCCGACCGGCTGGCGGGGATGGGTCTCCACGTGGTCGGGGTACCCAAGACCATCGACAACGACCTCTCGGGTACCGAGGTCACCTTCGGGTTCGATACCGCGGTGCAGGTCGCCACCGAGGCGATCGATCGGCTCCAGACGACCGCCGAGTCCCACCATCGGGTCATGGTGTGCGAGGTGATGGGCCGCAATGTCGGACACATCGCGGTGCACGCCGGCATCGCCGGGGGCGCCGCGGAGATCCTGATTCCGGAAGAGCCGTTCTCCATCGATGCCGTTTGCCAACGTCTCCGGGACCGGCACTTCGGCGGCCGTTTCTTCTCGACCCTGGTGGTGGCCGAGGGAGCCCTCCCCCGAGACGAGACGGCGGCGTTGGCGGCCAAAGGGGCCAGGGTGCCGGCCGCCGGCACCGACCAGTTCGGCCACGCCCGACTCGGTGGCATCGGCGGGTGGCTGGCCCAGGAGATCGAGCGCCGGACCGGCTACGAGGCCCGGGCTACCGTGTTGGGCCATATCCAGAGGGGCGGGTCACCCACCGCCTTCGACCGGGTGCTGGCCACCCGGTTCGGTGCCGCCGCCCTCCAGGCGGTCCACGACGGAGACTTCGGGGCGATGGTGGCCCTCCAGGCCGGGAACATCGTGTGCATCCCGCTGTCGGAGGCCGCCGGCAAGCCGAGGACCGTCGATCCCCACCTCTACCAGGGGGTGGCCGGGCTCTACCTCGGCTGACGCAGGGGACCGGACAGGCGGGTAGGGAGGTCAGTCAGCGGGTCAGTCGGGGCCGGCGGGTCAGACGTCGCTGGAGACCGGCACCCGGACCTTCAGCTCTTCGGCCGCCTGCTCCGGGTTCTTGATGTTGATCAACACCCCGGTGCCGAGCTCGAATCCGGCCACCGTGGTCAGTTTGGGGACCACGTGGACATGCCAGTGGTACGGCTCGGGGGCGCGGTAGGGGGCGGAGTGGAAGACCAGGTTGTAGGCCACGTCGCCGACCACGTCGCGCAGACTTCCGAGCGTCTCCTTGAGCGCCTTGCCCACGGCTTTGAGGTCGGCAGGAGGGCTGTGATGGAGGTGCGGGCAGTGGGTGCGAGGGATGATCATCATCTCGTAGGGAGAACCGCTCCAGAACGGGCAGATGACCAGTACCCGCTCGTCGGCGTAGACGACCCGGTGGCCGACGTTCTCCTCGGCATCGAGGGCGGTACAGAGGAGGCAACGTCCGGCGAACCGAGCGAAACCGGCCTGCTCCTCCACTAGTTCGCGGGGGACGAACGACATCCCCAACAGCTGGCCGTGCGGATGGTCGACCGAGGCTCCCGCCTCTCGGCCCGAATTAACGATGGCCTGGCTGTAGCGGAGGCCCGGGATGGTCGAGTGCTCCTCGATTCGATCGCGGATGGCGGCCATAACCAGGCCGGTCTGGTCGTCATCCAACATCGACCACGTCTTGTCGTGGTCGGGGGAGATGACCAGCACCTCGTGGATACCGCCGGCGGTGGCCTGGGTGAAGACCGGCCCGCGGTTGGTGACCACGAAGGGCTCGTCGCCTTCGAAGGCCGGATAGAGATTCGGGACGACCCGCACCAGCCAACGACCTTCGGGGCCGTATGTCTCCAGGGCCGGTAACGAGGTCTCCTCGTTGCCCGGGCAGAAGGGGCAGGGCCGGGACGGGTCCGCCTGGGTCGTCGCCATCGGCGAGAAGGCCATGGGCCGGTTGGCACGGTCGGTGCTTACGACTACCCATCGGCCGGTGAGAGGATCGAGGCGGAGCTGGTTCATCTGCGTTGTGTGGTTCCCATGAGGTTGGTATTCAGGATCGAAGCTGATCGTGTCCACCTAGGTCTTATCGGCAGGTTTCCGGTGGTTCCTGAGTGGTTTGGGGCTCTGGTGCGTACCCCCAACGTAGCAATCCCCAGGGCTCAGGTGGCGTAGGGGGGTCCTTAAGAAACGGTTCAGGACGGCGGTCCTTGCGCCGTCGGGCGCCGATCCCGTCGTCGGCGGGCGATCACCGGATGAAAGAATCGTAAAGATGCTCTTCCACCCCCGATCTGTCGCCGCGCTGGTGGCGGTCTCGGTCAACCGGGGAGCCGGCTACGAAGTCGTGGTGTTGGCTCACGTACTTTCAGCGGTGATCGGGTTCGGCGCGGTGGGGGTGGCGGGGGCCTACGCGCTGGTCCTCGGCCGCCGGGGCCCGAACTCCGAGTCGGTGACGAGGTACTACCGTCCCGGCGTGAACTGGGCCGGGCGGGTCCTGTTCGTGGTCCCGGTCCTCGGGTTCGTGCTCATCGGGATGAGCCACCGCACTCCGGGCGGCTACGGGTTCTCGGACGGTTGGGTGATGGTGGGGCTCTTGCTCTGGGCGGTGGCGGCGCTGGCCGCGGAGATGGTGCTGTGGCCGACCGAGCGCGGGCTCCAACAGTTGGTGGCCGCCGGGGAATGGGAGGATTCGGCCCATCGGTCGCTGACTCGGCGGATGGCCTGGACCTCCGGTGCGCTGCTGGTCATCTTCCTGGCGTCGATGGTGGTGATGGTGGCTAAGCCCTGACGCCGGCGACGGACGGCCGACCGGCACTCCGTCGAGCAGCCGACGGTCAAGCCTCGACGAAGGTGCGCAGGACGGCGCGGGCCTCGTCGATGCGACCCTGTCGGACCAGCGGCACCACCTGGCTCTCGAGGATGCGGTCCCAGTCGAGCGACTCGGTCGAGGCGCCGGTGTCCTTGACCAACGACCGGGCCTCGTCGAGCAGCTCCGCCACCATCGCCACGTCGAAGTCGAGGGTGGCGGCGACCCGGGACCGGAGCCATCCGGCCAGCGCCGGACTCGCCCCCCCGGTGGAGACGGCCACCGTCACCGTCCCCGCCCGGTGCACCGCCGGTAGCAGGAAGCTGCAGTTGTCGACGTCGTCGGCGCTGTTCACCCACACCCCGGCGGCGTCAGCGTCGGCGAACACCGCATGGTCCACCTCCGGGCGCCCGGTGGCGGTGATCACCAACCGGTAGTCGGCGGCTTCCGGACTCCGGTAGGGGCGGGTCTCGATGGTCAGCGACCCCGTCGTCCCCCCGGCCGTTGGATCCGCCTCCCAGGAGCGGATGGCATCGACGACCTCAGGCGCCACCACCGTGACCAGGGCGCCGCTGGCGAGGAGCCCTTCGACCTTGCGGGCGGCCACCCGTCCGCCCCCGACCACCAGGCATCTTCGTCCGGAGACCACCAGCGAAACCGGGTACAGCGGGGCAGTCGGGGCCACGTCAGCCCGATCAGGCGTGGGCGTCGAGGGGGGCGGGGTCCGGGTCCAGAGGGGTCAGTGCCGGGGGACCCACCATCCCGGCAGCCACCGTGCCGTTGGTGGTCGGGTCGATGACCACGAAGCTGCCGGTGATCCGATTGCGCTGGTAGGGGTCGGCAGCCAGGGGAGTGGCCACCGCGATGGTGGCGGTGCCGATGTCGTTCTCGGCCAGGGAGTCGGCCGGCAGCAGCTCCAGCCGGTTGACGTCCAGGCGGCCGTCCACCGACAGGATCCGGGCCGGGGTGACCCGGGTGGTGTGCTTGATCCGGTACTGGGCCCCGGCGGTCAGAGGCCGGGGGTCGAACCAGCAGATGGTGGCGACCAGCTGGGTCACCACGTCGGGAGGGTCGTCGGCGGCGGCCAGCAGGTCACCCCGGCTCACGTCGACGTCGTCGGCCAGCTGCACCGACACCGACAGTCCCACCGCGGCTTCATCCAGAGGTCCGTCGAGGGTCTCGACCGCTGCCACCGTCGAGCGCTGCCCGCCGGGGAGCACCACCACCTCGTCGCCCTGGCGGAGTGGGCCTCCGTTGACCATGCCGGCGTAGGTCCGCCCGCCACCCGGCTGGCGCAGCACCCACTGGACCGGTAGCCGGGACCCGGAGCCCCGCCGGTCCCCGTGGGCTCCGGCCCATTCGCCCGCCGGTGCCTGCTCGAGCGCCTCGAGGATGGTCGGACCGTCGTACCAACCGGCGGCATCGGAGCGAATGGCCACGTTGTCGCCGCGGAGGGCGGACACCGGGATCACGGTGCACGACTCCACCCCCAACCGGTCGGCCAACCGGGACATCTCGGTGACTACCTGCTGATAGGTCGACTGGTCCCAGTCGACCAGGTCCATCTTGTTGGCCGCCACGATCAGGTGGCGGACACCCAGCAGCGCGGCGATGCAGACGTGGCGGCGGGTCTGCTCCCGCAACCCCTTGGGGGCGTCCACCACCACCAGGGCCAGGTCGGCGGTCGAGGCACCGGTCGCCATGTTGCGGGTGTACTGCACATGACCGGGGCAGTCGGCGATGACGAACTTGCGGGTGGGGGTGGCGGCGTAGCGGTAGGCGACGTCGATGGTGATCCCCTGCTCGCGTTCGGCCCGGAGGCCATCGGTCACGAAGGAGAGGTCGACCTCACCGAGGCCGCGCCGCTCGGACGCCGTCTCGATCGCCGTGAGCTGGTCGTCAAAGAGCTGGCGCGTGTCGAACAAGAGGCGGCCGATCAGGGTGCTCTTGCCGTCGTCGACCGATCCGATCGTGGCGAACCGGAGGAGGTCCATGGTGTCGGCGCCGAGCTCCGCGCCGCCGGCCGGCGGCGAGCCGGGCAACGTCGTCATGACCCTAGAAGTAGCCCTCGC
>DASZIT010000002.1:0-19368 GCA_035948855.1 Acidimicrobiales bacterium | reverse complement strand
GGAGCGGCGGACATGAAAGGGGGGTTGGCCACCTTCCTCCACCTGGCCGGGACCATCCCCGAGCCGGCGGTGGATGTGACCTGGTGCTTCTACGCCTGTGAAGAGGTCGCCCGCCGCGACAGCGGCCTGGAGCAATTGTGGGAACAGCGCCCGGATCTCCTGGCCGCCGACGCCGCCATCCTCGGCGAGCCCACCGGCGGGGTGGTGGAGGCAGGCTGCCAGGGGACCATGCGGATCCGGGTGGCGTTGGCCGGGGCCCGAGCCCACACCGCCCGACCCTTCGCGGGCCGGAACGCCATCCACCGGCTGGGTCCGGTGCTCGACGCCATCGCCGCCTACCCGAGCCGGCGGGTGGTGATCGACGGCTGCGAATACGCCGAGCAACTCCAAGCGGTGCTGGTCGAAGGCGGGGTGGCCAACAACGTGGTCCCCGACCTGGCGGTGGTGATGATCAATCACCGATTCGCCCCCGCCCGGGACGCCGCCGAGGCCGCGGCGTCGGTGCGGGCGGCGCTCGAGGAGACCCTGGAGCCGGGAGACTCGTGGGAGGTGATGGAGGCGGTGGCCGGCGCCCCGCCGTCCCTCGGCGACCCGCATCTCTCGCGGTTGGTGTCCGCCACCGGCTCCCCGCCGCGGGCCAAGGTCGGATGGACCGACGTGGCCTCCTTTGCCCGGCACGGGGTCCCGGCCACCAACTTCGGGCCCGGCGACCCGTTGCTGGCCCACACCCCCGGCGAGCACGTGAGCCTGGAAGAGCTCGATCACGCCGCCTCGGTGCTCGAGACAGTGCTGACCAGCGGTTCATAGGTCGGGCCGCGGGTCCGGTCACGTCCACTTGACGTTGGCTGGCGGGCAGGCTGGAGTAGTGGGTGGGGAAGGTACCTCCTTCTGTCCACGCCCTGGGCGTGTGACTTTAAAAACGTTCCCTGAGAACTAGGCGAGGTGCCTTCCCCATTTCGCGCCGCTGTCGCTGGAGTCGTTCTCCCCGCGTCGACAGCCCGCCGGAACGATCGGTGGCCACGGGGTAGGGTCGGCCGCATGGATCAGATCGAACTGCTCGAGGGCGTGTTGACCAAGACCGGCAAGGTGGTGGCCAACGTCGACCAACCGCGATTGACGTCGACGACACCGTGTGACGACTACACCGTCCAGCAACTCATGAACCACATTGTCGGATGGGTCCAGGTGTTCGAGGCGGGCTGCAACGGGCGCACCTTCGAGGGCGATCCGTCGGCCTACGTCTGCGGCCCGGATGCGGCTGACGAGTTCGCCCGACTCGCGGCCAGCGTGGTGGCCGGGTGGAAGGAGTTCGGCTTCGACCGCGAGGTGCAGATCTCCGGCGGCTCGATGATGCCGGCGGCGATGGTCTTCAACATGACGGTGATGGAGTACCTGGCCCACGGATGGGACCTGGCCTCGGCCACCGGCCAGCCGAGCCCGTACTCCGAAGCCGAGGCGGCCGAGGTCCTGGCCCGGGCCAAAGCCACCCTCCCGCCGGAGTACCAGGGAGAGGGCATGGCCTTCGGGGCGGTGGTCCCGGTGGCCGACGATGCTCCCGCCATCGAGCAGCTGATCGGCTTCCTCGGTCGCGACCCGAAATGGGCGGAGTCGCCGACCGGGTAGGTTCGGTCCATGGCACTCTCGACGCGCACATTGGGCACCGACAGACTGGTGGTGTCCGCCGAGGGTCTCGGCTGCATGGGCATGTCCGAGTTCTACGGGGCCGGCGACGAAAAAGAATCGATCGCCACCATCCATGCCGCCCTCGACCTGGGGGTGACCCTGCTCGACACCGCCGACATGTACGGGCCCTTCACCAACGAGCAGTTGGTGGGCCGGGCCATCGGCACGCGACGCGACGAGGTGGTCCTGGCCACCAAGTTCGGGATCGTGCGGACCTCCGATCCCACCGTCCGGTCCATCCGGGGGGATGCTGCCTACGTCCACCAGGCCTGCGACGCCTCCCTGGCGCGGTTGGGGGTGGAGCACATCGATCTCTACTACCAGCACCGCACCGATACCGGGGTCCCGATCGAGGAGACGGTGGGGGCGATGGCCGAACTGGTGGCGGAGGGGAAGGTGCGCTACCTCGGCTTGTCCGAAGCCTCCGCGGACACCCTGCGACGGGCCAGCGCCGTCCACCCGATCGCCGCCCTCCAGAGCGAGTGGTCGCTCTGGAGTCGCGACGTCGAGGACACCGTCATCGGCACCGCCCGGAGCCTCGGCATCGGCATCGTTGCCTACAGCCCGCTGGGCCGCGGCTTCCTCACCGGACAGATCGCCACTCCCGATAACTTCCCCGAAGGCGACTTCCGGAAGTTCCTCCCCCGGTTCCGAGGGGAGAGCTTCGACCAGAACATCGCGTTGGTCGATAGGGTTCGTTCCCTGGCCGACGCCAAGGGCTGCACTCCTGGACAGCTGGCGCTGGCCTGGGTGCTGTCCCGGGGTGACGATGTGGTGCCGATCCCCGGGACCAAGCGGCGCACCTATTTGGCCGAGAATGTGGCGGCACTCGAGGTCGAACTGACGGCCTCCGACCTCGCCGCCATCGAAGAGGTGTTCCCGGCCGGTGCGGTGTCGGGAGACCGCTACCCGGATATGAGCGCGATTGCTCCGGCCAGTCCGAACCGGTGAGGTGTCGGCCTACAGCCGACGGAGGACGGTGACCACCTTCCCGTAGACGGTCACCTGGTCGGGCTCGAACTCCATGGGCTCCATGTGCGGGTTGGACGGGGTGAGGACCACCTTCCCGTCGCGGGTGGAGAACCGCTTCACCGTGGCCTCCTCGTCAGGTATCCCGGCCACCACGATCTCGTTCCGCTCGGCTTCGGGCTGCTGGCGCACCACCACGAAGTCCCCGTCGACGATGCCGTCGTCGATCATGGAGTCGCCCCGGACCTTGACCATGAACAGCGATCCGGTCCCGGTGAAGTCCTCGGGGAGCGGGTACAGCTCCTCGATGTTCTCCTGGGCCAGCACCCCGGTGCCGGCGGCCACGTCACCGACCAGCGGCACGTGGCGAATCGGACGCGAGTCCATGACCACCTTGGACGACGGGTCGAACCGCACCTCGATGGCCCGGGGCTTGGTCGGATCCCGTCGCAGATAGCCCTCCCGCTGCAGCACCGCCAGGTGGGCGTGGACGGTCGACGACGAGGCCAGGCCCACCGACTCACCGATCTCCCGAACGGAGGGTGGGTAGCCGCGGTCCCGGAGTGACTCGGAAATACAGTCCAGTATCTGCTTGCGCTTGATGCTGAGTACCTGGGCCACGGTTCCCCCTGCTCGTTGGTTCGCACGCTCCGGTTTGTCCGGCACGGCGCTACCCGTCGGGGGAGCGGCGAACATCTGTTTGTGAAAAGGTAGCCCAGGGGGGTCGGGAAAGCAAACATCCGTTCGACAAATGGCTTGACACCGAACAGACGTTCGTGATTCGATGGGTCCATGACGAACAGACGTTCGAGGGGCGGACAACCGGCCCACCAGCTCCTGACCAGGGGGAAACGATAGTGGCCGCCCTCTCGTTCCCGTCGACGCTGGCCCGGGTCGACGGTGGCCGGGTCCGAAGCGGTGCCGCCCTCCAACTTGTGGATGGCGGCCGCTGTCGCCGGCCGGGGATCGCTGCCGAGGGCCCGGACGCCGTCAGCGGGGCCCCGGTGCTGGCGCTGGTCCCCGAGCCGGTGCGGCTGCGCCGGACCCGTCGTCGCCCGTCGGCCGCGGTCAGGCTCCGCCGCACCCTGCTGGCGGTCTCCGGCCTGGCGGTGGTCGGGCTTGCTCTTCCGCTGGGCGGGGCCGGAGGTCACTCCCACACCTCCGGTCCTGCCCTGGCGGGGATCACCCACCCCGTCGAGTACACCGTGCAGCCCGGCGACACCCTCTGGTCGATCGCGTCGGCGGTGGATCCCTCCGCCGACCCCCGGCCCCTGGTGGCCACGCTGGCCTCGCAGACCGGGTCCTACACCGTGGAGCCCGGCGAGAGCATCACGGTTCCCTGACGCGATTCCCAGGGCGTTTGCCTCGGTGAGCTCGCCCGTGACGCTTGATCGCAGCACTATTCTCGGTGGGTGCTCTGTCCCTGGTGCCTGGCTGACGATGATCGCGTCATCGATTCCCGTCTGGCGGAAGACGGCACTGCCACCCGGCGCCGGCGGGAGTGCAACGGGTGTGGCCATCGGTACACGACGTTCGAGAGGATCGACGAAGTGCCGATGATGGTCGTCAAGCGCTCCGGGCTCCGGGCCCCTTTCGACCGGATGAAGGTGGTCGACGGGCTGCGGGCGGCCACCAAAAACCGCCCGGTGTCAGAGAAACAGCTCGAGGAGCTGGCGCAGGCGGTGGAGGACACCCTGCGGGATGACGGCACCGTGCCCACCACCCAGCAGATCGGTCTGGCCGTGCTCGAACGGCTCCGGGTGGTCGACGAGGTGGCCTATCTCCGGTTCGCCAGCGTGTACAAGGGATTCGAGGGTGTCGACGATTTTCGGCGGGAGGTCGGGCTCCTGACCAAGACCACCGCCCCCAAGCAGCCTGGGTCCTAGGCGTGCCGGAACTCATGGAGGAGACTCCGGTCCGGGCGCTGGCCATCTACGCCCATCCTGACGACCCCGACGTCGGCTGCGGGGGCACCCTGGCGGCATGGTCGGCAAAAGGCTGCGAGGTCCACGTTCTCTTCTGCACCGACGGGGACAAGGGCTCGACCGATGCCTCGGTGGAGCCCGGGGAGCTGGCCACCCGCCGAGCCGCGGAGTCGGCGGAGTCGGCGTCGCTGATCGGGCTCACCGGCCAGGAGTCCCTCCACTATCCCGACGGGGAGCTGGTCGACGACCTCGGACTCCAGCGGGCGCTGGTCGAGGTGGTTCGTCGGCTCCGGCCCGACGTGGTGCTCTGCCCCGACCCCACTGCCGTCTTCTTCGGACAGGACTACTTCAACCACCGGGATCACCGGGTCACCGGCTGGGCGGTCCTCGACGCCGTCGCCCCGGCCGCGGCCCTGCCCCTCTACTTCCCGGATGCCGGCCCGGCCCATCAGGTCTCCACCGTGCTGCTGTCCGGCACCCTCGAGCCCGACGTGTGGGTGGACATCTCCAACACCGTGGAGGTGAAGGTGCGGGCGGTGGGCTGCCACCGGAGCCAGTTCCCCGACGGCGCCGAGTGGGCGACGGCCGCGGTACACGGGGCCGCGGAGGACGCCGGCCGGAGCGCCGGAGTTCCGTTCGCCGAGGGCTTCCGGAGGTTGCGCCTCGGTGGATGAGCACAACCGGGTGATCCTCCACGTCGACATGGATGCGTTCTTCGCCTCGGTCGAGGTGTTGGACGACCCCACCCTGGCCGGACGCCCGGTCATCGTGGGGGGTTCGGGAGGCCGGGGGGTGGTAGCCGCCTGCACCTACGAGGCCCGGATGTTCGGCGTCCACTCGGCCATGCCTTCCTCGGTCGCCCGCCGACTCTGCCCCGAGGCGGTCTTCGTCGACGGCCGGCACCACCGCTACGGCGAGGAGAGCGCCAAGCTCCACGCCATCCTGGAGACGGTGACCCCGTTGGTCGAAGGGATCTCCATCGACGAGGCGTTCCTCGACGTGACCGGTTCGGTGCGGCTCCTCGGACCCGGACCGGTGATCGCCCGGGACATCCGGGCCCGGGTGGACGACGAGCTGCACCTCCCCTGCTCGGTGGGGGTGGCGTCCAGCAAGTTGATGGCCAAACTGGCGTCGAAAGCCGCCAAACCGAGGGCTGACCGGTCGGGCATCCGTCCCGGGGCCGGGATCGTCGTCATCGAGCCCGGCCGGGAGCTCGAGTTCCTCCATCCCCTGCCCATCGAGGCTCTCTGGGGGGTGGGGCCGGTGTCGGCCCGCCGGCTCCAGGGGCTGGGGATCAAGACCGTCGGCGATCTCGCCTCCCTGCCCGCCTCCAGCCTCGAACGCCAACTGGGGAAGGCCCAGGGCTCCCACCTGGCCGAGCTGTGCCGGGGGGTGGACGAACGACCAGTGGTCCCCGACCAGAAGGCCAAGTCCATCGGCCACGAGGAGACATTCCCGTCCGACCTCTGGGACCCGGTGATCATCCAGAGCCACCTGACCCGGATCGTCGACGCCGCCGCCTCCCACCTCCGGGGATCCGATCTCGGGGCCCGGACCATCACCGTGAAGATCAAGTTCGGCGACTTCACCCTGATCACCCGGTCCCATTCCATGGTCACCCCGGTCGACTCCGCCCCCGCCATCGGGGCCATCGCCTCGGCACTGCTCGAATCGGTCGATCTCTCGAAAGGGATGCGACTGCTGGGGGTCAGCCTGTCCGGATTCGGCACCACCGGCGCCAACGAACAGCTCTCCTGGGACCTCGGGGACGGCAGTGCATCCGATACCCGGATGATGCGGGCCGGAGACGAGGCGGAGCGCCTCCAACAGTCGTGGGGTGGGGTTTCGGCGGCGGTGGACAGCATCCGGGCCCGCTACGGCCACGGGTCGGTGGGCTCGGCCTCGATGGTGGGGGCCGACGGGCTCCGGGTCCGGCAACGGGGCGACGCCCCTTGGGGACCCTCCGCCGAGCCAAAAATGGAGGAAAAGCCGCCCCGAACCTCCAGAAATTAGGGGATTTCCCGCCGATTCGGTCGGCCGGGGGAGGAAATAAGGTCAGCATTGTCAACGTTTGTTCCAATGCGCGATGCTTTAGGCACGGAGGTGCGCGATCATGGAGTCGAGGATGACAACAGGATCGATCAAGAGATGGAGGGGAGGGGTTCTTGCCGCTCTCTGATCACGAACAAAAGATTCTCCATGAGTTGGAGGAATCCCTCTACAAGGAGGACCCTGAGTTCGCGGAGCGGGTGCGCTCCGAAACCGTCTACCGGCACGCCGGACGGTACTGCATCTGGTCGGCCCTGGTGTTCGTGGTCGGCTTCGTTTTCATGTTGCTGACATTCTCCCGGTCGCTGGTCCTCGGGTTCATCGGCGTCATCGTGATGTTCCTCTCCGCGGTGGTGTTCGCCAACAATGCCCGGCGCATGGGCAAGGCGGGGATCGACGATATCTCCAGGTCGATCCACAGTCGGAACATGGGGACCGTGGTGCACGATCCGCGGGACTGGATCCGCGGTCGCCTCCATCGCGACGACTGAAATCCTTGCCTGACCGGCCGGTGGTGCTCGCGGTCGACGTGGGCGGGACCAAGTTGGCGGCAGGCCTGGTGGATGGCAGTGGGGTCATCCTGTTCGACGCCCACTGCGAGACCCCCCAACAGCCGGATCCCGAAGTGGTGTTCGCGGCGCTGTCGTCGATCATCGACCTGGTCCTCCGGTCCGGACCTACGGCGCCGGTCGTCTGCGGGGTGGGCTGCGGTGGCCCGATGACCGAGGGCGGCCGCACGGTGTCCCCGCTCAATATCCCGGCTTGGCGGGAATTTCCCCTCCTGTCCCGACTGGAGTCACTGGTCCGGCTGCCGACCACCGTCGACAACGACGCCAAGGCACTGGCCCTGGGCGAGGGGTGGCGGGGGGCCGCCGCCGGACTGACCGCCTATCTGGCCATGGTGGTGTCCACCGGAGTGGGGGGCGGCATCGTGCTCGACGGCCGGCTGCTGGACGGGGCCCACGGGAATGCCGGCCACATCGGCCACCTGATCGTCGAACCCGATGGTCGTCTTTGCGTGTGCGGCGCCCGCGGCTGCCTGGAAGCGGAGACGTCCGGGCCGTCCATCGCCGCCATCACCGGTCGCCCCGCCGCGGAGGCGGGCGACGAGGTGCGGCGGAGAACCGGCACGCTGGTCGGCCGGGCGGTGGCGTCGGTGGCGAACCTGTTGGACCTCGAGTTGGCGGTGGTGGCCGGATCGGTCGCGCTGGGCTTCGGCGAGCCGTTCTTCTCCGCCGCCCAACAGGAGGTCGACGCCCGGGCCAAGTTGAGCTACTCGCGGGGAACCCGCATCGTGCCGGCGGGGCTCGGGGCGGACGGCCCGCTGGTGGGGGCGGCGGCGGTCGGCCGGCGGGCGATGTTGGGTCTGGCCGGAACGTCGGTGCTTGGGTGAGCATCGAACCCTCGGCGGCGTCGGTTCCGTCGGCTCCGTCGGCGGCCACGGTGAGGACGGTGGTGTCGGCGGTGCTGGTCCGCCCGCACCTCTGGCTGGCCGCGCTGGGGGCCGTCTCCCGGCTGGCCGCCCCCGGGTGGTGGGGGAGACGCCCGTTCCTCCCCCTGCCCGACAGCCGGTTGTGGGGATTCCGGATGGTCACCGCCTACGGGCGGGCCGATGCCGACCCCGACGTGAAGGATGTGGTCTCCTACCTCGAGTGGTGCCGGTCGACCGGTGGGTGGCAGCGGGAACATCGGAGCAATCGCCCATCGTCGGCCCGACACGGCTAATTTCCGGTCTAGTGAATCGACGGTCGAGGCTCGAGGCGAGGTTGCTGACCAAGGAGGGGACACCGTCTGCCCCCGAACCGGTCAGGTCCCCGATGTCTCCCTCCCGCCGGGCCCTGGTTCTCAACGCCACCTTCGAACCACTGGGGATCGTGTCCTCCCGCCGGGCCGTGCTCCTGGTGCTCGGGACCAAGGCCGAACTGGTCCACACCACCGAGCGGGTGTTCCGGGCCGAGAAGGTCACCGTCCCCGAACCCTCGGTGGTCCGGCTGGTGCGCTACGTGCACATCCCGCGCCAGTACCGGGTGGCGGTCAACCGCCGCACCGTCTTCGCCCGCGACGGTTCGCGCTGCCAGTACTGCGGTGCGGCGGCGGAGAACCTCGACCATGTGATCCCCCGGAGCAAAGGCGGCCCCCATACGTGGGAGAACGTGGTGGCGGCCTGCCGGCGCTGCAACACCCGCAAGGAGGACCGCCTGCCCCATGAGGCCGGGATGGTGCTCCGGGCCACCCCGGTGGCCCCCCACCACCGGGTGCAGCTGCTCGCCTCTTGTGGTGGGGCCAGCGACGACTGGCACACCTACCTGAGCCCCGGAGTGGATCGCTCCGAGCCCCTGATCGCCTGACGCCACCGGTGAGGGTGGGGAGCGACTGGTCGATCGAGGAGCGGAGCGGCGCGGCCGGAGAGCTCCACCGGTCGTGGCCGGCGGTGGCATCCAACCCGTCGCGACGGGCGGTGGCGGTGTGCCGGGTGACCGGACCTGCGGTCGTCCTCGGCTCCACCCAGTCCCCGGCGGTGGTCGACGGCGCCCGGGCGGAGGCGGGGGGAATCGACGTGGTCCGGCGCCGGTCGGGTGGCGGAGCCGTCCTGGTGGTGCCCGATGACCCGGTGTGGATCGATGTCTGGGTCCCCCGGGATGACCGATTGTGGCACGACGACGTGGGCCGGGCTTTCGACTGGCTGGGCGACGCCTGGACCGCCGCGCTCACCTCGCTCGGAGCCCCCGGGACGAGCGCCCACCGGGACGGGTTCGCCGCCTGCACCCGATGGTCGTCGCTGGTCTGCTTCGGTGGGGTCGGGACCGGGGAGGTGGTCGCCGCCGACGGTCGCAAGGTGGTGGGGATCTCCCAGCGCCGGACCCGGGACGGAGCCTGGTTCCACAGCGCCTGCATCCGGCATTGGGATCCCACCGCCCTGCTCGAGGTCCTCGACCTGTCTCCGGCTGACCGGGAGTCGGCTCGGCTGGATCTGGCCGACGCGGTCATCGGGGTGGTCGACCTGGTGGACCCCGCCGGCGGGGGAGTGGTCGAACCGCCGTCGGTGGCCACCGCGCTGATCGAGGCGCTGCCCGGGTAGGTCGATCGACCTTGTCGGTTTTGCGGTTCAGCGCGAGAATCAACAGGGTCCGGAGTCGATAAGGCACCCCAGGAGGCGTCATGGCGGACAATGGACCACGGCTTGCGGTGCTGGGTCTCGGCACCATGGGCCGGGCGATGGCCGGTTCGGCACTCCGCAACGGCATCCCGACCGTGGTGTGGAATCGCGAACCCAATGCGGCCTCCCCTCTGGCCGATCAGGGAGCTGAGGTGGCAACTTCAGTTGCCGATGCGGTCAAAGCCGCCAGCATGGTCATCACCATGGTCACCGACGCCGAAGCGGTGATCTCGATTGCCGGCGATCAGGGCATGCTGGCGGCGCTTCCGACCGGCGCAGTGTGGGCCCAGATGAGCACGATCGGTGTCGAGGGGACCGCGACGATCGCCTCGATGGTCGAGAAGCAACGTCCGGATGTCCTGTTCCTCGACGCACCGGTGTCCGGGAGCAAGGTCCCCGCCGAACAAGGGAAGCTCATCGTCTTTGCCTCCGGCCCCGAGCAGGCGCGTCCCACCGCCGATCCCGTCTTTGCCGCCATCGGTCAACGAACGGTTTGGCTCGGCCAGGTTGGAATGGGCTCGCGCATGAAACTCGTCAACAACACCCTGCTCGCCTTCGCCGCCGAAGGGGTGGCCAACTCCCTCGCCCTCGCCCGGAAGCTGGGCCTCGAGGTTCGCCGCGTTCGGGACACCTTCGAGGGTGGTCCGCTCCTGTCGCCGTGGATGGCGGGAAAGCTCGCCCGCCTGGAGAACGACGACTACTCGCCTGAGTTCCCACTGGCGCTGGCATTGAAGGACGTGCATCTCGCTCTCGAACAAGCCAACCCTGAGCACTTCATCGTTCTCGCCTCGTTGGCTCGAGAGTGGGAGGACATCGCCAACCAGGGCCTCGGCAACCAGGATGTCACCGTGGTGACCCGCTCCCTCGAGAGCCCCGAACCTTGAGCTGACCAATGCCTGGCGACCGCCACCGGTGGCGCCGCTCACCAGGACCTAGCGTCACCAACCCCGGCGGCGGAGGCAAGCACGTCCAGATCGGTATCGACTGATCAGATTTATCCCGCCTCGTTGCCTGGCCAAAGCTGGGCGGGTTGACCGGCGACCCGGGTCGAACCCAGACCCGATGTGACCCGAGACTGGGATGAAGCGACGCGCCGGCCACTTTCGAGGGCACCCAGCGATGTTCCGGTGACGAACCGCGTCGCGGCTCGAAGTGCGTCCGTGGTTGCCGATTTGGGCGATCGGGGAGGAGTGGTGGTTGACTGGTGGGGGTCTGGGGCGTAAAGTGGTGCAAAGTGGTGTGAAAGGGAGGGGACCGAACAATCGGGCTCCGAGCACTACGAGGAGCATCGTGGGAGCAACCGCCAGTGGCACGGTTTTTCGGAAGGTACGAGCATTCGCTCGACGACAAGGGGAGGGTGATCCTTCCCGCGAAGTTCCGCGGACCCTTCGAGCACGGCGGCTTCCTGACCCAGTACCAGGACGGATGTCTGTCGTTGTGGGCGCCGGACGAGTTCGAGAAGCAGATGGAGTCCATGCAGGGCAAGGCATCGGACAGCCGGGTCGACCGCAATCTGGCTCGGTTGTGGGCGTCGACTTCACACGAGGTGGAAGTGGACAAGCAGGGTCGGATGGCGATTCCCTCCCATCTCCGGTCATTCGCCGGCTTGGAGGGGGAAGTCCTGGTCCATGGAGCCATCGATCGGGTGGAGCTGTGGAACCCGGCCTCGTGGGAGGAGAAGGTACAGCCCGCCGAGCAGCTCCTCACCGAGGGCGACGACGCCTGACCGATGCCGTCCGACTCCAGGGGGTCCGACGGGTTGACGACGGCCATCGCCACCCGGCCGGGAGCGCCCTCAAGCCATCGAGGATCAAGGCCCACCGGAAGCCCGTCAAAGAGAGGATCCACGCCCTTCGCAACATCTCCATTCATGCATCGGCGAACCCAACCCCCGCCGATGGGGACGACCACCGCCCGACGCCCTACGAGGCAGCCATGGCGGCAGTTGCCCGACCCGATGTCCACATTGAACGTGTCTGGCTCATGCGCAGCCCTTCGACCGAAACCCTGGAAGAATCCTCCTCCGCTTGCTTCCACGCTGGTCGTTCGGGTCCTCCACCCTCGGACGCCGCTCCGGTCGTGGGGCTGCAAATGAGCCAGGCCTTTCCCCACCAACCGGTCATGGCCACCGAGGTAGTCGACCTTTTGGCCCCGGCTCCTCCCGGCTGGGTGGTGGATGCCACTCTCGGCGGGGCCGGCCACGCCGCCGCCATCCTCGCCGCCCATCCGCACCTGAGCGTGCTCGGCATCGACCGTGACCCGACCGCGGTGGCCGCCGCTGGCCCGGAGCTCGCCCGCTTCGCCGACCGGGCCGTCGTCCGCCGGGCCCGGTTCGACGAGATCGCCGACCTCGTGCACCACCTGCAGGACGAGCGGGGCATCCCCGCCGACCAACGGGGACTGTCGGGAGCGCTCTTCGACCTCGGGGTCAGCTCACCCCAGCTGGATGTGGCCGGGCGGGGCTTCTCCTACCGTCTCGACGCGCCGCTGGACATGCGGATGGACCCCACCACCGGCCGCACCGCCGCCGATGTGGTCAACCAATTCGACGAGGATGCCCTGACTGCGCTGTTCGTCGAGAACGGCGAGCGGCGGTTCGCCCGGCGGATCGCCCGGGCCATCATCGCCTCCCGGCCCCATACCGCCACCGCCGAACTCGCCGATGTGGTGCGGACCGCCATCCCCGCCGCCACCCGCCGGACCGGAGGGCACCCCGCCCGGCGGGTGTTCCAGGCCATCCGCATCGCGGTCAACGAGGAGCTCGACCAGCTCGACCGGGCCCTGGACGACACCCTCGACCTGCTGCGGACCGGCGGACGGTGCGTGGTGATCTCCTACCATTCCGGGGAGGACCGCCTGGTCAAGGCCAAGTTCGTCAATGCCGCCACCGGAGGCTGCGTCTGCCCGCCCGGCCTCCCGTGTGTCTGCGGCGCCACCCCCGAGTACCGGCTGGTGGTCCGGGGCTCCCGCCGGCCGTCCGCCGAGGAGGTGCTCCGGAACCGCCGCTCCGAAGCCGCCCGCCTCCGGGTCGTCGAGCGGATCGCGGTACCCGCCGGCCATCGCGCCAACGGTGAGGTGGCCTGATGGCACCTCCGCCCTCCTCTTCTGCCGCCGCCGCCCGCCGCCCGGCGGTCCGACCCCAGCCGGCGCCCCGCCGCCCGCCGCTCCGGCTGTTCGAGCCCGCCTCCCGGCCCCGGCACCGGTCGCGCCGGCGCCCGACGGTGCTGGTGGCTTCGGTGCTGATCATCGGGAGCCTGCTGTCGGTGGTGGTGGCCGACGACCTGGTGGCCCAGGGCCAGATCCGTCTGTCCCACACCCAGACCCTGACGGCGGCGGCGCTGGTCCAGCAGAAGCAGCTCCAGGTGGCGGTGGCCCAGCTCTCCGCCCCCCAGATCGTGGTCACTGAAGCCCGCCAGCAGGGCATGGTGGCCCCCACCCAGATCGTCGACCTCCCCTCGGTTCCGCTGAATGTGGCGCTGCCGGTACCCGATACCGCGCCAGCCGCCGGCACTACGACCCCGACATCGAAGACACCGTGAGTCCCATCGTCCTGCTGGGACGGCGGACGCGCGCGCTCCGGGTGCTATTGCTGGTGATCTTCGTGGCCATGGTCCTCCGCCTGGTGGTCGTCCAGGAGTTCTCCCATCAGCACTACGCCTCGTTGTCGAGTGCCGAGTTGACCCAGACGGTGGCCGTCCCCGCCCTGCGTGGCGGGATCTATGACCGCAACGGCGAGGTGCTGGCCGAATCGGTCACCAAGCAGACGGTGGTGGCCGACCCGTTCCTCATCAAGGATCCGGCCACCCTGGCCGGGAAGTTGGCCCCGGTGCTGGGCATCCCCGAGTCCCAGCTCCGCGCCGAGGTGACCCAGCACTCCGGCTTCGTCTACCTGGCCCACCGGGTGTCGGACGCGGTGGCGGCCAAGGTGACCGCCCTCAACCTCACCGGCATCAACCTGGTCGCCGAGCCCCAGCGGGTGCAGCCCTCCGGCCAACTGGCCCAACCGGTGGTCGGGACGGTCGGCGGCGACGGCTCGGGTCTCTCTGGACTCGAGTACCAGTACCAGTCGTTGCTGGCCGGAAAGGCCGGGACCAAAAACCTGATGGAGTCGCCCAACGGGGTGGCGCTGCCCGGTTCGTCGGGGACGTCGAGCACCTCGGCCAAGGCGGGGACCGGGATCGAGCTGACCATCGACGAATCCGTCCAGTACGTGGCCGAGCAGGCTCTGGGTGCCGAGGTGCTGGCCTCGCACGCGGTGGGCGGCACCGCCATCGTGATGGACGTGAAGACCGGCGATGTCATCGCCATGGCCAACCTGTCGGCGACGACGCCGGCCTCGGGTTCGTCGGCGCAGACGGTGGCGGTGACCAACCCGTCCGTCACCCCGTCGACGTCGGGGCCCACCCTCACCGCCCAGGCCAACACCCTTCCCGCCGGGGTCTCGGAGGCACCGTCGAACACCGCCCTCACCCAGGTCTACGAGCCGGGATCGGTGTTCAAGCTGGTGACGTTCTCCTCGGCTCTCCAGAACAAGGTGATCAGTCCCAGCCAGACCTTCTCCGTCCCGAACTCGCTCTCCATCGGCACCTATACCTTCCACGACGCCGAGGCCCACGGAACCCAGACGATGACGGCGACGGACATCTTGGACCAGTCGTCCAACATCGGGACCATCCAGATCGCCGGGGAGCTCGGGGAGAACCGGTTGCTGTCCCAGATCAGCAACCTGGGCTTCGGCAAGCCCACCGGCCTCAACTTCCCCGGTGAATCCCAGGGCCTGATCCCCGGGGCCAGCGCCTGGACCGGCAGCTCGATCGGCTCGACCCCCATCGGTCAGAACGACGCGGTCACCGCCCAGCAGCTCCTCGACGCCTATAACGCGGTGGCCAACGGGGGAGTCCTGGTCCAGCCCCGGTTGGTGCGGGGCACCATCTCGTCCGGCGGCACCGTGTCCCCGGCGGCGGCGTCGACTTCCCGTCGGGTGATCGACCCGGCCACCACCGCCGAGCTGACGACCATGCTGGAAGGGGTGGTGACCAACGGCACCGGGACCGCCGCCGCCATCGACGGCTACACGGTGGCCGGCAAGACCGGGACCGCCCAGATCCCCGACCCCAGCCATCTGGGGTACATCCCCGGCGCCTTCTACGGCTCGTTCGTCGGGTTCGCCCCGGCGCAGAACCCGGTGCTGTCGGCGGTGGTGGTGCTCGATCGCCCCACCCCGATCTACGGAGGGGCCGTGGCGGCCCCGGTATTCTCTACCATCATGGAGTACGCCCTCCAGCACTACGGCATTCCCACCAATGCCGCGGCCACCACGTCGACGTCCAGTGGGGCGGTCGGGGGAACCGGAACGGTGACGGTTCCGGCCGGAGCTGCGACTGAAGGCGCGTAGATGACGGCGGGCGCTCGAGGAGCGCGAGTGGGTTCCGGGCGGGTACCCGTCGCATGCGACTGAAGGAGCTGCTCGGCGACGTCGAGGTCATCGGGACCCGGGGGAGCCCGGGGGACGCCGAGGTGACCTCGGTTGCCTTCGACAGCCGGCGGGTCGAGGCCGGAGCCCTGTTCTGCTGTATCCCGGGCACCACCACCGACGGTCACCGCTTCGCCGCCGGCGCGGTGGCGGCCGGGGCCGTCGCCCTGCTGGTCGAACGGTTCCTTGACCTGGAAGTTCCTCAGGTCCGGGTGGCCGAAGGCGGGGTCCGGCCGGCCATGGCCCAGGTTTCCGCCGCCTTTTTCGGGTATCCGTCCCGCCACCTGGCCATGGTCGGGGTGACCGGCACCAACGGCAAGACCACGGTGACCCACCTGGTACTGTCGATCCTCGCCGCCGCCGGAATCCCGGCCGGAGCCATCGGCACGCTCACCGGTGAGCGGACCACCCCGGAGTCACCTGACCTTCAGGCCACGCTGGCCGACTTCCGGCTCCAGGGCCGGCAGGCGGTGGCCATGGAAGTCTCGTCTCACGCGTTAACCCAGCACCGGGTGGATGGCATCCTGTTCGACGTCGCCGCCTTCACCAATCTCAGCCATGACCATCTCGACCATCACCAGTCCATGGAGGCGTACTTCGCCGCCAAGGCCAGCCTGTTCGTCCCCGACCGGAGCCGGCTGGCGGTGGTCAACGTCGACGACCGCTGGGGCGAGCGCCTGGTCCGACAGCTGGCCGGCGTCGCGGTGGCCGAGGTCCGCCGATCGGACGCCTCCGATGTGGAGCTCACCGTGGGCTCCTCCTCGTTCACCTGGCACGGGCATCCGGTGACCCTGCCCCTCTCGGGAGCCTTCAACGTCGACAATGCCCTGATGGCCGCAGCCATCGCCACCGGCCTCGGCGTCGGGGAGCCGGCCATCGTCGCCGGTCTCGCTTCGGCGACGCCGCCACCCGGCCGCATGGAGGTGGTGACCCCGGGGCCGCCGTTCGCGGTTCTGGTCGACTTCGCCCACACTCCGGCCGGGCTGGAGGCGGCGCTGGCCGCTGCCCGCCGGCTGGCGGGATCGGGCCGGGTGGTGTCCATGTTCGGGGCCGGGGGCGACCGCGATCCGGAGAAACGCCCGATGATGGGGGAGGTGGCCGGCCGGCTGGCCGACGTGGTCGTCCTCACCTCCGACAATCCGAGGTCGGAGGACCCGCTCGAGATCATCGCCCAGGTCCGGGCCGGCATCGACCCCGGAGCCGAGCTGGTGGTCGAGCCGGACCGGTCGACGGCCATCGCCCGCACCCTGGGTCTCGCCCGGGCCGGTGACGTGATCGTGCTGGCCGGAAAGGGTCACGAGACCACCCAGGAGCACGGTGGCTCGGTGGTCCCCTTCGACGATCGCGTCGAGGCCCGCCGGGCGCTGGCCGCCCTCGATGCCGGGAACCGTCGATGATCTCGCTGATGACCTCGGGCGGGGTGGCCCTGCTGGTCGCCGCGCTCCTCACCCCGGTCCTCATCGGCTGGCTGATCAAGAACAACATCGGCCAGCAGATCCGCGAGGATGGCCCCCAGGTTCACATCGCCAAAGCCGGCACCCCCACCATGGGCGGTATCGGCATCGTCGTCGCGGTCATCATCGGGTACCTGGCCGCCCGGGCCATCCCCGGCACCCATGTCTCGCCGTCGGGAATCCTGGTGTTGCTGACGGTGCTCGGCGCGTCGGTGATCGGATTCGCCGACGACTGGATCAAGGTCCGCCACCGCCGGAGCCTGGGCCTGAACAAGCGGGCCAAGTTCGGCGCCCAGATCGCCCTCGGGCTCGGGTTCGCGCTGCTGTCGGTCTACTGGGCCCACATCTCCACCAACCTGTCCTTCACCCGTTACAACTCGCTCGGCATCCATCTGGGCACCGTGCTCTGGGTGGTGTGGGCGACGGTGATCATCGCCGCCACCGCCAACGCGGTGAACCTGACCGACGGCCTCGACGGCCTGGCCGCCGGGTCGGCGACCTTCGCCTTCGCCACCCTGGCCGTCATCGGCTACTGGCAGTACCGGCATTTCGGCATCTACCACGTGGGCGACGCCCTGGACCTGGCCCTCACCTCGGTGGCCCTGGCCGGCGCCTGCCTCGGCTTCCTGTGGTGGAACGCCGCCCCGGCGCGGATCTTCATGGGGGACACCGGGTCGTTGTCGATCGGGTCGGGCCTGGCCGCGCTCTGCCTGTTGATGAACCTCGACCTGTTGTTGGCCATCATCGGGGGCCTGTTCGTGATCGTGACCCTGTCGGTGGTGATCCAGGTGATCAGCTTCCGGGTCTTCCACCGGCGGGTGTTCCTGATGGCGCCGCTCCATCACCATTTCGAGCTGCTGGGTTGGCCGGAGACGACGGTCATCATCCGGTTCTGGATTCTGTCCGGCCTGTGCGCGGCCGGTGGCCTCGGCCTCTTCTACGCCGACTTCCTCTCGGTCTTCAAGTCGGCCGGATGATGATGCCGGGCGGGGTCGGGAAGCCGGCGAGACGGGGGTTCCACCACCTGGGCACCGGCCTAAGCGAAGCTGGTGGTGTCTATGGTTGACACCTCTCACGCCCGAGCGCCGTCACGGACGGCGACCCAGCGCACCGATACCCGCCGCCGGCACCCGTCCAGCCCGACCCGGACCCCGGCCCGGCGGGACGCGGGCGCCCGCTCGTCCTCCGCGCCCTCCCGGCTCGCCCGGCTCCCCACCGCCACCTGCCTGATGGTGCTGGTGGGGGTGCTGTGTGTCTTCGGTCTGGTCATGGTCGGCTCGGCCTCGCCGGTGATCTCCATGAGCCTCTACGGATCGACCTGGGGAATCTTCATCCGCCAGGTCATGTGGATGGTGCTCGGCCTGGTGGCGCTGGCCGCATTCTCGCGGATCGATTACCGCAAGTGGCGGAAGATCCGGGTGCCACTGCTGATCGGGACCATGGGGATGCTGGTGATGGTGTTGATGCCCGGGTTGGGGGTCACCGCCGGCGGCTCGTCGCGATGGATCGGGTTCGGGCAATTCCGTCTCCAGCCCTCCGAGTTGATGAAGCTCGCCCTTATCGTGTTCGTGGCCGACCTGCTCACCCGGCGGGTGGACCGCACCGCGGATGCCAAGTCGGTGATCCTCCCCGTCCTCATCATCCTCGGGATCTCGTCGTTGCTGATTCTGAAGCAGCCGGACATGGGGACCGCTCTGGTCCTCTGTTGCGTGGCGTTCGGCATGTTGTTCATGGGCGGGGTACCGGTGGGACCGATCCTCAAGATCCTGCTGGCCTTCGCGCTGTTGGCGGTGGTGGTGGGCCTGGCCGACCCCTACCGTCGTGACCGGATCCTTTCCTTCCTGAACCCGGGGGCCAACCATTCCGGCACCGGCTACCAGGTCTGGCAGTCGCTGATCGGCCTCGGCTCCGGGCATCTCTTCGGCCTCGGGCTGGGGGGCGGCCGCCAGAAGTGGGGGCTGCTGCCCAACGCCCACACCGACTTCATCTTCTCGGTGGTGGGAGAGGAGCTCGGCCTGGTCGGCGCGGTGCTGCTCCTCGGCCTGTTCTTCCTGTTCGCCTGGTACGGGCTCCGGGCCGCCACCCGGGCGCCCGACCGGTTCGGGAGCCTGATGGCCATCGGCATCACCATCTGGATCACCAGTCAGTGCTTGATCAACATCGGGGCCGTCATCGGGGTGCTGCCGGTGACGGGCATCCCCCTCCCGTTCGTGTCATTCGGGGGTTCATCGCTGGTGATCTCCCTGGCCGCGGTGGGCATGCTGTTGAACATCGCCAGGCACGAGCGACTGCCGCGGCCCGCGGCGCGCCCGGCTCGGCGAGCGCGCTCGGCGTGATGGTGGAACGGTACGCACTGATGGCCGGGGGCGGGACCGCCGGTCATCTCCAGCCGGCACTGGCCATCGCCGAATCGCTGGTCGCCAACGGCCACGACCGGGCCACCATCGAGTTCGTCGGGTCCCGCCGGGGCCAGGACCGGATCGCCCTCGACGGCCGCGGGTTCCCGTTCACCCTGTTGCCCGGGCGGGGGATCAACCGCAGCCTCCGGCCCCGGGTGATCGCCCAGAACCTGGGCGCCCTGGCCGGTCTGGTGGTGGCGGGGATCGCCGCCCTCGGGCTGGTGGCCCGGCGCCGGCCGAAGGTGGTGGTGTCGGTCGG
>DASZIT010000001.1:0-26149 GCA_035948855.1 Acidimicrobiales bacterium | reverse complement strand
CCGGGCTTCGGCGAGCGGCGCAAGTCGATGCTCCAGGACATGGCCGTCCTCACCGGTGGCCAGGTGATCTCCGAGGAGATCGGCCTGAAGCTCGAAGGCACCACCGTCGATCTGCTGGGCAAGGCCCGGAGGGTCATCGTCACC
The DNA here is from genome assembly GCA_035948855.1 of Acidimicrobiales bacterium. Classification (GTDB taxonomy): domain Bacteria; phylum Actinomycetota; class Acidimicrobiia; order Acidimicrobiales; family RAAP-2; genus DASZIT01. Next base: position 26,005 of record DASZIT010000001.1, on the reverse strand, counting down.
AAGGACGACACCACCATCGTGGAAGGTGGCGGCAGCGAGGACGACGTCAAGGGTCGGATCGCCCAGATCAAGCGTGAGATCGATGACACCGACTCCGACTGGGATCGGGAGAAGCTCCAGGAGCGTCTGGCCAAGCTGGCCGGGGGCGTGGCCGTCGTCAAGGTCGGCGCCGCCACCGAGGTCGAGTTGAAAGAGAAGAAGCACCGCATCGAAGATGCACTCTCTGCCACTCGGGCCGCGGTCGAAGAGGGCATCGTGGCCGGCGGCGGTACTGCGCTGGTCCGCTCCCGCACCGCGGTCAACGCGGTCATCGAGTCGCTCTCCGGCGACGAGGCGACCGGAGCGTCCATCGTGGCCAAGGCCCTCGCGGCTCCGTTGGCGGCCATTGCCAACAACGCCGGACTCGAAGGCTCGGTCTATGTCCGTCAGGTGGAGGCCGAGACCGGAACCATCGGTCTCAACGCCGCTACCGGCGAGCTGGTCGACCTGGTCAAGGCCGGCGTTATCGACCCGGCCAAGGTGACCCGCTCGGCGCTGCAGAACGCCGCATCCATCGCCGGCCTGCTGCTGACCACCGAGGCCCTGGTGGCCGACAAGCCCGAAAAGTCCGACCCGGCAGCCGCGGCGGCGGCCGCGGCGGCCATGGGTGGCGGCATGGGCGGTATGGGTGGCATGGGCGGCATGATGTAACACCTCGACACGGGTGCCGCTTCGGCGGCAAGTGTCTGGTCAATGGCCGGGTCCTTCGGGACTCGGCCATTGGTCTTTCCCGGTCCGGATTTATCGGGCCGGTCGGCTCTTCCGGGCACGGCGGAGGGCATGGTGGCCGGGTGCAATTTGTGTTGTCTTGAACCGACCTCGGCACCGAAGGCTGGATCGCCTCGACCCGGTTTCTATGGGATGCCGATGTTTTCATCCCGAGGTAAGCCGGAGCGTTTTCTGGCGTCGTATTGAACCAAGTCGATCGACCTCGCGAAACGAAAACCTGTCGTGATTCAATTGCCACCGAGACGATTGGTGGACCCTTCGCGGGACTACCCGTCCGTAGTGGTCGAGAGTATGATGCTCAAGCCGCGGGCTAATCGCAGGGAATCCTGTCCGCCTCCAGCAACACGCGTCAGAGATGGGCGCAGGCGAATCAGGAAAGCGAAGGCATGCGACTCTCCACATCGCACGGATCTACCCGCAAGATTCTTCAGAAGACCGCCGCCGTACTCATCGGTGTCACCATTGTCGCGGGAGGCCTCGTCGGAATCGCGGTGGTACCGGCTGGCGCCGTCGTGTACTTCGATGTCAACAGTGTCACCCCGAACACCGGGCCGACTACAGGGGGCACCTCTGTGGTTATCGTTGGTGACGGATTCGATGCAAATAGTGGCTCAATTCATGACGGTGTCTTTTTCGGCGGGGTGCCGGCCACCGGCATTACCGACATCAATTCGAGAGTGATCGACGCAATTTCTCCGCCGGGGGCGGTCGGACTCGTCGATGTAACTGTCGAGGGCACCCTCGGGATTACGAGTCCCAATCCCCAGGCTGATGGCTTTACTTACTTCGCCCCGCCGACGGTCACCGGGGTCTCGCCCGACAACGGCGTGCCGGCGGGCGGCACCTCGGTCACCATCACCGGCACCGGCTTGAGCGGCGCCACCGCCGTCCACTTCGGGGTCAACTTGGCTACCGGGGTCACCTGCAGTGCGACTTCGTGCACGGTCACCGCCCCGGCCGGTTCGGCCGGGACCGTCGACGTCACGGTGACCACGCCCCGGGGCACCTCGGCGGCCAACCCCCCCGGCGACCAGTTCACCTATGAGGCCGCCCCGACCGTCACCGCTATCAGCCCAACCGCTGGCCCGGTGGCGGGCGGCACCGCCATCACCATCACCGGCACCGGATTCATCGGGGCCACCGCCGCCGACATCGGCGGCAGCAACGCCTGCACCAGCGCCTTCACCGTGGTGAGCGCCACCTCGATCACCTGTGACACCCCGGCGGGTTCGGCCGGGACCGTCGACGTCACGGTGACCACGCCCCAGGGCACCTCGGCGGCCAACCCCCCCGGCGACCAGTTCACCTATGAGGCCGCCCCGACCGCCACCGGGGTCTCGCCCGACACCGGCCCGCCGTCCGGAGGCACCTCGGCCACCATCACCGGCACCAATCTCACCGGGGCCACCGCCGTCGACTTCGGGGCCAACTTGGCTACCGGGGTCAGCTGCAGCGCCACTTCGTGCGCGGTCACCGCCCCGGCCGGTTCGACTGGCACCGTGGACGTCACCGTCACCATTCCAGGTGGCGGCACCTCGGCGGCCAACCCCCCCGGCGACCAGTTCACCTATGAGGCCGCCCCGACCGTCACCGGGGTCTCGCCCGACACCGGCCTGCCGGCCGGCGGCACCGCCATCACCATCACCGGCACCGGATTCATCGGGGCCACCGCCGCCGACATCGGCGCCAGCAACGCCTGCACCAGCGCCTTCACCGTGGTGAGCGCCACCTCGATCACCTGTGACACCCCGGTGGGTTCGGCCGGGACCGTCGACGTCACGGTGACCACGCCCCAGGGCACCTCGGCGACCAACCACCCCGGCGACCAGTTCATCTACGTGGCCGCCCCCGCCGGTGGAGGTGGCGGTGGAGGTGGCGGTGGGCCTCCGACACCTCCTGCCCCGCCATCGGGCGCGACCAGTTCGCAGAGCTGCTCCTCACCGAGTCCATCGGGCACGGCCACCTGCACCAACGACGGCACAACGGTTTCTGCCAATGGTGAGGGATCGCTGACCGTCTCCCAGTACGGCTCGGACCCGGTGGGGAGCCCGGCCTTCTCAGCATCGGGCGTGTACATCGACGTCGAGGTCGCCTCAGGGAGCAGTTTCGGTAGCCTCACGATCACCGACTGCAATCTCAGTGGGGCCACCAGCCTCGAGTGGTGGAACGGATCGGCCTGGTTGGCGGTGTCGCCGGAGAGCTACTCGGCCGGACCCCCGAAGTGTGTGACCGCCACCCTCGACTCGACCTCTTCCCCGACGATCGCCGACCTCTCCGGCACGGTGTTCGCTGGGGCGCTGCCCGCCACCACCGCGCCTGGTGCCCCGATGAGCCTCGGTGCCACCCCGGGCAACACCACGGCCACCCTCAGCTGGACGGCTCCTTCGAGCAACGGTGGCACGACCATCACCGGCTACGACGTCTATGAGGGGACGACCCCAGGCGGCGAGTCGACCACCCCGGTCAACCGCACCACCCTCATCGGCGCCACCTCGTACACCGTCACCGGCCTCACCAATGGGACCACCTACTACTTCGACGTGCAGGCAGTGAACTTGGTGGGCAATTCGGTCGCTTCCAATGAGGCCTCAGCCACCCCGACTTCAACCCCAACCCCAACCCCGACCACCGGCTATTGGGAAGTGGGATCGGACGGTGGCAACTTCGCCTTCGGGGGCTCCCAGTTCTTCGGCTCCACCGGAGCTCAGCACCTGAACAAGCCCGTCGTCGGCATGGCGTCGACCCCCGACGGCCAGGGCTACTGGCTGGTCGCTTCTGACGGTGGCATCTTCACCTTCGGTGACGCCGGGTTCTTCGGCTCCACCGGGGCGATGACACTGAACAAGCCGGTGGTGAGCATGGACTTCGCCCCCGGCGGCCAGGGCTACTGGCTGGTCGCCTCGGACGGGGGGATCTTCGCTTTCGGTAACGCGAAGTTCTTCGGCTCCACCGGAGCTCAGACCCTCAACAAGCCGATTGTCGCCATGGTGTCGACTCCTGATGGTGGGGGCTACTGGCTGGTCGCCAGTGACGGTGGGGTCTTCGCCTTCGGGGATGCCCAGTTCTATGGCTCCACCGGGGGGATGACCCTCAACAAGCCGATCGTGGGCATGGCCTCCACCCCCGACGGCGGTGGCTATTGGCTGGTGGCATCCGACGGCGGCATCTTCAGCTTCGGTGACGCCGCCTTCTACGGCTCCACCGGAGGACAGACCCTCAACAAGCCGATCGTGGGCATGGCCTCCAGCCCGGACGGCGGTGGCTACTGGCTGGTCGCCTCCGATGGCGGCATCTTCGCCTTCGGTGATGCCCCGTTCCTGGGCTCGACTGGCGGCCAGACCCTCAACCAGCCGATCGTGGGCATGGCCTCCGAGTTCTGATTGGGACGGTACCGACGAAGCGTTCAGACCGACGGGCGGTCGGCCTCCGGCACGTAGCGGCGCTCTCCGGACCCGTCCAGCCAGACCCGCATGACCCGGTTGGTGGAAGGGTCGTTGAACACCTCGTCGGTCGGCCGCCAGTCGGGTTGCGGCCGGTCGGACTCGCCATGGCGGCGGAGGAAGATGCTGTAGACCAGCACCCCGACGATGACCAACCCGATGAGCACCCCGATGACCGCTCCCACCCGACCCGACCTAGCTGGCGCCGACGATGACCGCGGTGCCGTAGGCGACGATCTCGGTGAGCGACTGGCCTACTTCCGAAGAGTCGAATCGCATGGAGATGATGCCGTTGGCGCCGAGCAGGCGGGCGTTCTCGATCATGCGATCCATGGCGTGGCGCCGACTGTCTTCCACCAGCCGGGTGTACTGCTTCACCTCGCCGCCGGCCATGGCCTTGAACCCGGCGGTGATGCCCTTGCCGATGCCCATCGACCGGACCACCACCCCGAAGACCATGCCCAAGCTCCGCTGGACCGGCCACTCGGGAAACTCGAGGGCGGTGGTGATCGGGAACTGGGGTACTCCCGGCTGCCCGTACTGTGGTGCTTCCTCGTCGGCCATGGGTTGCCTCCCGCGGTGTGCCTCGACGCCCCGGTGGGGCCGGACGCCAAACCTATCGGGATGCGGTCGACGGTGCCGGGTCCCCGTATCCTTAGGACCCCATGTCGTCATCGCCGAACACCCCGCAGACCGGCCCCCAGGTCATTCCCCGCCCACCGGCTTCCCGCCCGGGAGGGCCGGCACCCTGGGCCGGGCTCCCGGCTTCCGCCCGGAGCCACCTCACCCTCGATCGGGTGACGGAGGCGGTCGAGGGACGGCCCACCCCTCCGCTGGCCGCCTCGGGCGACGGGACCTCCGCCCCATCCATCCTCTCCCTCTCCGGGGTGGTGGTCGCCGGCATTCCGGCCGGGGTGCTGGTCGGCCTCTTCGAGGAGGAGGGCGAGACCCGGGTCATCCTCACCGTCCGCTCGAACCGCCTCCGGTCCCATACCGGAGAAGTCGCCTTCCCCGGTGGCCGCCTCGAGCCCGGCGAATCCGTCGACGACGGCGCCCGGCGGGAGGCTCACGAGGAGATAGGGCTGGATCCGTCGGCCTCGGAGATCATCGGCCACCTGAACACCATGCCCACCGTCTCCTCCACCTCCCTGGTGACACCGGTGGTCGCCGTCCTCACCGCTCGGCCGAAGCTGGTGGCGGAACCGGCGGAGGTGGCTCGCATCTTCGATGTCGCCCTCTCCGACCTGCTGGCCGATGACGTCTTCTCCGAGGAGTGGTGGTCGGTCCCCGGCCGTCCGGGAATCGGGGGGCCCGACGGAGCGGCCTTTCCGGTGTGGTTCTTCGATGCCGAGGGGGAGACCATCTGGGGCGTCACCGCCCGGGTGCTGATGGAGCTGCTCTGCCTGACTCTGGGATTGCCGGTGCCCTTTGCCGCATGAGCGCAATTTCCGGCCCCACCCTCGCCGGGGTCGAGGACGCCAAGCGGTATCGTGGGGGAAGCTCATCGGCAGGGCGTCAGTGCAAATTGCCGATCAGACGTTCGAGGATTCGTACCCAAGGGCCGGAGGAGACAGACGTGGCTGAACTAGAGATCGGCATCTTCAAATCGGGACGGAGGGCGTACGGGTTCGATGACATCGCCATCGTCCCCAGCCGGCGGACCCGGGACCCCGAGGATGTGGACATCAGCTGGGAGATCGACGCCTACCGGTTCGAGCTCCCGCTGCTCGCCTCGGCCATGGACGGCGTGGTCAGCCCGGCCACCGCCATCGAGATCGGTCGCCTGGGTGGGCTGGGCGTCTTGAACCTCGAGGGACTCTGGACCCGGTACGAGGATCCCACCCCGCTGTTCGATGAGATCCGCGAGCTGCCGACCGAGAAGGCCACCGCCCGCATGCAACAGATGTACGCCGAGCCGGTGAAGATGGAACTGGTCACCGCCCGGATCAAGGAGATGAGCGCGGCCGGGGTCACCACCGCCGCCTCGGTCACTCCGCAGAAGACGGCGTTGTTCGCGCCGGCCCTGCTGGCCGCCGAGCTGGACATGCTGGTCATCCAGGGCACGGTGGTCTCCGCCGAGCATGTCTCCAAGACGGTCGAGCCCCTCAACCTGAAGCGTTTCATCCGGGAGTTCGAGATCCCGGTGATCGTCGGCGGGTGCGCCTCCTACCAGGCCGGCCTCCACCTCATGCGCACCGGCGCGGTGGGCGTGCTGGTCGGGGTCGGTCCCGGTAACGCCTGCACCACCCGGGGCGTCCTCGGCATCGGCGTGCCCCAGGCCACCGCCATCGCCGACGTCGCCGGCGCCCGGATGCGGCACCTCGACGAGACCGGTGTCTACTGCCATGTGATCGCCGATGGCGGCATGTCCAAGGGCGGTGACATCGCCAAGGCCATCGCCTGTGGCGCCGACGCGGTGATGCTGGGATCGCCGCTCTCCTCGGCGGTGGAAGCCCCGGCCCGCGGCTACCACTGGGGCATGGCCACCTTCCATCCGACCCTTCCCCGCGGGGCTCGGGTGAAGACGACCACCCGGGGCACCCTCCGGGAGATCCTCCTCGGCCCCGCCCATGAGAACGACGGGCGGATGAACCTGTTCGGGGCGTTGAGCACGGCCATGGCCACCTGCGGCTACGAGACGGTCAAGGAATTCCAGAAGGCCGAAGTGATGGTGGCGCCGGCCCTGCAGACTGAAGGCAAGGACCTGCAGCGTTCGCAGGGTGTCGGCATGGGCCATTGAGCCCTGCCTCGCCGAGCGCCGTCGAAGGTCTGGTCGACGGCCCGGTCCTGGTCGTCGACTTCGGGGCCCAGTACGCGCAGCTCATCGCTCGGCGGGTCCGCGAAGCCCATGTGTATTCGGAGATCGTTCCCCACACCATCACCGCGGCGGAAATGGTGGCTCGGCGGCCGCAGGGCATCATCCTCTCCGGAGGGCCGAAGTCGGTCAACGAGCACCCGGCCCCCCACATCGATCCGGCCATCTATGACGCCGGCATCCCGATCCTGGGCATCTGCTACGGCGCCCAGCTGCTGGCCCTGCAGCTCGGTGGGGAAGTCGCCCGCACCGGACGCGGCGAGTACGGACGGACCTCGCTGACCCTCACCGAACGGTCCCCGATCTTCGTCGACTGGCCGGTCGACGCCGAGGTGTGGATGAGCCACGCCGACGCCATCAGCGTGGTGCCCGACGGGTTCGTCCCGACCGCCAACAGCCCCGATGCCCAGGTCGCCGCCCTCCACGATCCCGACCGTCGCATCTACGGCGTGCAGTTCCACCCCGAGGTGGTCCATACCGAACGCGGCCGGGACCTGCTCGAGCGGTTTCTCTACGACGTCTGCGGTTGCCCGCCGTCGTGGACCCACACCTCGATCATCGAGGCCCAGGTGGACAAGATCCGGGCCCAGGTCGGCCCGGCTCGGGTGCTGTGCGCGCTCTCCGGCGGGGTCGACTCGGCGGTGGCGGCCGCCCTGGTCCACAAGGCGATCGGGGACCAGTTGACCTGTGTGTTCGTCGACACCGGCCTGATGCGCTCCGGCGAAGGGGAACAGGTCGAGGACACCTTCCGCCGGCAGTTCCACGTCAACCTGGTCCACGCCAAGGCGGCCGACCGGTTCTTCGGGGCCCTGGCCGGGGTCACCGATCCGGAGGCCAAGCGCAAGATCATCGGTGAGCTGTTCATCCGGGTCTTCGAAGAAGTCGCTCGTGACCTGAAGGACGACTCCGTCGCCCCAGGCGAGGCTTCCGACTCGGAGCCGGTGGGCTACCTGGTCCAGGGGACCCTCTACCCCGACGTCATCGAGTCGGGCTCGGACAGCGCGGCCAAGATCAAGTCCCATCACAATGTGGGCGGGCTGCCCGAGGATCTGGCCTTCGAGCTGGTGGAGCCGTTGCGGCTCCTGTTCAAAGATGAGGTCCGGGCCGTCGGCGAGGAGCTCGGCCTCCCTCACGACATCGTCTGGCGCCAACCGTTCCCGGGACCGGGCCTGGCTGTCCGGATCGTCGGCGAGGTCACCCCCGAGCGCGCGGAGATCCTCCGGGCCGCCGATGCCATCGTGGTCGAAGAGATCCGCCGGGCCGGCCTCTACCGCCAGCTGTGGCAGAGCTTCGCGGTGATGCCGGTGGTGCGCACCGTCGGGGTGATGGGGGACGGGCGCACCTATGCCTATCCCATCGTGATTCGCGCCGTCACCAGCGACGACGCCATGACTGCCGACTGGGCCCGCCTGCCCTACGACGTCTTGGAACGCCTCTCCTCCCGGATCATCAACGAGGTCGAGGGCGTCAACCGGGTGGCATTGGACATCACCTCCAAGCCGCCCGGCACCATCGAATGGGAGTGACGATGGCCGACGGGAGCGCCGAGCTGCGCTTCGACGAGAACGACGTCGCCTACCAGGAACCGGAGCCGCGTCCGAAGGATCGGATGATCGACCCCAACGAGCTGGTGGCCGGCCTGACCCCACCCCAACTCAGTTCGGTGGTCCATCGCGGCGGTCCGCTGCTGATCGTCGCCGGGGCCGGCTCGGGGAAGACCCGGGTGCTCACCCGGCGCATCGCCCACCTGATCGCCACCCGGACGGCGGCGCCCTGGCAGATCCTCGCCATCACCTTCACCAACAAGGCGGCGGACGAGATGCGCCGTCGGGTGGTCGAGTTGGTCGGGGAACGCGGGAATCGGATGTGGGTGTCCACCTTCCACGCCGCCGGCGTCCGCATCCTCCGGGCCCACGGTGACCGGCTCGGGTACAAGGGCTCGTTCACTATCTACGACGACGCCGACTCCCGCCGCCTGGTGGAGATCGTCTGTCGCGAGCTGGACATCGACACCAAGAAGCTCGCCCCCCGCTCCATCCTCGGCCAGATCAGCCAGGCCAAGTCGAAGCAGCTCGGCCCGAGCGAGTACCGCGCCGCGGCGGCCACCATCTTCGACCGGCGCATCGCCGACGTCTTCGACATCTACCAGCAGCGGATGGTGGCGGCCAACGCCATGGACTTCGACGACCTGCTGCTCAACACCGTCCAGTTGTTCCGCCAGCACCCCGACGTGCTCGAGCACTACCGGACCCGGTTCACCCATGTGCTCATCGACGAGTACCAGGACACCAACTCGGTCCAGAACGCGCTGGCCGTGCTGCTGGCCGGCGAGCACCGCAACATCGTGGTGGTCGGGGACAGCGACCAGTCGGTCTACCGGTTCCGGGGGGCCGACATCACCAACATCCTCGACTTCGAGGCGGCGTTCCCGGATGCCACCGTGGTGACCCTCGATCAGAACTTCCGCTCCACCCAGACCATCCTGGACGCCGCCAACGCGGTCATCGCCAACAACGTGTCCCGGATACCCAAGACGCTGTGGACCGACCGCGGGGTCGGCGACCCGATCACCCGGTACCGGGCCGAGGACGAATACGACGAAGCCTCCTGGGTCGCCCACGAGATCCGACGGCTCCGCCGCGAGCAGGACCTGTCCTGGGGCGACGTGGCCGTCTTCTACCGGACCAACGCCCAGAGCCGGGCCCTCGAAGAGGCCATGGTCCGGTCGGAGATCCCCTACCAGGTGGTGGGCGGGACCAAGTTCTACGACCGGCGGGAAGTGAAGGACGTCCTCGCCTACCTCCGGGTGCTGGTCAACCCCGACGACGAGGTCAGCTGGCGCCGGATCGTCAACGTGCCCAAACGGGGGGTGGGCGACAGCTCGATCGCCCGGCTGGCCATCTGGGCCCAGCAGCACGGGGAGTCGTTCGGGGAGGCGGTGGCCCACGCCACCGATGCCGGGGTCGGGGGCAAGGCGGCCAAGGGCCTGGCCGCCCTGTCCGACCTGCTGGAGAGACTCCGGGCCGAGATGCAGGTCCCACCGCTGGCCAACGAGGACGGCGACGCCCTCCCCCCCGGTGACCTGTTGCCGCCAACCGGGGAGCCCGTCGGTGGCGTGGGGGCGCGGGTGGCCGACGAGCCGGTCGGGGAAGGGGCGGGGCTCGGCCCCGGGCAGCTGGTGGTGGCCATCCTCGAGCGGACCGGCTACCGCAACGACCTGTTGGCCGACGGGAGCATCGAGGCCCTCGGGCGGGTCGAGAATGTCGACGAGCTGGCCAACAACGCCTCCCAGTACGAGACCCTGGCCGAGTTCCTGGAGGCGGCCGCCCTGATCGCCGGCTCCGACGAGCTCGACGGTGACGGGACCCAGGTCTCCCTGATGACCATGCACATCGCCAAGGGGCTCGAGTTCCCGGCGGTGTTCCTGGCCGGCATGGAGGACGGGGTCTTTCCCCACTTCCGGTCGATCGGGGATCCGGTGGAGCTGGAGGAGGAACGGCGCCTCTGTTATGTCGGGATCACCCGGGCGGAGCGGTTCCTGTATTTCTCCCACGCCTGGAGCCGGATGCTGTGGGGCAGCTCGGGCAGCAGCATCCCCAGTCGGTTCCTCAATGAGATACCCGCCGAGCTGATCCGGGACGTCGGCGGCAGCCGGGAGGACTACCAGTTGAACCTCGACGGCCGGTTCGGGGAGGGACGCGGCATCGACGACGCCGGGACCCCCGGCCGCAGTGTGTTCGGACGCGGGGTTGCCCGCTCCGGAGGCGGGTTCGGGTCGTCGCGGCCGCGGGGCTCCGACAGCACCGGGGCCGAGTTGCTCGGGCTGAGCGTCGGGGACCGGGTGGTCCACGGACTCTGGGGGGAAGGGGATGTCATCGTCGTCGGGGGGGCCGGCGAGGACGCCGAGGCCGAAGTCCACTTCGAGAGCGTCGGTCGCAAGAAGCTTCTCCTCCGCATGGCCCCCCTCAAGCGGGCGTAGACCGCCGCCCATGAGCGAGGCGGCGGCCGGCCGACGGCGCCTGCGGTGGTCGCCCTCGGTCTGGCCGGTCAGCGTGGTGGTCACCTCGCTGGCCTTCGTGGTGGGCCTGGTCAAGCTGGTGACCACCTTCGGGCAGCCGTACTACCACTACGGCGACCAGGCGGTCCTGGCCTCCCGGGTGGGCGACGCCATGCAGTTCCATATCGAGCTCGGGCCCTACTCCCGCTTCGGCTGGAGCCACCCCGGCCCCGCCCTCTTCTATCTGCAGGCCCCCATCTACAGTGTTTCCGGCACCAACCCCCGGTCGCTGTTCTTCGGCTCGTTGCTGATCAACGGGCTCTGCCTGGTCGCCGCGGTGTTGGTGGTCCGCCGGTTCGCCGGGGAATGGTCGGCGCGCTGGACGGTGGGGGTGGTGGGGATCGTGCTGCTCGCCCTGGGCGCCAATGCCATCGAGACGTTCTGGAACCCCTACCTGGAGGCCTCGGCGGTGCTGTTGGTCATGGTGCTGACCGCGGCGGCCATCTCCGGGTCGGGTCTCTCGGTCATCGGGGTGGCGGTGGTCGGCACCTATGTGGTGCAGACCGACGTCGGCACCACCCCGCTGGTCGGGGTGATGGCGGTGGTTGCGGTGATCGGCTACCTGGTCCGGTTGGTGCTGCGACGCGGGCGCCACGGCCGGGTGGACGGCCCGGCCCGTCGGTGGCCTCCGGTGCTGCTGTCCGCGGTGGGGGTGGCGGTGCTGGCGGTGGCCTGGCTTCCCCCGCTGGTGCAGCAATTCCGGGGCCGTCCCGGGAACCTGTCCGCCCTCTACGACTTCTTCTCCAGCCCGACGGCCACCGCGGCAAAGTACGGGCCCACCCACACCTTGAAGGCGGCGTGGGCGGTGGTCGCCAACGCCACCACCGCGGTCCCGTGGGGCAACGTCACGGCCACCGCGTCGATGACTACCGCGGCGTCCGGGAGGCAGCAGATGCTGGTGGTCTGGGCGGGTCTGGCCGTGGTCGGCCTGGTCTGGGCCGGCTGGCGCCGTCATTGGTTCGCCTTCGGACTGGGTCTCACCACCTTGGTGGGACTGGCGGTGTCGGTCATCGCGGTGGAGCGCATCGTGGGACCGATCGGCGACTACCTGGCTTTCTGGATGGAGCTGCTCCCGGTCCCGGCGGTGGTGGCGATCGGGGTGTTGACGGTCGACGGCCTGCAGCAGCGGGCGGCCGGCTCGGCCCCGGCATCGGACGACCCACCCACCGCCACCCGGTGGTGGCGGCTGGGGCTGGGGTGGGTGATGGCCGCCGTCCTGGTCCTGCCCATCGGCCTGGTCGCCGGGCAACTGAACCGGGGCTCGGCGCTGGTCGACTCGGACGGGAACCTGGAGATCGCCCAGCTCACCGGCTTCGCCGTCACCCACCTGAGCCAGGCGTCGGACACCCACGTCCTGGTCGTCATCGGCAACGCCGACCGATGGCCGGAGGCCAGCGGCCTGGTGTTGCAACTCTCCCGAGACGGCTATCACCCGACCGTGCAGCCCACCTGGGGGTTCATGTTCACCCCCCGGTACGTGGCCGGCCCCGCCCCCCAGGCCCAAGTGGTGCTCACCGACGGGGTCCCCGGTTCCTCGCCCGGGGTAGCGGGATTGTCCCAGACGTTCTCGCTGGGCGACGTGCCCACCACCGCCACCTTCGTGCCCGCGCCGACTCACCCGGCGGGATGAAATCGGGGGTGAAACCGGGAAGTAGTGAAAGGCGATCACAAGGGTCGGGGTGTACGGCAGTCCGGCCGATCGTTGGGGCGCGGGGGTGATCTCAATCGGCTACCGCCAAGACGCGGGGCGTCCCACCGAACGGGCGACTGCACCCAGCGATGGCGATCAATGGCACGCCGAGGCCACCGGACGCCACATGCGCGCTGTGGTGCTGACGGATAGCGCCTCGCTGCCGGCGTCGGTGCCAGTCAGATCCTCGGCCCCCTTCGTCCGCTGTAGGAAAGTGGGAATCGGAGTACGGTCGCAGTAGGGAAAGGGGGCCGACATGTCCGACAAGTCTCCCCGTAAGACCGCCTCGAAGAAATCCGGCAAGTCACTCAAAGAGAAGCGTCAGGCCAAGAAGGATAAGGAGCAGGCCCACAAACCGCTGGTTCGCTGACGGCGTCATCGCCTTGCGACCCTCTCCCGGTGATGAGGTGCGGGGTCGACGCAGCCCTGGGCTGAGGGAAGATCTGACTCAGGCGTCCGCGGCAGGGTGTGGGGCGCAACCTTGCTGATGAATTCGACCGACGTGCCGGCCATGATCATCCAGGACCGACGCTACGGTTGTGCCTGCCACGGAGAGCCAACCTAGGAGTCGAATTCGCCGAGGGCCGCCGTGGATACCGTAGGAGGGGTCCCTCCCGCCAACCCCGCTACCGACAAGGAACCTCCCATGACGCCTCCCGCCAGCGCAGTCCGCTTGATCGGCCACCAACGCCGCTTCGCCGAGTCGATCGCGCAGATAGACACTGAGCTGGAGTTCGCCTCGGGTGTTGCCATCGCCGCCCGCCGAGAGGAAGTGGTGGCTGCCGCCAGCGCCGCTTACGGCCCCAGCGAGGACTTCCGTGGGGTCCGTGATGCCTGGGATGCCGTCTTTCCTGATGGTGTCTACAGCGCCACCGGATTGGCCGAGGCCAAGCGGCTGGCGTAGTTGCTGAAAGGTTGCTGGCGCAGAGGGTCACTCTCCCCGCGTTGGGGGCACCCCGAGGGCAGCAGTGCAAAACTGCCAAGCATGGGCCTAACAATCTCGGGAACGCACCTGCTCGACCCAGCCGTGATCGACGAGCCCTACGGCTTCTACGAGGATCTGCGGGCCCATGCACCAGTATGGGAAATACCCGGCACCGGGATCTTCACAGTGGCCACCTTCCAACTCCTCGCGGAGGCCGCTGGCCGAGTGGAGGACTTTTCATCGAACTTGAACTGCCTTCTCTACCGAGACGACCATGGCATGCCATGTCGGCTTCCTTTCGGTGATGCTGGAGTCCAGGCGCTGGCCACGGCCGATCCTCCGATGCACGCACTGCACCGAGACACGGTGTTTCCTGAACTTGTGGCCAAGCGGATGGCAGCTCTAGAACCGGACATCGTAGAGATCGCCGAGGACTGTGTAGGCCGGGCGCTCAACGACGGTTCTGTGGACTTCATGGCGGCCATCGGCAACGTCGTTCCCATCATGATGATCAGCCGCCTCATCGGATTCCACGACAGCGACCTGGACCAGTTGTTGAATGCAGCCTTCGACTCGACCGCCATGCTGGGATCGACGCTGTCCTACGATGAGTTGGTCGCCCACATCGCACGGACCGGTGAAATAGGGGAGTGGGTATCTGGTCAACTCTCAGCAGCCAGGAGCCGGCCGATGCATGACCTTCTCGGGGCAGTCGCCCAAGGCGTCAATAGTCAGGCGCTCTCCGAAATGGAGGCCAACGTCATTCTCCACACGTTGCTCAGCGCTGGCGGTGAATCCACTACGAGCCTGATTGGGAATGCTGTCCGTATCCTGGCTGAACATCGAGATCTTCAGAATCAACTGCGTGAGCGCCCCGAGATGGTCCCGATGTTCGTCGAGGAAGCTCTGCGGCTGGAGCCTCCATTCCGCTATCACATGCGCTTCGTGCCAGATGACACTGCACTCGGTGGCGTAGAGATCCCAGCCGGAGCAACGGTCCTACTCCTCTGGGGTGCTGCCAACCGCGATCCCGCGATGTTTGATCATCCCGAGACCGTGGACATGACTCGGAAAGTTCCACGCCGACATGTTGCGTTCGGCCGGGGCATTCATCACTGCGTTGGAGCACCCCTTGCTCGGGTGGAAGCGAAGAATGTGCTCAGTGTTCTGCTTGCCCGAACGAGCGAGATCACGCTCGATCCTCGTCGCACGCCGAGGTGGGCGAACAGCCTGATGGTCCGCCGTCATGCGGAACTCCCCGTGCACTTGGTTGCCTCCTAAGGACTGCCCCGAAGTGCCGGTCGGAGCAGCGTGAGTGCCCTCCGGTCCGGTGCGTTGACCGATTGAGGACACAGCCGTTGGGGGATACCGAAGAATGACTGTTGCCTCCCCTGCGCCGGGGGCCGCTCAGCAACATCAATAAACCCCGTCACGCGCGGCGATGCCCATGCCGGACGTGGACGATCCGACCGGCGAAACCCGGCCGCGCCCGCCCCCGGCTCACCCCGGCAGGCGGCGCCAGACCGCGCTCGGCAGGGTGCGAAAGGCGGCGAACACCCACCGGAGCAGCGGAGGGGTGTAGACCACCGCGGCTCCCGACTCGATGCCGCGAACCACTGCGTCGGCCACCGCGTCGGGGGTGGTCGAGAACGGCGCTGGGGTCATCCCGTGGGTCATCCGGCCGACGACGAACCCCGGTCGCACGATCGTCACCCGGACGCCGGTCCCGTGCAGGGAGTCGGCCAGACCCTGGGAGAAGGCGTCGAGGCCGGCCTTGGAGGCGCCGTAGATGAAGTTGGCCTTGCGGGCCCGCAGCCCGGCCACCGACGACAGCACCACCAGGCGGCCGTAGCCCTGGCGGCGCAGCCGCTCCGCCACTACCAGCATGGCGGAGGCCAGTCCGGTGAAGTTGGTGTTGATCACCCGGGCGGTGGCCACCGGGTCGCGTTCGTCGGCCCCCTGGTCGCCGAGCACGCCGGCGGCCACCACCACCAGGTCGATGTCGCCGAACTGCTTGAAGATCCCATCGATCACCTTGGCGTGGCTCTCGATGTCGGTGGCGTCGAAGTCGACGATCTCGATGGTGTCGGCGCCGGCGATGGCGGTGTGCTCGGCGGCGGCCTGCAGCTTGGGTCCGTCCCGGCCGGCCAGGATCACCGTGCGGCACCGGCCGGGGCACAGCTTGGCCAGGATGGACTGGGCGATCTCGGACGAGCCCCCGAGTACCAGGACTGATTGCGGTCGGCCGGTGGCGTCGATCATCGGGAGCTCCGTTCTTTGGTGGGACTGGATGTGGCCGGGGCCGCCTTCTTGGACTGGCTCCGGGTTGTCGTTCTCGCCGGCGCCCGTTTCTTCTTGGGCGCCGGGGTGCTGCCGGCATCGCCGCAGAGGCCGAGCCGTCGGCCCAGATCCGATCGGAGGAGCCCGTCGGGGTCGACCCGTTGACGGACCGCTCGCCACTCGTCGAGCCGCGGGTACATGGCGGCGAAGGCCTCCGGCGACACCCGTGAGTCTTTGGCCAGGTATACCCGCCCACCGGCGGCCAGAACCAATTGGTCGAGCTCGTCGAGGAGCGAGTCGAGACGGTGGAAGCCGACCGGCAGGTCGAGGGCCAGGGTCCACCCGGCCATCGGGAAGGAGAGCGGTCCCGGGTCCCCGGGTCCGAAGCGCTTGAGGACGGCCAGGAACGAGGCCAGCTTCAGCGAGCTGAGCCGCTCGATGACCTGGCGGACCGTCTCCCCCTGGTGGTCGGCCACCACGAACTGGTACTGGAGGAACCCGGTGGAGCCGTAGAGCCGGTTCCAGGATCCGATCCCGTCGAGGGGATGGAAGAACCCGGTGAGGTGGTGGGGTTTGGCCACCTGGTGCCGGGGGGCCTTGCGGAACCAGAACTCGTTGAACGCCCCGACGGTCAGTGGGTTGAGGAGGCCGCTCGGGGGGGTGATGGGCACGGTGAGCAGGGTCCGGGGATGGAAGGCTCGGGCCCGGTCCGGGTCCTGTCGCAGCCGGGCGGGCAGATCCTCGAGGCGGGCATGGTCACCGCGGGTCAGCACCGAACGTCCGAGGCGGCTACCGGTGGTCTGGCAGTCGATCCAGGCCACCGAGTAGCGGTGGCCGTCGTCCCCGGTGACCATCTTGTCCATCACATCGTCGAGGTCGGTGGCCCGCTCGGTGTCCACCAGCATGTAGCTGGTGTCGACGGCGATCATCTGGAGGGTGGCGTCGGTGATCACCCCGGTGAGCCCCATGCCGCCGGCCGTGGCCCAAAACAGGTCAGGGTCGGATCGGGGCGACAGCTCCACCGTCCCGGTCGGCGTCACCAGGGTCATCCGGGTGACATGGGAGCAGAAACTGCCGTCCCGGTGGTGGTTCTTCCCGTGGATGTCGGCGGCGATCGCCCCCCCGACCGTCACCATCCGGGTGCCGGGAGTCACCGGCACGAACCAGCCCAGGGGGACGAACCGTTCCATCAGGGTCTCGAGGCTCACCCCCGCCCCCACCGTGATCAGGCCGCGGGTGAGATCGACCTGGTGGATGGCATCGAGCCAGGTGGCGTCCACCACCGTGCCCCCGGCATTCTGGGCGGCGTCCCCGTAGCTGCGGCCCAGACCCCGGGCGATCAACCCCCGGTCGAGATCGGGGTCGGAGGCGGCGGCCTTCATGGCCTGGTCGACGTCGTCGGGGAGGATGGCGTGGACCACCTCCGCCGACGAGGGCGCGGTCCGGCCCCAGCCGGTGAGCAGGGCCCGGCGAGCGGGCGGGCCGCCCATCAGCCGTAGATCCCGATGGCGAACAGGCCGATCCATACCAGGCCGTAGATCTGGAGGCGGTGGTCGCGGATGGCCAACTCCTCGGGGGCGGCCCCCTCCCCGGAGTCGAGCAGTCGCACCACGTGGAGGAGGGCGATCACGAACGGCACGATGGTCAGCTGAAACCACACCGGGTCATGCCCGGGGTGCACCTGGGACGCCCGCTCGAAGGCCCACAGGCAGTAGGCGGTCACCGACACCGCCGCGGCCAGGGTGCGAACGGTGAGGAGGAAGGAGACGCTGTAGAGCCCGAGGGTCTGGCGGACGTCGGCCTGATTGGTGCGGTGATCGTCGAGCAGTTGCTTTTCGCCGGACCGCTTGCCGGTGACGATGAGCAGCGATCCGAACGAGGCCACGATGAGGAACCAGTTGGACAACGGCACCCCGGCCGCCACCCCGCCGGCCACCGCCCGGAGCACGAACCCCGAGCTCACCGCGGCGAGGTCGAGGATCGGCTCGTCCTTCAGGGCCAACGAGTACAGCGTGTTGATGGCGCCGTAGGAGCCCATGACCACGGCCATATGCCACCCGGCCAGGACCCAGCCGAGGAGGATCGATATGGCCAGGAGCACGCTGCCGATCCCGAGCCCCATTCCCACCGGTACCAGGCCGGCGGCGATCGGCCGGTGGCGCTTGACCGGGTGGGCCCGGTCCGCCTCGGCATCGAGGGAGTCGTTGAGGAAATAGGCGCCGCTGGCGGCCAGGCAGAAGATCCCGAAGGCGGCCAGGCTCTGCAAGAAGGCGTGCCGATGGAAGAGCACCCCGGCCACCCCCGGGGCCACGAAGACCAGCAGGTTCTTCAGCCACTGGCGGGGGCGGGCGATCCGCACCAGGCCCCGGATCCGCGCCGAAGATATCGATGAGCGGGAGGACGGTGGGTCGGATGGATCCACGGCTTCGGCCGGCGTGGGCACGGCGTCCTCCGAATCGGGGGGTGTGGTATCGAGTTCGACTGATCGAACGTACCACGACGATTTCGGCCCGAGCCGCCAATTCCGGCCGGTGGCCAGGCGATCGTCCCCCAGGGCGGGCGGCCCGTTTGGCGCTCCAGGGGGGCGGGTCGTTTAGGATCGGCCCTCGTGAAACGACCCTATCGAGTGGTCGTGGCCAAACCCGGGCTGGACGGGCACGACCGCGGCGCCAAGGTGATCGCCCGGGCCCTGCGCGACGCCGGGTTCGAGGTCATCTACACCGGGCTCCATCAGACGCCGGAGCAGGTGGTGCAGGCGGTCATCCAGGAGGACGCCGATGCCGTCGGGCTGTCGCTGCTGTCCGGGGCTCACCTCACCCTCATCCCCCGGGTCATCGAAAGCCTCAAAGAGCAGGGACGCGACGATGTCCTGGTGCTGGTGGGTGGCATCATTCCCGAGGCCGACATCCCGGTGCTGAAGGCCCAGGGCGTCGCCGAGGTCTTCACCCCGGGAGCCCCGTTGCCGGCCATCGGGGCCTGGCTGGCCGACGCCCTCGATGCCCGAGAAGGTGGTTGACCCAACCCCCAGTTCGAACCGCATCAACGGCGTGAGTCCCAGATCGTCACGTCACCGCCGATCGTCTTGTTCAGAACCGTCAACACCAATAGACCGATAGATCAATAGAGAGGAATGGATCCGGTGGATCTCTTCGAATACCAGGGCAAGCAGTACTTCGCCCGGTTTGGCATCCCGATTTCCAAAGGCGGGGTCGCCGACACCGTCGAGGAAGCCGTGGCCCAGGCTGACCAGGCCGGCTACCCGGTGGTGGTCAAGGCCCAGGTGAAAGTCGGGGGCCGGGGCAAGGCCGGTGGGGTCAAGCTGGCCAACGACGTCGGTGAGGTGCGGACCCACGCCGGGAACATCCTGGGTCTGGACATCAAGGGTCACGTGGTGAAGCGGCTCTGGGTCGAGCACGCCTCGGACATCGAGCGCGAGTACTACGCCAGCTTCACCCTCGACCGGGCGGCCAAGAAGCACCTGGGCATGCTGTCGGCGGAGGGCGGGGTGGAGATCGAAGAGGTGGCGGTGACCAATCCCGACGCCATCGCCCTGTTGCACGTCGACCCGGTCGACGGTCTCAGCCTCGAAGCCGCCCGGGCGTGGGTGGACCGGGCCAACCTCGACCCCGAGGCCCGAGCGCAAGCCGCCGACCTGTTGGTGAAGCTGTATACCTGCTACACCGAAGGCGACTGCGACCTGGCTGAGATCAACCCGCTGATCCTGACCCCCGAGGGCAAAGTCCACGCCCTCGATGCCAAGGTCACCCTGGACGACAATGCCGCCTTCCGGCACCCGGAGTGGGAGGAGTTCGCCGGCAGCGATGTCGAGGACGAGCGGGAGGCCCGGGCCAAGGCCCGGGGCCTCAACTACATCGGGCTCGACGGCTCGGTGGGGATCATCGCCAACGGTGCCGGCCTGGCCATGAGCACCCTCGACGTGGTCAACCAGTGCGGGGGCTCGGCGGCCAACTTCTTGGACATCGGCGGCGGGGCCAACGCCGACGTGATGGCCGCGGCGTTGGAGGTCATCAACTCCGACCCGGCGGTGCGTTCCATCTTCGTCAACATCTTCGGGGGCATCACCCGGGTGGACGAGGTGGCCAAGGGGGTCCTCGAGGCCCTCGACCGGGTGGAGATCAGTTCACCCATCGTGTTGCGGTTGGACGGCACCAACGCCGTCGCCGGCCGGGAGATCCTGGCCGACCATCTGTCGGACCGCCTGGTGGCGGAGCCGACCATGATCGAGGCCGCACGCCGTGCGGTCGCATTGGCTGGAGGCCAGTCGTGAGTATCTTCGTTGACGAGAACACCAAGGTCGTGGTCCAGGGCATCAGCCCCACCAGCCAGGGCCTCTACCACGGGCTCCGCAACCGGGCCTATGGCACCCAGGTGGTGGCCGGCACCAATCCCAAGCGGGGTGGCGAGGAGATCGAGGGCATCCCGGTGTTCGCCACCGTGGCCGAGGCGGTGAAGGCCACCGGGGCCAACGCCTCGTTCATCTCCGTGCCCCCCAAGTTCGCCGCCGACGCCATCATCGAGGCGGCCGGGGCCGGCGTTCCCTTCGTAGTCTGCATCACCGAGGGCATCCCGGCCCAGGACGAGGCCCTCGCCTACAACCGGCTGGTCCGGGAGTTCCCCGCCACCCGTCTGCTCGGGCCCAACTGTCCGGGGATCATCTCGCCGGGAAAGTGCAACATCGGCATCACCTCGGGGGACATCGCCATGCCCGGCGGCCCGGTGGGGATCGTCTCCCGCTCCGGGACCCTGACCTACCAGGCGCTCCATGAGCTCTCCCAGCAGGGTGTCGGGCAGACCACCTGTGTGGGCATCGGCGGTGACCCGGTTCCCGGCACCAGCTTCATCGACTGCCTGCGCGCCTTCGAGGCCGATCCCGACACCCGGGCCATCATGATGATCGGGGAGATCGGCGGCTCCGCCGAAGAGGAGGCAGCCGAGTTCATCAGCTCCTCGGTGACCAAGCCGGTGGTCTCCTACGTGGCCGGGGTGACCGCCCCGCCGGGGCGGAAGATGGGCCACGCCGGGGCCATCATTTCCGGCTCCAAGGGCACCGCCCAGGCCAAGATGGACGCCCTGGCCGCAGCCGGGGTCATCGTCGCCCTCAACCCGACCGAAGCCGGTGAGGCGATGGTCGACGTCGTGAAGAAGCTCGACTGATCGCCGAGGTTCCGTCCGCCGAGGCCCACGCCGGTCGGCCCATCGCCGCGGTCATCTTCGATCTCGACGGCCTGCTCATCGACTCCGAGCCGTACTGGCGCCAGGCGGAGATCGAGGTGTTCGGCTCGGTGGGGCTCCACCTGTCGGAGACGGATACCCGCCAGACCATGGGCCTCCGGATCGACGACGCCGTCCGCCACTGGTGGGACCGGCATCCCTGGACGGGGATGACCCGGGTGGAGGTCGAGCGGGCGACCACCGAACGGGTGGCCGAGCTGATCGCCGCCAAGGGCGAGCCGATGCCCGGGGCCCTCGAGGCCGTCGAACTCTGTGGCCGCCTGTCACTCCCGGTGGCGGTGTGCTCGGGGTCGTACGCGGTGGTCATCGAGGCCGCCCTCCGTCGTCTGGGGATCGAATCAGAGGTCCGCGTGTGGCATTCCGCCGAATGGGAGCCGCTGGGCAAACCCCATCCCGGTGCCTACCTGTCGACCGCGGCCAAGCTCGGCGTCCAACCCTCCGGCTGCCTGGCGGTGGAGGACTCCTTCAACGGCGCCATCTCGGCCAAGGCCGCCCGGATGCGGGTGGTGGTCGTCCCCGAGCCGTCGGCGGCCGGGTCGGCCCGCTGGGGATTCTGCGAGGCGGTGCTCGACTCGCTGGACGGCTTTGATGAAGGGTTGCTGGCCTCGCTGGAGGGGTGACGGCCACCGACGGCGCGATGTCCGCCCTCAGATCGGGCCGGCGGCCACCGAGGGTGACCACGGTAAGAATTTTCCGGTATGGGCTAAGGGCTCCGGGTCGAGCTGCCGATGATTGAAAGCGTCACGGGGAACCCGGATGGTGGGGGTTGCGGGAACCGGGGCGCTGCTCGTCCGGGCATGGGTCAGTCGGCCAACGACGTCCGATCTGGTCCACGCCGGACGGGGGGCGTCTTCCCTCGACTTCGTCGCCGGCCGACCATCGACGGTCCAAAGTCTTCGCCGTTGAGCGAATCACGCTGACCATTCGCCCAATGGCGGCGCGTCCTCACGCCACCGGGCAAGCCTCCAGTCAGGTCCCCGCCCGCCGGCTGTAGGCGAGCCGGCCGTACCTACGGCGCCGCAGTGGTCGAGGGGGCGGTGGTGGTTGACGGCACCGTGGTGGTGGGGCTCGAAGTTGACGTCGACCCGGTGCCCGAGCCGGCCCCGCTGTTGTTGAGCACCGTCACATTCGACACCTTCCAGCCGGCTCCGGTCATGGTGAGGTCAGTCTGGATCTGGAGCTCGTCGGCGGACGGCGAGCTCATCTTGTTGTTGATGTAGGTCTGGTCGACCACCGAATAGACGGTGGCCGTGTTCCCATTGATCGACTGCACGAACTGGCTGCGGATCTGGCCGCGGGAGGAGGCCAGGGCCGCCTCCAGTTGGCTGCGGATGGTGGAGCCGAAGAACTGGTTCGACTGGTTGGCGAAGGACCCGGTGGCATATCCCTGGATCTTGTTGAAGTCGGCGTCGACGCTCTTGGAATCGAAATTGGTGAGGGCCAGAAGGAAGTTGCGGGTGACCGTCTGCACCTGGGTCTGCTGTCCGGCCCGGCCATTGAGGGTCGCCCAGGCCTGACCGAACACCACGGTCCCGACGATCCCGAGGACGGCGATGACCAACACCACGATCTGGCTCTTGCGCCCCAGGGACCGGGTGTACCACCGGGCCTTGGTGGCCGGCGCCGATTTGGCTGCGCCGGAGCCGGGAGCCGCCGGTTTCGAAGCCACCCCCTTCGGATCCGGGCTGGTGGCGTCCGGCCCCTCCCCGGTGTCTTCGACGTCGGCCGAATCCGCCTCGGAGGAAGTGCCGGCATCGTCGGGCCGGCTGGGCCGGGCGCTCCCGGTTTCGCGGTCGACCACTGACACCTTGTAGGGCTTGCGGCCTGGCTCCTCGGTCACTCAGTCTCCTCACGATGGCGTCGATTCCGCAGCCGCCGCCGGACCGGGCCCCGTAACAGTACCGCCGCCCCCATCAACGGCAGCACCGTGAACGGCGTGGCCGGCGACGGCGATGGCTTCTGGATGGCGGCGGTGGCCGTGGTCAACGGGGCCCCGGCAATCGGTGTCCCCCCGCCCCGCACCTGGCCAGCGGCCACCGAGGCGGTGTTGATGGCCACCGGCGCCGCCGGCGTGAAACCGGGCTGGGAGGCAGCCCCCACCCCGTTGCCGAACTCGGTGGAACAGCCGGCCGCCGGACTGATCGGCGGAACCGCCTTGGGCGTCGGATAGGTCTGGGCCGCCGGGGTCAGCACCGGAGGCAGGATCAGGCGGGTGCGCAGATACTCCTGGTTGGTGCGGGCCGGTTCGCTGGCCGTCAACTGCCGGGCCGGCCCGGTGACCGACAGCCCCTCGACGGCTCCGAAGAACAGCTGGTTGTTGGCCAGGTCGGTGCTGAGGTTGTTGAGGTTGGTGGGTTGCGACAGGTTGGTGGTGGTGGCGGCGAGGTCGTGGACCACGCAGGCCAGGTTCGGGCGCTCGGCCACGATCAGCTGGTTGAGGAGTTGGGTCGAGCCCGCCCCGGTGTCGAGCAGGCTCAGGAAGTTCGCCTGCTGGACGGTCAGGACGTTCAGCAGGGCGGCGGTGTTGGCCAGGGCCGACGTCAACTGGGGTGACGACGCGGTGACGGTGTCGAGCACCGGGGGGGCACTGGCCAGCAGTGATTTGAACGCCTGCTGGAAGGCCAGGAATTCCTGGGCGAACTGGGTCCCCGACGTGATGATGGTGTGGACATTGGCGGCATTCCCGTTGAGGGCGGTCGCCGTCTCGTGGAGGAGCGTGTTCAGATTGTCGACCGGGATGGCGGCCAGGAACTGGGTGGCGGTGGCGATGACCTGCCCGATGTCAGCCGGTGCGCCCCCGGGGGCGACCGGGATCTGTGCCCCCGCCCGCAACGCCGGAGCCGTGCCGCCGTGCTGAGGCACCAGGTCGATCTGCTGTTCTCCGAGGGTGTTGGCGATCTCGATCTCGGCGGCCACGTCACCGGGGACCTTGACCCCGGGGTTGATGGCCATGTTCACCTTGGCCCCGGTAGGGGTCAGGGACACCGAGCGGACGGTTCCCACCTGCACGCCGTTGAGGGTCACTGAGAAGTTCGAGTAGATCCCGTAGGCGTTGGGGAGGAGGGCCGAGACCGGCGTCGTCGACTGGAACGGGTTTCCCAGCAGATTGATCAGGCCGAAGACGATCAACACACCGGCGATCACGAAGAAGGTGATGAGGTTGGTGACGATCCGGCGGGTGATCACTTGGAGGACCCACAGGTGAAGGCCGGATTCGCCGAGGACCCACCGCCGGGAAGGCCGCAGATGATCAGGTCGGTGAGGATCTGCACCTGGTTGTCCTTGGTCACCTGCTGGAGGGCGGTGTTGTGGCCGGGGAGGAACTGCAGGAAGCTCCCGAGGTCATTCTCGGTCGCCTGCAGCGATTGGACGGTGGCAGCCAGCCCGGTCAACTGGTCGTCGATCTGGGGGGTGTAGGAGGAGAGGATGCTGCTGCTCTGTACGGACAGGTCGTTGAGCGACTGGAGCAGGGTCACCAACCGGTCGGACTGGTTGGCCAGCACCCCGGTGGTCTGGGACAGGGTGGAAATCGCCTGGGCGTTCTGGGCCGCCTCGGGGGCGAGGGTCGCCGACAGCTGATCGGCATTGGTGATCAGGGACTGGATGGTGGAGGTGCGTCCGGCGTAGCCGTGGATGACCGTGCTCAAGCTGTCCAGCAGGCTGCGCAGGTTGCCGCCCTGGCCGCCGAAACCCTGGGCGGAGTTGGCCACCAGGTCGGCCAGCTGGGTGCTGTTCACGCCACCGATGACCGTCGCCCCCGCGGAGAGGAGTTGGGCGATGCCGGGTTGCACCGAGGTGTCGCCGATGACCTCCCCGGTGTGCATCGCCGCCCCGGGGTGGGTGGGGTCGGGGATCAGATCGACGTACTGCTCGCCGAGCAGCGAGGTCCGCCGGAGCTGGGCGGAGAGGTTCTGAGGAACGTCGGCGGACTGGTTCAACACCATGGTCACCTTGGCCTGGGTGCCGACCAGGGAGATGGAGATGACGTGGCCGACCGGGATCGAGGCCATCTGCACCGATGCCCCGGTGGACAGGTCGCCGACATCGGCGAAGGTCGCCGAGGTGGTGAGGGTGGCCGGGGACTGGAAGGGAAGGTTGCAGCCGGTAACGGCGAGTCCCCCGGCGACCAGGAGGGCCAGGGCTAGGCGGAGGCGCCGGGAGATGGTCATCTCAGAGATCCCCCAGCAGACTCTTGAGGAACCCGCCCAGTCCACCGCCGGACGACGGAGGGGCGGACGGAACCGTGGGCAACGGCGGGAGCTGCGAGGTGCCCGGGGTGGACAACGAGGGAGCCAGCGGAGCCGCCGAGGTCGCCGACGGGGCGGGGGCGGTGGCCGCCGGGGGTTGGATGTCGGCGGCGCCCGGGATCATGGTCATCCCCTTGGCGATGAGCGCGGCCAGCGCAGTGGCCGACGGGCCGCCGCCCGGCCCGCTGGTCAGCTGGCTCAGGATCGAAGGGATCACCCCCAACAACGGGTCGAAGAAGCCGGAGTTGGGATCGCCGCAGACCCCCAGGGTCTGGAGGGTGGCGGCGGGCAGTCCGGAGGCGTGGTTGGCCAGCAACCGGCGGCAGATGCCGGCCAGCCGGTCGCGGATGTAGCCGGACACCGACGAGGCGGTGGCTCCCGCCGACAGGGCCAGGTTCAGGTTGAGCCAGTTCTGGGTGGGGTCGTAGGCCCGCCCGGCCGCCGCGAACAGCAGGTTGGTGGAGTTGAGCAGGGTGTCGAGGTTGCCGAGATTGGCCGAGACGGTGCGGGTGACCTGGGTGACGCCGGCC